>CAZYJK010000062.1:0-11005 GCA_964647865.1 uncultured Veillonellaceae bacterium | reverse complement strand
GCCCGAAACCAGTTGGACTGGATTTTGATCAAGCTGACAAATATGACACCGATTCCTGTGGTGGTGATGAAGCGAGCCACGTATAATAAAGAGAGGCTATCGGCCATGGCGAACAGCAGCGCGCCGAGGCCGGATATCAGCAATGCCAGGCTGATGACGCGGCGCGGACCGAATACATCGGCGAAAATTCCGGCGGGAATTTGCAGAGCGGCGTACGTCCAGAAATAAATCGAAGCCAGAATGCCGAGGTCGGTTGCCCGTTCGATGGCAAAGTCACGCATCAGGCTGTCGGCGACCACGCCAATGACCGTGCGGTGAAAATAGCCGGTCAAGAAGGCGATGGCAATCGTACTCCAGATCAGCAGACGCTGCCGTTGCCACTGCCTAAGCTTGGCGTTCCAGTCCGCGGACGGCGGGGGCGCGTTCACTTGCCTGCAGACAGCGACTGGGTTTTTTGCGCCTGTTTTAGGCTGAGGCCAATGCGGTTGCGACTGGCATCCACATTCAGGATCATGACCTCGATCACATCACCGACAGAAACGATGTCCAGCGGGTGCCGGAACGGTTTGTTGCTAAGCTCGGAGCGATGCAGCAAACCATTTATTTTTACGCCGATATCGACAAAGGCGCCAAAATCAGTGACGTTGTGCACGGTGCCTTTCACAATCGCGCCAGGCAATAGATCGTCAAGCTTGACGATGTTTTTCCGGGTCACCGGCGGCGGCAGGTCTTCGCGCGGATCGCGGCCCGGCTTGACCAATGCGGACAAGATGTCGCGCAGCGTCGGTTCGCCTGCGCCCAGCTCTGCTGCCAGGACAGCTGCATCGAGGGATTGGATGGCCGTTTGCAGTTGCGAAAGCTTTTCGCGGGAGCGAAGGTCGGCCTTCTTGAATCCGAGACGCTCCAGCATTGCTTCGGCAAGCGCATAGGATTCCGGATGCACGGGAGTATTGTCGAGCGGATCGGTCGCGTCGGCGACCCGCAGAAATCCGGCGCACTGGACAAATGCTGCCGGTCCGAGACGAGGAATCTTCAGCAGTTCTTTGCGGCGACTGAACCGACCGTTCGCGTCGCGCCATGCGACGATGTTTTTGGCGACAGGGCCTTGGATACCGGCGACGTGGCGCAGCAGTTCCACCGAAGCGGTGTTCAGGTCGACCCCGACATGGTTGACCGCCGATTCCACCACGCCATCCAGTGCCTGCAGCAATTCTTTTTGGTCCACATCGTGCTGGTACTGGCCGACGCCGATCGCTTTCGGTTCGATTTTGACCAACTCGGCCAGCGGGTCCTGGACCCGACGGGCGATCGATACCGCGCCGCGCAGCGATACGTCGAGATCAGGCAGTTCGTCTTTGGCCAGTTTGGAGGCGGAGTAAACCGAAGCGCCGGCTTCATTGGCAATGACGTAATGCAGCGTCAGTTCGTGGTCGCGGATCAAACCGGCAAGAAATTCTTCCGTTTCGTAAGAAGCAGTGCCGTTGCCGATCGCAGCAAGACTGACCTGGTGGCGACGGATCAGCTCCAGCATTTGCTTGGCTGCCGACTGGCGCTGCGACTCGCTGTGCGTCAGGTAGAAAACGGTGGTCGCCAGCACGGTTCCTTGCGGGTTGACAATGGCTGCCTTGCAGCCGGTGCGGTAACCCGGGTCGAGGCCGAGCACGGTGTGACCGGCCAGCGGCGGAATCAACAGCAGTTGGCGCAAGTTGCGGCCAAATAGGCTGATCGCCTGCTTTTCGGCGTTTTCGGTCAGGGCGCTGCGGATTTCGCGTTCCATCGAGGGGAACAGCAGGCGCTTGCAACTGTCCTGAACGGCATCGACAAGGTCCTGGCTCCATAGCGACGGCGATTTTTGCACTTGCTTCAGGATAGTGGCAGTGAGCGCTTCCTGCGGGATTTCGAAATGAACTTTCAACGATTTTTTGGCTTCACCGCGATTGACGGCGAGAATCCGATGCGAAGGCATGTGGTTGATTGCTTCGCGATACTCCCGGTAGGTGAGGAAATCGGGCGCTTCCGCTTCCGGTACCGCCAATGAAGTCGAAATTGCCGCCGCCTTCCAGGTTTCCCGCCGCAGCAGGGCGCGCAGGTCCGCCCGCTCCGCAACGACTTCCGCCACGATATCCCGGGCGCCTGCCAAGGCGGATTCGGCATCTTCGACGCCGAGCTCCGGGTTGATGAATTCTGTGGCCAGTGCGAGACGATTCGCCGAAACGGGGTCGACCTGGGCCAACATACGCTCGGCTAATGGTTCCAGCCCTTTTTCCCGCGCGATCTGGGCCCGGGTTCTTTTTTTCGGTCGAAACGGCAGGTAGAGATCCTCCAGTTCCTGCAGCTTTTGCGCTCCTTCGATCGCAGAGGCAAGTTCTGGTGTCAGTTTGCCCTGCGACTCGATAGTTGCCAGAATCTCTTCCTGCCGTTTAGCTACATTGCGTAGATATTGCAACCGTTCCTCCAAAGAACGGATTTTATCTTCATCCAGGTCGCCGGTCACTTCCTTGCGGTAACGGGCGATAAACGGCAGAGTGTTGCCTGCGTCCAGCAACTCTACGGTGGCTTCGGCCTGGGCGGGGCGGATGCTGAGTTCTCGGGCGATCATGGCAGGGATGTCTTGTAATTTCAAAGGAATGCACCTCTTTTCTCTTAAATGATTGGGCGTCCAGCGCTGGCCGTAGGTAGCGATTCTTCCGCTGTTGCGACATTCAACGCCTTTGCCAGGCGGCGGATGCCTTCGGTCAGCCGATCTTCGTCATGCGTGGCAAAACAAAGTCTGATTTCATGGCTGTCAGCGCCATGGGCATAGAAGGCGTCGCCGGGGATGAACGATATGCCGAGCGGAGCGGCACGACGCAGCAACTCGGTCGGCAGGACAGTCGGGCTTAAACGTCCCCAGATGTAGAGGCCGCCTTCTGGCAGTTCAAACCGCATCGCCGCGCCGCAATACTTTTTGATGGCAGCCGCCATGGCGTTGCGGCGTTTCCTGTATTCACGCCGGACCATGGCCAGATGCAGCGGCAGGCTGTTTTCTTCCAGTGCGGCGTGGACGATCATCTGGGCCAGATTGTTGCTGTGCAAGTCGACGAACTGTTTTTCCTGGGCCAGGCGATTGATGACAGGCGGCGCGGCATGGACCCAACCGGTCCGCAATCCCGGAAACAGGTTTTTGGAAAAAGTGCCGAGCTGGATCACTCCGCCAAAACTGTCCAGCTGTTTCAGCGAAGGCGGCGGCGGTGCGCCATGATAAAGCAGGCTGTAGGGGTCGTCTTCGATAATGGTGAGTCGGTGCTTTTCAGCCAGTCGGAGCAATTCCCGCCGCTCAACCAGATCCATCACGCTGCCGGTCGGATTTTTGAACGACGACATGGTATAGAACAATTTGGGCCGATAGCGGATCAGATAGTCTTCCAGCATCGCCAGGTCTAGTTTGTTGCCGGGCGGCAAAGTCAACAATCTGGCACCGGCGGCTTCCAATAGTTGAATCGCTCCCAGATACGTCGGGGATTCTACAATAACATAGTCGCGCGGTTCGATGAAAGACTTGACAAGTAAATAAAGCCCCTGCTGCGAACCGGATACGATCAGAATCTGCTCCGGGCTTGCCGGATTGCCCAGTCGCGTTTGCCAGGCCGCCAGTGAACGTCGCAGCGGCAGATATCCTTCGGTAGCGATCAGGCCGAAATCCGCCGCATCGATGGAGCGCTTGTTCCTGTCGAGAGCCGACTGGATCATCTGTAGCGGATAGAAGGCGGGGTCCGGCATGCCGGCGGCCATCGAAATCGTATCGTCGGCGGTGGGAGAGGCGATGATCGAACGGATGATCGAGGACAGAGGCGCTTTGTATCCGGGGGCAAACAACTGATCCCAGGGCATCTGTGTCGCTTGCGACTGGTTGGGCGTCGAACCGGCGCTGACAAAAGTGCCGCTGCCGATTTTGGTAGATACCAATCCACGCTCCTCAAGCAGACTGTAAGCGTTGATTGCTGTGGTGCGACTAACGCCGAGCAGGCGCGACAATTCACGCTCCGGCGGCAGCTTTGCGCCGACAGGTATTGAGAAATCGCTGATTTTGGCAGATAGCGCAGTGGCGATTTGTAGATATAATGGGATTGATTGTGCGGGATTCAGGCGGATGCCACTTAACATTTTGGTAATGTCCATTATGAAAAACACCTCCCAATTCATCGAATTGGTATCTTGATATTATTATATTGGATATTCACAAAGAAAATCCTGCCAGTTAAGATAGAAGAAATCAAAACAATCGGAAAGGCGGATGCGCATGATCGCCAATGCTGTGGAATTCCGCGCCGGGGTCCGTGATACGCTGCCCTTGATGCTGGGGGTGTTTCCCTTTGGTCTCGCATATGGGATATTTGCCCAGTCGGTCGGGCTCACGCCGGGAGAAACCATTTTAATGTCGTTGACTGTATTCGCCGGTGCGGCTCAGTTCATCAGTTTGCCGATGTTTGCCGCCGGTGCTGGCTGGCTGATGATCAGCCTGACTGCTTTGTTGATCAATCTGCGGCATTTGTTGATGGGAGCCTCGTTGGTCCCTTACATGGAAAAACTGTCGCTGCCATGGAAAGCGTTCCTCTGCTTCGGTATGGCGGATGAAACTTATGCGGTAGCCATCAGCCGGGCTCAGGCCGTTGGCTATAGCAGAGACTATCATTTCGGTTGCAACGCCACCGGCTATGTCACCTGGGCGGTTTCGACCGTGCTCGGCGTCGTTCTGGGCAGCCACATCAGCGACCCGTTGGCCTGGGGACTCGATTTTGCGATGCCGGCGACTTTTTTGGCTTTGCTGATTCCCCGGCTGACTGACAAAACCAGCATGGTGGTCTGTATGGTGGCGGCGGTGACAAGCGTGGCGGCTGCTTTGTTGATTCCCGGCAAGTGGTATATCATTGTGGCCTGCCTGACGGCGGTCGTGGCGGGTGCTTTGTTGGAAGGAGAGGAAGCGGATGCGGCTTGAGGTGGTTTTGACGATTTTGTGCATGGCGGCGGCAACCTATTTTACCCGTTTTGCCAGTCCATTGCTGCTGGACCGGACAGGGGTTCCCCGCTGGATGGTACGCCTGCTCAAACATGTGCCGACTGCGATGCTGGCGGCGCTGATCGCTCCGGCCCTGCTGGCGCCGCAGGGATATCTGCAGATCGGGCCGGGCAATCATTATTTGCTGGCAGGGGCAGTGGCCGCCTTTATGGCCTGGCGACGCCAACCGCCAGCGGTGACGATGGGGTCCGGCATGGCCGTGATGTTGCTGCTAAGAATGGGAGGGCTGCCGATATGAGGATGAAATTTGCCAACCGGATTGATTCACTTCGTGCGTCGGATATTCGTGAGATCCTGAAGATCACCCAGCGGGCCGAGGTCATTTCGTTTGCCGGCGGCCTGCCTGCGCCGGAATTGTTTCCGGTGGAAGAGATTAAGGAGATATCGCGGCTGCTGATGGAAGAATCTGGCCGGGTGGCGCTCCAGTACTCGACAACCGAGGGATATGAGCCGCTGCGACAAAAAATTGCCGCCCGGATCGGCCGCAAATTTCAGACACAGGCCAGCGCCGAAGAAGTGATGATTACTTCGGGTTCTCAGCAGGCGCTGGACTTTACGGGGAAACTGTTTCTGGACGCCGGGGATGTGGTTCTTTGCGAGAGTCCGACCTATCTGGCGGCGATTAGCGCCTTTCGGGCTTATCAACCGGAGTTCATCGCCGTGCCGACCGACGATGACGGTATGATTATTGAGGAACTGGAACGGATATTGGCAACAACCGACAACGTGAAACTGGTGTATGTCATCCCCGATTTTCAGAACCCGACCGGGCGAACCTGGTCGCGGGAGCGTCGCCGTCGTTTCATTGAAACAGTCAGTCGCTACGGGGTGGCGGTTTTGGAGGATAATCCCTATGGTGAACTGCGGTTTGAAGGGGAGATATTGCCTTCGATCAAGTCGATGGATCGGGAAGGACTGGTTATTGGCACCGGCACTTTTTCCAAGACGTTTTGCCCAGGCATGCGGATCGGTTGGTTGGTGGCCGCGCCGCCGGTGATTGAAAAATATGTGTTGATCAAGCAAGGGGCCGATTTGTGCACTTCCTTACGAAACCAGATGGAAATCGACCTGTTTATGGAGCTGTTTGATTTTGAAGGTAATTTGGTGAGATTGACAGAACTTTACCGGCAGCGGCGCAACTCGATGGTGGCCGCGCTGGAAGCGATGATGCCGGAGGGAGTCAGCTTTACCCGACCGCAAGGCGGATTGTTCCTGTGGGTAACATTGCCGGAACGGATCAAAGCAATCGAACTGCTAAAACGCTGCCTGGAACAGAACGTGGCGTTTGTGCCGGGCGATTCATTCTTTCCCAACGGCGGGGTGGAAAACACCTTGCGGCTCAACTATTCGAACATGCCGGAAGATCGAATCCGCGAAGGCGTTGCACGGCTGGCGGCGGCGATCCGTTCGATGGATTCGTAGCGCAAGATAAAAACAAACGGGCGCAAGAAAAGGGCGCATCGTGATTTTCACGATGCGCCCTTTTATGAACGAAATTAGCAGTAGGTTTCGACGTATTGTTCGGTCAGGCTTTCCAGAGTGGCTTTGATTTCGTTGATCGCCTGCTCGGACAAGGAGTACTGATTCAGGTCTTCGCTGTGCGCCAGAGCGGCCAGCTTGCTGATTCGGGCCAGAAGTAAGCTTTTTTCCATTTGAATTTACACCTCTTAATTTTAATAGTAATTATAATGAATTGTGGACGATGTTGTTATCTTAGCAGTCAGCGAAGATAAAAGCCATAGCAAAACCAATAGACGAAATAGCAAGTGTGTTTGCTGTTTTATGACAACGATACGAAAATCTGGAATCGTGCCGGCGTTCGTTGTATAAAACGTCGAATTGTTACACATCTAAATGTATGCAGGGCGACGCGTTTGTAAAAAGTGCAAAAATTTTTTTATTGCCATACGCCAGAGCGTAATGGCGAAAAATTAAGACTATTCGACGATGGCAGACCATGTATACATGCGCTGGGTGGTTTACAGCGCTAGACATGGGAAGCAGATTGGCATAGAATAATGTACAGGGTTGTCGTGCCCAAAACCTTGTTTGTTTATCAAGCAAAAAGTGTAGGAGGTTTGTTCATGAATTGGTGCAAAAAAAACGGACTATTAGCTCTTGTACTCTCCAGCATGCTCGTGCTCGCTCTCGTAGTCGCAGGTTGCGGCGGCGGCAGTAAACCGGCCGAACCGGCAAAAAAAGATGCTCCTCCAGTAAAATGGGTCGCTAACTCCGTGTGGCCGCCGAACAATCATCAAAGCGTTGGCCTGGTCGAATTTGCCAAACGGGTCAAAGATGCAACCAAGGGTAAAGTTGAGATGACGGTTCAAGTCGGCGGCGCACTGGGCTATAAAGGACCTGAGTTGCTGAAAGTCGTCCGCGACGGACTGGTGCCGGTGTCGGACATGCTGACCAGCGGCGTGGCCGGTGACGAGCCCCTGTTCAATGTCGTTACCCTGCCGTTTTTGATTCAAAGTTTTGACGAAGGCAAAATCCTCAGTGATATTGCCCGTCCGCATTTTGAAAAAGTCGTCGAACAAAAGTGGGGCCAAAAGCTCCTCTACGTATCGCCTTGGCCTGCGGCCGGCGTTTGGTCCAAAAAGGAGATCAAATCGCTTGCTGACATGAAAGGGCTCAAAACCCGCACCTATGACAAAAACGGCGGACTGGTCATGCAGGCTGTCGGTGGAACTCCTTATCCCCTGCCGTTCAGTGAAGTGTATTCTTCCTTAGCGACCGGTCTGATTGATTCGGTACTAACCTCGACACCGACCGCGGTCGATGCGAAGTTCTGGGAAGTTCTCAAATTCTATGCACCGGTCAATGTTACCATGGCAACCGATATTGTCACGGTTAACCTCAAGGAATTCAACAAACTGGACAAAGACACCCAGGCTGCATTGGTGAAACTTGGCAAAGACATGGAAGCCGAGATGTGGAAAAAAGTCGCTCAACTGGATAAAGACCAGGAAGCGATCAGCAACAAGAACGGCATCAAAACCGTGGCACCTTCCAAAGAATTCCTCAATGAACTTTCTGTCGTGACCAAGGGTATCCGCGAAGATTGGCTGAAAACCGCTCCGCCGGAAGCCAAAACAATTATCGAAGAGTTCCAGAAAAAAGTCGGTCGTAAGTAACCGATAAGTTAATAAATGGAGGAGCACGACGGGGTGCGCATCTCGTCGTCTCCTTCTTTTTATGTGAGTCCTCATATATGCTTTAATCAGTCGGAAGGGAGCAGTTCTCATGGAGAGTTTCGTTCGCCTGAGCGATCGACTGTCAGTCGTTTGCGGTGTAGCGTCCGGTGTGCTGATGGTGTTTTCGACTTTGTTGGTCGCAGCTGAAATCGTGGCGCGAACCACTTTTGACAAGACCTTGTACATTACCGAAGAATATTCGGGATACCTGATGGCGGCGTTGACCTGTTTGGCGCTTGCCTACACATTGAAAGAGAAAAGTCATATCCGGATGACTTTCCTGCATACGATCGCCAAAGGCCAGGCCAAGGTCTGGGTGGAATTAATAGCGTTTGCCGTAGGATTTGCATTTTGCGCTCTGTTGACTTATACCACGGCGGATTTTTTCTGGGACGCCGTAGTCACGAAGAGCCGCTCCATGCAAATTTCCCAGACTTATTTGGCGATTCCTCAGTTCTTTATGCCGTTTGGTACTTTTGTGATGATGTTGCAGTTTGCTGCAGAATTTATGCGGACGCTCATGTTGCTCCGTGCCGGCCGGGTGGATGAAGTGGAAGCCGAATCCAGCATGCTGGGCCGATAGGGAGGAAACGTCATGGATTTATTTACAGTATCCGTTTCTTTGCTGGCTTGTCTGGCTGCGTTCCTGCTGGGCACGGTCTGGGTGGGAATTTCGCTGTTCATGGTGGGGTTGGTGGCTTTCTATTTCTTTACCGGCAGCCCGACGCTGGCAATATTGTCAAACATCATGTGGAACAGCATCAGCGGGTCGACGATGTTGGCATTGCCGCTGTTTGTTTTGATGGGCGAAATTTTGTTCCGCAGCAAGATTTCGGAAAACCTATTCAATGGGTTGTCGCCATGGATGGATCATCTGCCTGGACGGTTGGTGCATGTGAATATCGTCGCCTGTACCTTATTCGCTGCGGTAAGCGGTTCGTCGGCCGCTACCACGGCGACAGTCGGCAAAATAACGTTGCCGCAACTTTTGAAGCGCAACTATGACCGCGGCCTGGTTCTGGGATCGCTGGCTGGCGCAGGCACGCTGGGATTCTTGATTCCGCCGAGCATGATGATGCTGGTGTATGGGATCTTGGCTGACGTCAGTATCGGAAAACTATTTATCGCCGGAATTATTCCCGGCCTGATCCTGGCGGCAGCGTTTAGCGGATTTGTTTTTTTGCGATGCCTGATTAATCCGCAGCTGGCGCCGAAAAGCGATCTGGTCTACTCGTGGACCGACCGGCTGAAAACGATTCCTCAGTTACTGCCGGTATTTTCGCTGATTATCATGGTGCTTGGCGCGATTTATCTTGGCTGGGCGACCCCGACGGAGGCGGCGGCGGTCGGCGTCATCGGTTCGTTGTTCTTTGCCTGGATATCGAAAAGCCTGGATTACGCGGTGTTTCGGGAAGCTCTGATGGGATCGGTCAAAACCAGTTGCATGATTATGTGGATTGTCAGCGGCGCTTCGTTCCTGTCGGTCGCCGTAGGCTATCTGGGCATTCCGGCCCAATTGACCGCCTTTATCGGCACGCTCGCCTTATCAAAGTATTTTTTGATTGCGATTTTGTCTGTGATGTACCTAGTGCTTGGTTGTCTGCTGGATGGTTTCTCGATGATCGTCATGAGCCTGCCGATTGCGTTGCCGCTGATCAAGGCTGCCGGATTCGACCCCTTGTGGTTCGGCATCTATCTGGTGGTAATGATTGAGGTGGCCCAAATCACACCGCCAGTCGGCTTTAACCTGTTTGTCATCAACGGTTTGGTGCATGATGATTTGTTTACCATTGCCAAGTATGCACTGCCTTCGTTCGTGATCATGATGCTGTTTGTGGCGCTGATTACGTTTTACCCGGACTTGGTGCTAATGATGCCGAAGCTGATGATCAAATAAGCGCAACAAGCAACGCCAATGGTTCGAAACTCAAAAAGCCTGCTGTTCCGTTGTGCGGAAAGCAGGCTTTTTTATCCGGCATGGCGTATTTTATGACAGAGACAATTGATGGAAAGGGATGCAGGGTGAATATCCAAATTTTTGGCGTGAAAAAGTGCCGGGAAACCCAGAAGACCGAACGTTACTTCAAGGAACGGCGGATTTCCTATCACTTCGTGGATTTGACCGAAAAGGGACTATCCAAAGGCGAACTGGAAAAAGTGAAGGCGGTTGTAGGGGTGGAAGCGCTGCTGAACCGGAGCAGCAAAGAGTATAACCGGCTCAACATGCAGTACATCGTGCATAACCGTGAAGAAATGATGCTGAAGCACCCAATGCTTCTCAATACGCCAATCGTGCGAAACGGGCAACAGGCTACGGTCGGTTATTGCCCCGATATCTGGCGGGAGTGGCAATGATGGCGGCATTCACTTATCTGGTCGAGTGCGCCGATGGTTCATATTACGCCGGCTGGACGACTGACTTGTCCGCCCGACTTGCCGCTCATAATTCCGGCATCGGCGCCCGGTACACCCGCTCACGGTTGCCGGTTCGTCTTGTGTATTGGCTGGAGTTCGCCGACAAACAGGCGGCGATGCGGCAGGAAGCGGCAATCAAAAAAATGACCCGCGCACAAAAAAAGCAAATGGTTGAAAGTTTCAAGTCTTCCGCAAAAGCGGCGACAGGGCAGGAGGAGTAGTCATGCATGGGGGGGCAGCCAAACCGGGAAGCATAATCTACGGCGTCAAAGACGTACCGCCGATCGGCTCGGTTATTCCGCTGGTGATGCAGCATGTGGCGATGCTGTCGGTAGAA
>CAZYJK010000061.1:8888-11008 GCA_964647865.1 uncultured Veillonellaceae bacterium | reverse complement strand
CAGGCGCTGCAAAGCCCGCAAAAACTTTTGCACCAGGCGCATGCTTCCTGTATGGCGCGAGCGGACCGCGCGCTACCGATGCAGCCCTTTCTGGAGCCGTTGCTGCGCATCGAGCCGCTGTTTCAAAAAATCGAAGTGCTGAACAAACAGGGCAAGATTATCGAGACCATCCCGCCTGATCCGCAAATGCTGGGGCTGGACCGTTCCGGGCAAGAGTTTTTTAAGGCGCTGCAAACCGGCAGGACGCTATATTGGTCCAATGCGTTCATCGCCCTGCCGCAAGGGCAGCCGTCGGTGGTGCTGGCGATGTCGTTCGCCGACCGCCTGATCGCTGCGCATCTGGACCTGACGGACTTGCATATACTGATCGACGGCATGCAGGAAACTCACGACCCCGGCCTCAGTATCGCGGTCGCCGACCAATCCGGCGTCTACATTTCGCACCACGACAGCAAACGGGTGCTGGAGCGGCAGACGTTGGACGACTTTGACCTGATCCGCCGGATGCTGCAAGAGACTGGCGGCGATGCCGGCTGGGAAAACAAACAGAAAAGCCAGCTAATCAGTCTGGCGCCGGTCGCCAGCACCGGTTGGCTGGTGGTCGTGACGCAATCGGCCGAGTCGGCCTATGCGGCGGTCGGCAATCTGCAGCGGTTTTTTCTCGCGCTCGTGCTGCTTTCGATCGGCGCCGCTTACGCCGCGTCGCGGTTCAAGACCAACTACGTCGTCCGCTCTTTTGCCAAGATTGAAAGCGCCCTGATCCAGGCCCGCGACAACCTGGAAATCCAGGTCGATCAGCGCACTCGCGAGTTGTCGGTCGCCAACGAGGACCTGACCTCGATGAACGAGGAAATGAACGCCGTCAATGAAGAACTGCAAAGCCTGAACACAGCGTTGACAAAAGAAATCGAGTATCGCGAGCAGGCGGAGGCCGCCTTGCGTCAGGCAAAGCTGGAGCTGGAGGATAAAGTCGGCGAACGGACGGCGGAATTGTTCGCCGCCAATCAGGAACTGCACGCCAGCGTTGTTGATTTGCAGGCGGAGATCGCCGCCCGTAAACTTGCCGAAAAATCGCTGGCCGAAACAGAAAAACGCTATCAGGCGGTGATCGAGCAGTCGCCGGAGGCGGTGCTGCTGTGCGACCCGGATACGGGAACGATTTTGGACGCCAATAGCCGGTTTGCCAAGCTGTTTGGGATTGACAGGCGGCGACTGCATACAACGAATTTGTTTGACTTGAATCCGGATAATGACGAAACAATCCGGCTGCTGCTGGAACGAGTAAAAATCAGCGGGTTCCTGCCTGCACAGCGCCTCACCGCCAGACACCGAAAAGGCACGCTGGTCGATGTCGAGCTGACGGCAACGCTGATCCGCCATCAGGATCGCCTGGCCAGCCTGCTGACGTTCCGCGACGTGACGGACACGGTACGACGCGAACGGCAGACGCTGCGGGAATCGGCGTTGGCGACGCGGGTGCAGGATGCGTTGTTGTGCCTGCCGACACCGTCCGAGTTCATCGAGTGCAAAACAATTTACGCGCCTTTCGGCTATGTCGGCGGTGATTTGTATTTCCTCGACTGGCGCTATGACGGGATGCTGTTGCGTGGTTTCCTGATCGACGTGGCGGGGCATGGGCTGGCGACGGCGCTGCATACCGCTTCGCTGCATGTACTGCTGCGCGAAGTCAACGAGCTGGATTTGCCGCTCGCCGGCGCCATGCGCTGGATCAACCAGCGGGCCGGCGAATATTTTGACGAGGCGACCTTTGCCGGGGCGATCGGCTTTGAGCTGGATCTGCAAACCCGGCAGCTACGCTGGAGCAGCGCCGGATTGCCGGAGCTGTGGCTTGCAACGCGGCAACACACGGGCGTCCTCCGCAAGCCGGGCATGTTCCTCGGGATTCAGGCGGAAGAAACTTTCGATACGCATGAAATACCGCTGGCTGTCGGTGATACATTTTATTTCCTCACCGACGGACTGACCGATTTGCTGTCGGCAGACAGCGACCTGCCGCTGGACGATTTTCCGGCGATGTTGAAGCTGTTGGCGGTTTTGTCGCAGTCGGACCGGCGACGCGATGATGCCACCGGCGTCTGCGTACGGATACGCGCCTTACC
>CAZYJK010000061.1:0-8788 GCA_964647865.1 uncultured Veillonellaceae bacterium | reverse complement strand
CTACAACAGCGAAGGAACCGAGGTGCTGATGGCCTGGCGACTGAAAACCGACCTCGACGAGAGCCTTCAATAAAGGTGTTTTTCTAAATTCGGCGAACGTGAATTAGCAAACAGCTCTATACCAGACAGGAGGCCTGATTCGCATCAGCCAGCATGAAAGCTCCGGCGTCGGCATCACCGGCATCGGCATCTACCTGCCGGAAAAAATATTGACCAACGCGATGCTGTCGGACACGGTAACGCCAGAGGACGACTGGATTTTTAGCCGGACCGGCATCAAAGAGCGCCATATCGCCGCCGATGACCAGGCGCCGTCGGACCTTGGCGCCGCCGCCGCCCGTAAAGCGATGGAAATGGCCGGAGTGGCCGCCGGGAATGTCGATCTGGTCATCGTGGCCACCGGCACCGGCGATATGCAATTCCCCGCCACCGCCTGTATCATCCAGGAACTGCTCCAGCTGAAGAACGCAGCCGCCTTTGACATCAGCGCCGGCTGCACGGGTTTCGTCTACGCACTGTCCGTCGGCAGACAATTCGTTGCCAGTGGTGTTTATCAGACCGTGCTGATCATTGGCACAGAAGTCATCTCCCGCGTCGTCGATTGGGACGACCCGGAAACCTGCATCCTGTTCGGCGATGGGGCCGGCGCTGTGGTTTTACAGCCGACAACTCCCGGCTACGGCCTGCTTGCCGCCAAACTGGGCGCAGACGGGTCCGGCGGCAAACACCTGCTGATGCCTGCGGGCGGAACACGGCTGCCGAATACGCCGCAAACCCTGGCTGAAAAGCTGAACAAACTGCACATGAACGGCATGGAAGTCTTCCGCTTCGCAGTGAAGACGCTGCCGAAAGTCAGCCTGCAAGCCCTGGCGGAAGCCCGGCTCGGCCTGGAAGACGTTTCGCTGATCATTCCCCACCAGGCCAACCGGCATATTATCGAGACCGCCGCCCGGCGCATGGATTTGCCGATAGAAAAGTTCCTGCTCAACCTCGAGCGCTACGGCAATATGTCTGCCGCTTCTGTCCCTGTGGCCCTGTGCGAGGCAGTGGAATCCGGCCGCGTCAAACACGGCGATGTCGTGGTCCTGACCGCGTTCGGCGCTGGCCTGACCTGGGGCTCTGTCGTGCTGCGCTGGCAAGATCCGGCTCAATAAAGAGGAGGCTATCCCCGTGTCCGACGAAGAATTTCGCCTGGTTCCGATAGACCGCGGCAACGCCGCTTTGGTCGGCGACGTGTTCCGCACCGCTTACGGCGATTCTTTTCCTGTAGCCTACGTGTATCAGGCGGACGCCCTGCTTGCGGAGATTACCCAGGGACGGTTGGCGGCTGCCCTGGCATTGGATGGGAAAAATCGCGCCGCCGGCTATGTATCGATGTTCAAAAACGCGCCCAACCATAATTTGTGGGAGGCCGGCAACCTAGTGGTCGTCCCCGACTATAAACAGACCGACGTGTCCAGCTTGTTGTTCGCGGCCTATTTCAACGGCGTTCTGTCTGCCGGGACGACGAGTGACGGCCTGATGGGCGAGGCGGTTTGCTGCCATTACTTCACCCAGGTCGGCAACATCAAGGCCGGCGCCGCCGATGTCGCGCTCGAACTCGACCAGCTGGACGGGCCCAGCTTTATCGGCAACCGCACCGGCAGCGCCAGGGTTTCCTGCGTGCTAGGTTTTCTGGAGAATAGCGCACCAACCAGTCCGATCTATCTGCCGACAATCTACGCACCGATCCTGGTGAAACTGCTGCAGCCGCTGCAACCCCGGATCGTGCTGCACGACGCGGCGCCGCTGCCGACGACCGGCACTACCCAGCGCGAAGAACGCTACTACGAATCGGTGCAAACCTGGAAATTCTTCGTTCACTCCATCGGCGCCGACTGGCCCGACTTTGCTGCCGAGATTGTGGCCGAAGCAAAGCGGCGCGGTGTGGTCAGCCTGCAAATCCTCCTGAACATGGCCTGCCCGCAGCTGGACGCCGCGGTGCAGACGCTGAAATCGAACGGTTTTTTCTTCGGCGGGCTGGCGCCCCGCTGGTTCGGCTCGGATGGGCTGTTGATGCAGCAGGTGCTGGGGCAAGAAACGGAATACGAACACATCAAACTGTATTCTGCCACTGCCAAACAGATCCTCACCTGGATTCAGGCAGAGCGGTCCGCGATGTCGACTGGAACAGGGACCTGAAGCGCCGTGCTTCAGCCTGTAGCCATATAAAAAACAGGGAGGGATAACTACATGTCAACAATCGAAAAACTGCGCGAAGTCATCCTGAAAATGAAGAAAAAGAACATCACCGCTGCCAACCTGACCCCCGAGGCCCGTTTTTTGCAGGATCTCTCGTTTGATTCCCAGGACCAGACCGAGATGCTGGTTCTGGCCGAAGAAGCCTTCGGCATCTCCGTCGATTTCCAGGAAGTGAAGAACATGGCCACCATCGCAGCAGCGGTGGAATATATCGATAAAAAAACAGGCAAATAAGCAGCATGGGACCCATCGTTGCCGGCGATACAATCCACGCCCGGATTGCCGGTCTTGGCATCTGTGTGCCGGACACCGTCCTGACAAGCGCCGAACTGGCCGGCCGGCTCGGCGTAACTGAAGAATGGATCACCTCGCGCGTCAATATCCACCAACGGCATATTGCGAACGGGCTGTCGACTTCCGATCTGGGAGCGACAGCCGCGCAGCGTGCGATGGAGGATGCAGGCATCTCGCCCGGCGACGTCGACCTGATCATCGTCGCCACCGAAACTCCGGACCGGTTGGTCCCGTCCACCGCCTGTATCATCCAGGACCGTCTCGGCCTTGTCAATGCTGCGGCGTTTGATTTGAACGCCGCCTGTTCGGGCTTTGTCTACGCCCTGACAGTCGGCAGCCAGTTCATTGCCAGCGGCGCCTGCAAAAACGTGCTGGTCCTGGGGGCGGAAGTTCTTTCGCCTTTTGCCGACTGGTCGGATGAGCAGACCTGCATCCTGTTCGGCGATGGCGCCGGCGCGGCGGTATTGCAGCCAACCGGACCGGACAACGGCATCCTGGCCTGGAACCTGGGCGCCGACGGCAGCGGCAGGGACGTCCTGACCATCCTGGCCGGCGGCAGCGAAATGCCGATCACCCATCAGGCCATTGACGAAAAACTGCATCTGGCCAAAATGAACGGGCAGGAAGTTTTCATCTTTGCCATGCGCAAAGTTCCGGCCATCACCGAACAGGTATTGGCGGCGATCAACCTTTGCGTTGAAGATGTAGACCTGTTCGTTCCGCATCAGGCAAACAGCCATATCATCGAAGCCGTGGCGCGTCGGCTCGGTCTCGACACGGAAAAAGTGATGATGAACCTGGACCATTACGGCAACGTGGCTGCCGCATCGGTCCCCCTGGCCCTCTATGAAGCGCGGCAAACAGGCCGGGTCAAACCGGGCGACCTCATCGTGCTGGCCGGCTTCGGCGCAGGCCTGACCTGGGGGGCCATCGTAATACGCTGGTAGTCATTACAACAGAACGAGCGGAGATCCTTTGCCGGACCTCCGCTCGTTTTATTTTTTTGACTAAAATTCAACGCGCCGCTAAACCGCCTTAAAGTTGCCGCTGCGCCGCTGCCTAGCCACCTCCAGCACTTTGGCGTCCATCTGGTCGCCGTATTCCGGCAGAAAGCCGCATTTCGCGCTATTTAAGTCGTACTCCATCAAAATGATGATGCGCTGGTTGGCGGCGACCCCCTGCAGGATGCCCAGGGCCGATTCCTCGGGCGTGATGGCGAAGTCCGGCGCTCCGCCCGCTTTGTCCCACATCGGCGTGGCAACGATACCAGGGATCACGCTGGAAAGACGGATGTTCTCGTCCCACAGCTCGCTGCGCAGGGAGCTGGTAAAAGCCATCAAGGCTGCTTTTGCCGCGCTGTACATGGTTTGGAACGCCATCGGCGACAAGGCGACACCGGAGGAAACGTTGACGATGTGACCGCCTCCCTGGGCGCGCATGATCGGCAATACGGCGCGAACGCCGTTCAGCGGGCCGTAAAAATTGACTTCGAAGGCATATTTCCATTCCTCATCCGTGGTGAAGTCGAACGGTTTGGGCAAGCCCCTGCCAGCGTTGTTAAACAGAAAGTCGACCTGCCCGGCGCCGAATTCCGCCGCCTGTTTTATCAGGTCGAACACACTCGCCTGCTTGGCAATATCCGTGCAGACGCCGAGCACTTTCCCCGGATAGGCGGCTTCCAGTCGCTGGCATTCGGTTTTCAGCTTGTCTTCGTTCATGTCCGCCACCACCACGGCACTGGCGCCAAGGGCCAGCATCTGTTCGCAGAGGCAGAGGCCGATGCCTGACGCACCGCCGGTAACTACGGCAACTTTATTTTCAAAATACTGCTTCATGCCATTTTCCTCCTCGATTAACCGTTGGAGATTTCTTCCGCGTGTTTCAAATTCGCCCTGCACTGGCAATTCACCTTCACAGCAGGCGAGCTTATCCCTGCGCCGGCGTCCAGCCGCCGATGCCGCTAAAATTATTGCCACAACCTTTTGATGCGATGACAAAGTCAATAAATGCCTGCGAGGCGCGCGACAAATAGCGTTCCTTTTTCCAGGCCAGGCCAAATTCCAAGTAAATCGGTTCGGTCAGCGGCCGGGTAACCAGGCCCTTGCTCTGGGCCACGATTTTATCGATCAAAAACGAAATCCCCATGCCTTTGGCGACCAACGCCTTATGCGTTTCGACCTGGCTGGAAGATAAAAGAACCTTGGGTGTAAAGCCCTTTGCTTCGCATGCCTGCACGACCGCCAGCCGATTATAGGCATCCTCCGTGAACAAGATAAAGGGGTCCTCCCTCAGCTGCGCCAGTTCAATCGTTTTTTGCCTGGCTAAAGGGTGCTTGCTGGGCAGGCAGACTGAAAACTGCTCGCGGGTGATCAGCAGTGTGCTAAGTACCGAGGGCGTCTGGTACAAATTGACGATGGCCAGATCCAGCTGGCCGCGCTCCAGCGATTGTCGCAGAATCTTGGACCCGTCTTCGATGATGGTGATCTGCAGATTGGGATACTGCGCAGTAAATGCGGCCAGGATGTTGGGGAACAGAAACGAAGCGATCAGCGGCGGCACGCCGATTTTTAGCGTGCCTTTTTGCAGGTCCCGGTATTGCTGCGCCTCGGTTACGGCGTCCTGCAACTGCAGCAGGATGCCGGATACTTTCTCCCAAAAAACAACGCCTTCGGTAGTAAGTGTCAGCTGCTTCTGACTGCGGTCAAACAGCTGTACGGCAATCTGTTCTTCCAGGCGCTGGATGGCAATGGTGATGGTCGACTGGGACACGTGCAGGTGTTCGGCGGCGCGCGTGATATTGCCAAGTTTGCCGACCATCTGGAAATATTCGAGCTGTCGTATGTCCATCGGCTGCCTCCCGGACTATTGATTTTTTCAATTATAACATGGTAAATATGAATTTTTCTTGCGCAAATAAAACGAATATACTTGAATTGCCAGAAAACATGACCCCGGAAACAGGACAACCCGCTCGCGGGAATAAGCAGAAGGAGGATTTTGAGATGGAGAACCAAGACGCTTCAAAGTTGTTGACCGGTACAATAGCAAAATTCATAGGCCTGGTCGGAAAAAGGCTGCCCGATGACGTGACCGCAAAGCTGAAGGAACTGAGTGACAACGAAACCATGCCGATGGCGAAAATGATTTATCAATCGATGGAAAAAAATCAACAAGTGGCCGAGGAACTAAACCGTCCCTCTTGCCAGGACACCGGCCTGATCCAGATGTTTGTCCGGGTCGGCACAAAATTCCCCTATATCGATGAACTAAAAGAGATCCTCAAGGATTCAGTGTTCATCGCGACCCAGAATGCACCGCTGCGTCATAACACGGTGGAGACGTTTGATGAAGTGAATACCGGCACCAATACCGGAACCGATTCGCCCTGGCTGTACTGGGACATTATCCCCCACAGCGACAAGCTGGAGCTGGACGTGTACATGGCCGGCGGCGGCTGTTCATTGCCGGGACAGGGCAAAACTCTGATGCCGGGCGAAGGCTACGAAGGCGTCGTAAAATTTGTCCTCGATGTCATGACCTCCTATGGGCTCAATGCCTGCCCGCCGCTGCTGGTCGGCGTCGGCATCGGCACTTCAATTGATTCTGCTGCCTTTATGGCCAAGAAGGCGTTGATGCGCCCGGTAGGCAGCCACAACGCCAATCCCAAGGCAGCCGCCTTGGAAGACCAAATGGTTGCAGCGATCGATTCGATCGGCCTGGGACCCCAGGGACTGACCGGTTCCAAATCGGTCATGGGCGTCAATATTGTCAATTCCGCGCGGCATCCTTCGGTTATTTCCTGCGCACTAAACATCGGCTGCTGGTCCCATCGTCGCGGCACGATCATTTTCAACAGTGATTTGAGCTATCAATCCAGCACACACAAGGGGGTTGCGTTATGAAAAAGATTCTGAACACACCGGTTAGTGACGAAGATCTGAAAGACATAAAAATCGGCGACGTGATCTACCTCAACGGCCATATCATCACCTGCCGCGATGTGGCGCACCGCAGACTGATCGAACTGGGCCGGGAATTGCCAGTCGACCTGAAAGGCGGCGCCATTTTTCACGCGGGTCCTATCGTGCGGAAAATCGAAGGAACGGACGACAAATATGAAATGATCTCCATTGGACCGACGACCAGCATGCGGATGGAGAAATTCGAAAAAGAATTCATCGAACAAACCGGCGTGAAAATCATCGTCGGCAAAGGCGGCATGGGTGTCAATACCGAGGCAGGCTGTCGCGAAAACAAAGCGCTGCACTGCGTGTTCCCTGCCGGCTGCGCCGTGGTCGCGGCGACTTGCGTCGAGGAAATCGAAGCGGTGCACTGGTTGGATCTGGGCATGCCGGAAGCGCTGTGGGTCAGCCGCGTGAAGGAATTCGGCCCGCTGATCGTTTCCATCGATGCCGAAGGCAACAATATCTTCGAGCAGAACAAGGTAGAGTTCAACAAACGCAAAGAAGCCGCCATCCAAAGCTTGTACCCGAAAGTGAAATTCATCAAATAACCGGCAGTTAAACCTGGTTCGACAGCCCTCGACGTTCTTATCTGAATAGGTGCGTCGGGGGCCTTATTTATTATCAGTCGTCACAAGGCTGAAATGACAACTGCAAGGAGGGTCTTATATGAATAAAGATTTACGAAACGGGATGATCACGGTAGCGATCGGCGTCATCCTATGGTTCCTGCCGGTTCCGGCCGGCCTGAAACCCCAGGCATGGCATCTGTTGTCCATTTTCGTCGCCACGATCATCGGGTTCATTCTGCAACCGCTGCCGATCGGCGCCGTTGCCTTCATTGCCCTGAGCATCGCCGGCCTGACGAAAACCCTGACCCCGGCCGAGGCACTGAATGGATTCGGCCAGAGCATCATGTGGCTGATCATCTCCGCGTTTTTGTTTGCCCTTGGCTTTATCAAAACCGGCCTGGGCAAACGCATCGCCTACAAGATCATGGGGGCGATCGGCGACAGTTCGCTGAAACTCGGCTATGCGATGGTGCTCAGCGACCTGGCCATTTCACCGGCGACCCCGTCGAACACGGCCCGTGCCGGCGGCATCATGTATCCGATCGTGCGCAGCCTCTGCTCGGCGTTCGGCTCGGAACCGGGCGATTCGTCGCGAAAAATCGGCTCCTACCTCATCAAAACGGCGTTTGCCGGCAACACCATCACCTCGGCGATGTTTTTGACCTCGTGCGCGCCCAACACGTTGGTAACAGTCCTCGCCCTGCAAACCGCCAAGGTTGAGATCAGCTGGGGAACCTGGGCGCTGGCGGCCGTGCTGCCCGGTCTGATTTCACTGGCCATCGTGCCGTACCTGCTGTATAAGATCTATCCGCCGGAAATCGATAAAACTCCTGAAGCGAAAGAAATCGCCCGCAAAGAACTGGAGAAGATGGGACCGATGTCTCGCGGCGAAAAAATCGTCAGCGGCGTTTTCGTTCTGGCACTGGTACTCTGGGCCACCGGCAGCATCACCAAAATCGACGCGACCATCGTTGCCATGCTGGGCGTCGGTATCATGCTGATGGGTAAGGCGATCGACTGGAAAGACGTGGTCGCCGAGAAAGGCGCCTGGGATACCCTGATCTGGATGGGCGGACTGATCAGTCTGGCCAGCGCATTGACCAAATACGGGATTATCGCCTGGTTCGCCAAGCTGATCGCCGGCTCGCTGGTGGGAATCCCCTGGACGATTTCGCTGGTCATTTTGCTATTGGCCTACATGTATTCGCACTATGCCTTCGCAAGCTTATCGGCTCATGTCACCGCGATGTACGCCGCGTTCCTGGCTGTGGCGGTCGGCGCCGGCGCGCCGCCGTTCCTGGCGGCGATGAGTCTGGGCGTTATTTCCGCCCTGTTTGGCGGCCTGACCCACTACGCGACCGGACCTGCGCCGATTTATTTCGGTTCGGGCTATATCCCGCAAGGAACCTGGTGGAAACTCGGTTTTATCCTTTCGTTGGTCAATCTTGCTGTCTTCATCGGCTTCGGCTCCTTCTGGTGGAAACTCGTCGGTCTCTGGTAAGGCGCTGCTAGGGAACCGCAGATATAATTTAGATTGCAATGGGTTGAAGCCGTAGCATTCGCCGATGAAGCTGCAAAATTTGTCGCAGAAAATCAACAGGAAGTTGATTTTAGCGCTGAGCGACTGGACGGAGCCTTCAGCGCGTCCGACAAATTACAGCAGCAAATCGTTGCGAATCAAGGCTGAAATCATCAGCAATCGTATTATTCAGTGGTTCC
>CAZYJK010000060.1:0-11235 GCA_964647865.1 uncultured Veillonellaceae bacterium | reverse complement strand
CTCAGCCGCGAAACGATATCCTCTGATGAATTCGAAGGAACCAATCGGGTCGTGAGAGTGGGAACCCACAAAGACACGGATGCCAGCGGCAAGTGATCCGGCCAGAATTTTCTGTTGCAGTTTTTTGCTGATGTGGTACAATCAAATCGGGTTTTTGCCCACGGAAACAAAGCGTAAAAGGGGAGTGGATATGCAAAAGGAATTTCATCTATCCCAGGCCGATGTTAAGCGGCTGGCGGAGCAGTTTGGCACGCCGTTGCTGGTCATGTCGGTCGAACAGGTAAAAAACAATTACCGCACCTTGAAGGAATTTATGCCCCGGGTCAACATTCATTATGCGGTCAAGGCAAATCCGGACGAACGGATTGTCCGCACGCTGAAGGACCTGGGGTCTTGTTTCGATGTTGCTTCGGACGGCGAGATTTTCCAGTTGCAGGAGATGGGCATCAGCGGCGACCGGATGGTGTTCGCCAATCCGATCAAACCCGTGCATAGCATCGAAACGGCCCGACAGGCGGGAATATCATATTATATGGTGGACAGTGAACCGGAGATAGAAAAAATGGCGCGTGTGGCGCCTGGCGCAGGAGTTTTGGTACGAGTGCGCATGCAAAATCCGGAAGCGTTGATCGACCTGAATAAAAAATTTGGCGCGGAACCGACCGACGTGATGCGGCTGTTGCTGAAGGCGCGCGACTGTGGGCTGGATGTTGCAGGGTTGGCATTTCATGTCGGCAGTCAGGCAACGCAGCATCATGCATATCTTAATGCCATCAAGTTGTGCCGGGGCTTGTTTGATGAGGCGATGACCCACGGCATGAATCTAAGGATTCTCGATATTGGCGGCGGGTTCCCGATACGGGTGCCTGGCAGCGAGAAAATCAATATCCAGGCTATTTTCAGTTCGATCAATACTGCACTGGAAGAGTATTTTCCCTCGATAGAAATCTGGGCAGAGCCTGGTCGATTTATCTGCGGAACAGCCGTCAAGCTGATTACCCGGGTGATCGGCAGGCAACACCGCGACAATCAGGACTGGTATTTCCTTGACGAAGGAATTTATGGCACTTTTTCCGGCGTGATTTTTGACCACTGGGATTACGAATTGCTGTCGTTCAAGGAAGAGTCCCTGATTTCAGCGACTTTTGCCGGTCCAAGCTGTGATTCGTTCGACGTGATTTTCCGTGAGAAGGAAACCGTCCGCCTGGATGTGGACGACTTGATACTGGTGCCTGACATCGGCTCGTACAGCTCGGCCTCGGCGACGACATTCAACGGATTTTCCAAAGCCAAAGTGATCGTGTGGGAGCAATTAGGGGACGTTATCCGGCTTGATACTGCGGTCTGACGATCGACGCCCCCGAACGATAAGAACAACGAGGAGGGGAAAACATGAGTACAAGCGGTCTCAATATCCGTCCTGACGGCGCACTGGACTTTTTGTCGATCGGCGCATTGGTGCATCGTCTGGACACGGGCGTGGTTCCGTTTCGCAAAGCGACGGAATGCCAGATTCACGTGAGCGGTGGCGAATACAACTGCGCAGCCAACCTGGCGGATTGTTTCGGCATGAAGACAGGGATTGCCACTGCGATGGTCGATTATCCCGTCGGCGAGATGATTGCCGACCGGGTGAAATCGATGGGAGTCAAACCGTTTTACAAACACTTCAAGCATAATGGCGTCAACGGACCCAACATGGCGACGGTCTACAGCGATCGGGGCCAAGGCGTTCGTCCGCCGGTCGTGTTTTACAATCGTTCGAATGAAGCGGGCGGTCTGTTGAAACCCGGCGATTTTGACTGGAGCCGGATTTTTGCCGACGGAGTCCGTTGGTTCCATAGCGGGGGTATTTTTGCCGCATTGTCGGAGACCACGCCGGAAATCATTATCGAAGGGATGCAAGCGGCCAAGGCGGCCGGCGCTGTCGTTTCCTTCGACTTGAATTACCGGGCCAAACTCTGGAATATCGTCGGCGGGCAAAAACGAGCCGTCGAGGTTCTGGGGCGGATTTTGCAGCATGTGGATGTACTGGTCGGCAACGAAGAGGACCTGCAGATGGGTTTGGGGATTCCCGGGCCGGAAGTGGCTGCCAAATCAAAACTCGACCCCACTGCTTTCTTTGGCATGATCGATCAGGTCGTTGCCAAACTACCGCAGATCAAGGTCGTGGCAACCACGCTGCGCGAAGTTCATTCCACCAACCGCCATAGCTGGAGCGCCGTGGCTTGGATGAATGGAAAGACCTATATGGCGCCAACGGCCGAACTGGACGTTTACGACCGTGTTGGCGGCGGTGACGGATTTGCTTCTGGATTGATCTATGGCATGCTCAGCGGGCTGGAGCCTGACGAAGCAGTTCGGCTTGGCTGGGCGCATGGCGCTTTGCTGACGACCTTCCCTGGCGATACGACGATGGCCAATCTGGAGCAGGTGCGTGCATTCGCTGCCGGCGGGTCAGCCCGGATCCAGCGCTGAGTTCAATGTGGACACGCGTCATTGCCTTTAACTGATAACGAAGAATTTACGGCGGGACGGATTGATAAAATCCGTTTCGCCGTATCCATAAGAGGAGGAAACATGAGTACATATAATCCGTTGGATCCTAGCGCCCTCGCTGAATTGAAACAGATTGTCGGCGAAAAATATGTCTGGACAGATCGTGAGAAACTCGAACCGTATTCTCACGATGAGGTGACAGGCGAAAAATACGTTCATTACCCGGAAGCCGTCGTACTGCCGGCCAATGCCGCCGAAGTCGCTGAAATCCTTAAGCTGGCGAACCGCCGGTTGATACCGGTCGTGCCGCGTGGCGCCGGATCGGGCTATGCTTGCGCGTCTGTGGCTTATCAAGGCGGGTTCGTGCTGTCGACGGAACGGATGAATCAAGTTTTGGAGATCGATGAAGTCAATATGGTGATGGTCGTGGAACCCGGCGTGCGAACGGCTGACGTACATAAGCTCGCCCTGGAAAAAGGTTATCTGTATCCGGGGGAACCAAGCAGTTCCGACAGTTCGTTTATCGGCGGCAATGTCGCGACCAACGCTGGTGGTTTGAAAGCGGTGAAATACGGCACTACCCGCCAACATGTCCTGGGACTGGAAATCGTCACGCCGGAAGGCGAGGTCGTAAATCTGGGCGGCAAGCTAAAAAAAGACTCGACCGGCTATGGACTGACCCAGCTGATGATCGGATCGGAAGGGACGCTTGGGGTCGTGACCAAGGTGCTGCTGAAAATGGTTCCGCGTTCGAAACATGTCGTGGATCTGTTGGCGGTGTTTCCCTCGGCTGAGTCGGCGATCAACATAGTGGCCAAGGTGATGCAGTCGCCGATCCATCCGCTTTGCGTCGAATTCATGGACAACAAGGGCATCCGCTGCGCCGAGGCGTTTCTCAACGAGAAATTGCCGCACAGCGACAAAGGCTACTATGTGATTCTGTCGATTGACGGAAATAACGAAGAGGTGCTGGACGACCAGTGCGTGTTCATTGACGAACTGTGTACGACCAACGGCGCGTTGGAAGTGTTGGTCGCCGACCCGGTGAAAATCTGGAAGGCGCGCAAATCCTTCGGTGAAGCCAATCGGGCCCGCAGCCTGATTTTTTCGGCCGAAGACACGGTGGTTCCGATGTCCTGCATTCCCGAAGTTGTGCATAAGCTCGCCGAACTTGGCGCAAAATACGGCGTGAATATCCATATTGCGGCCCACGCCGCCGATGGCAACGTGCATGCCGACATTCTGAAGGAAGACATGCCGATGGAACAGTGGCTTGAGGTGTTGCCGCAGCTGCAGGATGAGCTCTATGCGTTCATTTATTCACTCGGCGGCAAGTTGTCGGGTGAGCATGGAATCGGGTACAAGCGATTGGCTTTGATGAAGAAATACTGCAATCCGGTGGAACTGAAAATGATGAAGGCGATCAAACTGGCGCTGGATCCGAACCGGATCATGAACCCCGGCAAGATCTTCAGCCTGGATTGAGCGGCGACAGGAGAATCGTCAAAAGCGCAGAAGATATACAGTATTGGTTGGACGAAACTATCGATAGAGCAGGGAGGAATCACAGTGAAACCACTATCTGACATCGGCCTGGTCGGACTGGCCGTAATGGGCGAAAATCTGGTGCTGAACATGGTGAGCAAAGGGTTTCAGGTTTCCGTATTCAACCGTACCACGGCAAGGGTGGATGAATTCCTGGCTGGACAGGCGGCAGGCAAGGCCGTCAAAGGAACCTACTCGCTGGCGGAATTGGCGGCCTCGCTGGAACGGCCGCGTCGGATCATGCTGATGGTCAAGGCCGGCAAGCCGGTGGATGAGATGATTGAACAGATATTGCCATATCTGGAACAAGACGACATCCTTATCGATGGCGGCAACTCGTTCTTCGAAGATACTCGCCGCCGCTTCAAGGCGCTCGCTGTCAAAGGAATCCGTTTTGTCGGCATGGGAGTGTCCGGCGGCGAAGAAGGCGCACTGAAAGGGCCCAGCCTGATGCCGGGCGGCGACGAAGCGGCGTTTCGCGAGATCGCCCCGCTGTTCACAAAAATCGCAGCCCAAGTGGCCGATGGCCCTTGTTGTTCCTTTGTCGGCCCGGATGGTGCGGGACACTATGTGAAGATGGTCCACAATGGTATTGAGTACTCCGACATGCAACTGATTGCCGAAGCCTACTACATCCTCAGCAAGGCCGGCGGACTGACGGCGGCGGAATTGCACGAGGTTTTCGCCCGCTGGAACGAAGGACCGCTCGACTCTTACCTGATCGAAATCACTCGCGACATCATGGCGGTCAACGATCCGGAAACCGGAAAGCCCCTGGTAGAACTGATCCTTGATAAGGCCGGACAAAAAGGCACCGGCAAATGGACCTCGCAAAGCGCGCTTGACCTCGGCATCCCGACGCCGGCCATCACCGAAGCGGTCTTTGCCCGCTGCATGTCGGCCGTGAAGGACGAACGGGTAGTGGCAGCAACGGTGCTGAAAGGACCGCAGGGAACCTGGACCGGCGACCGCCAGCAGTTGATTCAGGCCGTGCATGATGCGCTGTATGCCTCAAAAATCTGTTCTTATGCACAAGGATTCGCATTACTGGCGGCGGCAAGCAAAGAGTACGGCTGGAACCTGCAGTTCGGCGAAATCTCGCTGCTATGGCGCGGCGGCTGCATCATCCGGGCCCGTTTCCTCGACAAGATTCGTGACGCGTTTGCCAAGGACGCGAATCTGGCCAATCTGATGCTTGATTCGTTCTTCGCCTCGGTGCTGGCTGAGTCGCAGGCACCCTGGCGGCTGGTGCTCAAGACCTGCCGCGACCTGGGGATTCCCACGCCGGCCTTCAATGCATCGCTCGATTATTATGACAGTTATCGTCAGGCCGTGTTGCCGGCCAATCTGATCCAGGCTCAGCGGGATTATTTCGGGGCGCATACGTATGAACGGATCGACCGGCCGGGAACCTTCCACACCGAGTGGGGAAAACAATAGTAAACAAGACCGTGGCGAAGCAGCTTGTCTGCTGGCCACGGTCTTGTTTTTTAAACGATGCGATCTGAGTTTGGCAGGTTACTGTGACGGGCGAGAAGTTGGCCCGTTGACCAAAGTGACATAGAAATAACGGGCGCACAAGAGAACGACCAAGGCGGCCGCGGCAAACACCCAGCGGAAACCGAACCATTCGGCGACGATTCCCAGTATTGCCGCACCCAACGCATTGCCGACGTCGCCGGCTGCTGTGAGGATCGAGAGCGCTGTGCCTTTGACTGCAGGGGGTATCCGTTGAATCACATATACGGTCAGGGCGGGAAAAATGACGCCGAAGCCGAGTCCGACCAAGATGCCGGAGATGCCGAACGTCCATGGCGAAGGCTTGATTATTACGACCAATGCGCTCAAAATATTCAGCGCACTGGCGACAGTGGCGACCATTTCGGCCGAAAAAGCCTGGGTCAGCGATTGAACCGCCAGGCGGGTGAAAATTACCGCGATGGCAAAACAGATATAGAAGGTAGAGTAGCCACTGACCGACTCGGACATTGCATACAGCGGCACGAAAGTGAATAATGTGCTGAAGGCGAAATTGGAGGCGAACAGGCAGACGGTAGGCGCCCAGACTGCCGGCAGATGCATCACCGAAGAAAACGGCAGTCGTTCGGCATCGTGCAGGGGCGCAATAGGGCGGGCCCGCCACAAGGCGAACGAAATGGCGATAGCCAGTGAAAACAAACTGATTCCGACCAGCGGGAAAAAACTGATTTCCAGATACAACAAGGGCGCCAGACTCGTTGCGGCACCGAGTCCGACCATCGTGAACACAGTGAACAGGGAAATCGCTCCGGCGGTGTTTTGCGGCGATTCGACACTGCTGGCGAAGGTCACGCAGGCGGTCGAATAGAATGACTGGGCCGCGCCGTGCAGAAACCGGATGACGAGCAGGGGGATGAAGCCGGTAAACCAGAAGTAGGCCGATAAACAAAGCGCCAGGATGCTTTGTCCGAACAAGATGATCGGGCGGCTACCGTACCGGTCGACCGAGCGGCCTGACGCCGGTCGCATGATCAGAGCGCCGATAGCGGTAATTCCCATGACCATGCCGATTTGCGAGGCGGACAGACCATGACTGGAAAGATAAAGCGGCAATATCGGCGCCAAAAGCTGCGCACCGAAGACATTGAACACCTGAACACCGGCGATAGCCTGAAATTGACGGTTTTTAAGCAGCAATGCGATTGGGTTCATTGGCGTTTGGCTCCCACCAGGTGATGCACCGTCACCGCGCCGATGATAATTGCGCCGCCGACGAGGGAAGTCAACGCCGGCATCTCGCCCATCAGCAGAAAGACCCAGACGGGATTCAGAATCGGTTCGATCAGCGTGATCAGGATCGCCTCCATCGCACTGACTTGTGACAAAGCCCAGGTATAAAGCACATAGGCCAGTCCCAGCTGGAACACTCCCAGGTAAAGCATGCCCAACCAACCCTGCAAGCCAGGGGCTCCGTCAAACATGAATGGCAGTCCCAGCAAAAAGGTCAGCAAATTGCCGAGAAACACCGATGCAGCGGGAGAAGCTCCCTTCTGCTTGCGTAGCAGCACACTGAACAGG
Organism: uncultured Veillonellaceae bacterium; assembly: GCA_964647865.1. GTDB lineage: Bacteria > Bacillota > Negativicutes > UBA1444 > UBA1444 > UBA1444. The sequence goes on along the minus strand of CAZYJK010000060.1, from coordinate 4,134 downwards.
GCGAAAGTAAAGCCGGTGAACAGCGCCAGCAGGTTACCAACCAGTCCGCCGGGACTCATCTGTTCAAAGAAAAACATGACCATGCCGGTCAGCACGGCGGTAATCGTCAACCAATCGCGAAGCGTCACCCGTTCCTTGAGAATCCAGGCCGACAGCAAGGCGACATGTACCGGAGCAGTATACTGCAGCAAAATCGCATTGGCGGCAGTGGTCAACTTATTGGCCACCACGAACAGCGATACGGTCAGCGCGTATGCGACCGCGCATAACAACTGGGTTGCGGACCAGGTGATCTTGAGGTCCTTGCGGAACGCCACGCCGATGACGAGGGCGGAAATCAGGCTGCGCACGCCGGAAATCGCCATACCGTTCCAGTCGACCCATTTGATGAATAGGCCGCCGGTGCTCCAGAGCAAAGCCGCCAATAAAAGAAATACAATGGCCCGGCTATGGTCTGGCCGGGCATTGTTGGCGTCGGTTTCTAATCGTTTCATGTTCACTCCTGCAGTTGGTTGTGGCAATTAACCCTTTCGAAGGTTGCCCAGATCATCAAATTGCATTTCAAAGGGTTCGGAACAAACGGCGACATTGGCAAGCGATAGCGCATCCGGTAGCATTGCTTCAGAAATCATGATTTCGCCTAGCTGAAGCGTATTTTTGATCCGCACCAGCCTGATTTTCGACAGATCCAGCGCGTTGCTTGTTTTAACGGCGGCTCGTATCGCATCAAGGTCGCAGTCCAACGTCATTGGAATCGCATTGGGTCGGACCACTGTCGAAGTAATGCCATTGGCGTACAATGCCTGGAAATCGGTCTTATTCACCAACCGTTTGGTGGTAAAGTCCGCCGTGCCGACGCCGTTAGCGTTGCCGCCGGTTTTCTCCGTCAAATCAAGGACCACCATTTTTGAGACTTCCGGACCGCCAGTCGGATAGGGTGTCGGATACCGTCCGGTGATGTTCGGATCCATCCCGTCGCCGGAAACATCCTTGCCGATTTCATCGATCACCAGTACGTCGATCGGTGAAAATTCGATGCGCGGCATAGCGGCTTTTGCTTCGATCAGCAGTTGCCTGTCTGTTTCAATCAGTTCGGCTGCGCCTGCGACAACGATTTTGGCGACATGATCGTAAGCGTTTTCCACGGTGGCGATGCCGAACATGATCGGCGCCAGTTGCAGCATCTCCTTGGCCATGGCAGGAATCAAATCGTGCATGTATTTGAATCCGTATGCATGGCAAGATTCGGCTCCTTTCTGTTTACCCAGGCCGATGGTGATCATTTTGACCAGGCCGCTTTCATTGGGGCCGCGGAATGCGGTATGCGGTTTGATCCGGTTGATGACGATGATACCGTCCGCCTGGTAGGCGTTCTTATCGATATACACCGGCATTCCGTTCGGTAGCCGCGATATTTCGACGACTTCCATCGAGGAAACGATCGGACAGCCCACATATTCTTCGGTAATCCCCAAATGAGCCAGTACTTCGGCCTGTCCGGCACCAGTAGCGCCGCCATGGCTCCCCATGGCCGGCACAACGAAGGGGTTGGCGCCGAGTTTTTTGACTTCGGCGACGGTGGTGCGGACCAACGTTGCTATTTGTGCAACCCCGCGACTGCCTGCCGCAATCGCGATATTCATGCCGGGTCTGATTTGCGCGAGCTGACCTGACTCAACCAGAGCGGCGCTGAGAGCGGCGCTGACGTCAAGGATTTCATCGGCATTGAAGGTTTGGCGGATCTTGACCATTTTTGGTAGCGGTACATCTTTTAACAGTTCTTTTATGATATTCAAATGAGACCCCTCTTTTCTTTTTAAGCTTTCCTTGTAAATGTTCCACCTGAGATGGATATTTCCTGCCGAATTTTTCCCTGTTTTTCAGTTTCGGCCGGATTGGCCGTAAAAGATGCAAGCAGCAGGACTTTTGCCAAGTCATGTCAAAGACACTAGCAACAGCTCAAACAAAACAGGGAAACGTTGGATGGAGTGATTCCCCTGAAACAATCGACAAGGCATTATAGTAAAAAAATCGGCGTTCCACCAGGAACTTTGCACCATATTGGCGATGTATACCTGGAGAAAAGCTCTTTGCGGCGGACGGTTTACACTACGACCGGTGCTGAAATGCAAGAAATCGAGCAGTTGGAATCGTTGCTGACGGAGACTGGACAAAAGGGGATTGCCTGGATTGAAGTCAATGGCCTTCATGATGTTGAAACCATCGAGAAAATCGGCCGTCACTTTGCAATCCATCCGTTAGTGCTGGAAGATATACTTGATACGACGCAGCGGCCCAAATTTGAAGAGTTTGATGAATACCTGTTTCTGGTACTGCGCGTACCCAGAGCGATCAAACCGGTATCTGCAGGCGAGACAAAAGAAAACATCGTTTTTGAACAAGTAAGCTGGCTGGTGGGAAAAAACTGGCTTATTTCCTTTACCGAGACTGACCGGGATTTGTTTCAACCTGTCCGTGAGCGGATTCTCACCGGCAAGGGACGGATAAGGAGTCAAGGGACTGATTATCTGGCCTATGCATTACTGGACCTGGCCGTTGATCATTTCTTTTCCGTGTTGGAAGAATTGGGCGACGTCCTGAATTATCTCGATGAAGCTTTGGTGATTCGCCCAGGATCTTTGCAGTTAAAACAGATTCATTTTTTCAAACGCCAGCTGTTATATCTTCACAAAGCGGCTTGGCCTGTCCGTGAAATCATCGGGACATTTGAACGTTGCGAATCCGGTTTGTGCAACGCCGAAACCCGGCCCTACCTGCGGGACATTTACGATCACATCATTCAAGTAATCGATATGGTGGAAACGTACCGCGATCTTGTCGCCGGCATGTTGGACATTTATCTGTCAAGCATCAGTTACCGGCTGAACGAGGTTATGAAAGTTCTCACGATCATTTCAACCATATTTATTCCGCTGACTTTTATCGCTGGCGTATATGGAATGAATTTCGAATCGATGCCGGGTCTGCGCTGGGAATATGGCTTTTACGCGGTTGGAACGCTGATGTTGGCCGTATCCCTGGTCATGATAAAATTCTTCCGGATCAAAAAATGGCTGTAAGAAAATAGAAAAGGGACCGAGGTCCCAGCGAAAGATGGGACTGGAGTAACACTGCGGCGAAGCCGATTCTATTGAGCTTTGTGCGCTTCTCTTGTACAATGAAACCACCGATTAGCGTATTTAGAGGGGAGATGCAATGTGGCGAAACTATCCAGCAAGGGACTGACGGCGATTGCGTTGGTACTGAGCTTTGTTACGGCCATTCTGGTCTACAACTTCCTCAATCAGAGCGTGCAAAAGCCGCCGGTTGTCGAAGGGGAACCTGTCGTGACCGCCAGGGTCGATATCCCGGCCAAAACCCGGATTACCGCCGCAATGGTCCAGGAATCGCGCATTCCCGTCGAATATATCCAACCCGGTGCAGTCAGGGAGTTGCCGAAGGTGATCGGCATGGTGACAAGCGAAACTGTGGTTGGCGGTGAACAGGTTTTGCAGCGGCGATTGTTTACCGATGGGAAACAGGTTGGCTTCAGCGGGGTGATCCCGGCCGGCAAGCGGGCGCTGACTGTCGGTGTTTCCGAGATTACCGGCGTGGCAGGATTGCTCAAGGCAGGCGACATGGTGGACGCAATCGTGACATTCGATCAACAGGTTGTCGGCGATCATGTCAGTCAGATTCTGCTGCAAAACATTTTGGTGTTGGCTGTGAATAAGGACAGTGAAGCGGCGCCAGAGCAACGTGACGCCAAAAAGGAAGCGACGAAAGATGCTGGGGTCATCAAAGCGACAACGGTGACACTCGCAGTTGCGCCGGATGATGCAGCAAAGATCGCACTGGCTGAGGAGAAAGGCAAGTTGCGGTTTGCCTTGCGACCTTATCTGCCGGAAGGCAGTGACCCGGTCAAGCGGGCAGTGACGCCGACCGACATTGTCGGTGTTCACAAATCGCCAATCCAACAGGGAAAAGAACAAGCAGCCCCGCCGCCAGTAGCGGCGCCGACCGGTACGGAAACCGGTGCTGCCAAATCCGGGCCAGGCATCCCGGTGATTCGGGGGACTAAAATTGAGTAGGGGAGGCGGTATCGCCATGAAAAAATCATTCGCACTCGGCGTG
>CAZYJK010000059.1:0-11283 GCA_964647865.1 uncultured Veillonellaceae bacterium | reverse complement strand
AACAACAATAACGCCGAGTAAGGGGCCGGAATTCGTTCCGGCCTTAAATTTTGAACTCGGTCATCGGCCGGTTGGCGGTAATCAAGTGAACCGCGCAGGCCAGGCAGGGGTCGAAGGAGTGAATGACCCGGACCACCGGAAGCGGATTGTCGGCATCCGGCACTTCCAGCCCGAGCAGCGCCGCTTCGATCGGGCCATGCTGCCCGGCAGCGTCAAGCGGCGAAGCGTTCCAGGTGGTCGGCACCACCGCTTCATAACGGGCGATCTTGCCGCCGCTGATCTTGATCCAGTGACCGAGCGCGCCGCGCGCCGCCTCGGTCAGACCGACGCCCTCCGCTTCCTGGGGAATCTCGACCGCTGCCTCGCATTTGCCGCCGAGGTCCAGTTCATTGAGCCAGCGATCCAATGCGCCGGCCATCAGTTTGGCTTCCAGCATCCGGGCGACAATCCGGTCCATCGCCGAAATGCCCTGCTGATACATGCCGTTCATCCACATCCGGGCCAGCGGTCCCACTTCCACGACCGTCCCGTCATAACGCGGCGCCTTGACCCAGCTGTAGGCGCCTTTTTTATCGGCGTCCGGCTGCGTCGAGAGTTCGGCCGGCTGTCCGCCGGAGCCGGCCTGGTACCAGGCGTGGGAAACGTCTTCGGTGATTTTGGCCGGGTCGAGCGCACTGATTTTCCCCTCGGCAAACATGCCGCGGGCGAACAATTTCTGGCGGCCGGCTGCATCCATCGGGAACGCGCCGAACGTCATCAGGCGGCCGGTTCCCTTGCCAGCCTTGAAATAGTCCTGATAGGCGGCGGCGATGGTACGGACATCTTCTTCATAGACTGTGTTGATAAACGTGCTGATCTCATCAAGCAAACCTTTGGCTGCCTTGATCCGGTCGGCGTTCGCATTCTGTGAAGTGCCGCCGACGATGATCGAGGCGAGGTGGGGCATCTTGCCGCCGAACTGGGCCACCAGTTCATGGCACTTGCGGCGGATGACCAATGCCTGAAAATAGTGGCCGGCCAGCTTTTCATTCTCTGCCTTGTTGAAACGGAAATCACCGGTGTAATGCGGCATGAACGGCGCCATTTCCGGTAGTTGCACATAGTCCGGCAACGACAGATGGTAGAAGTGGGTGATGTGAGACTGCAGATAGTTGGCGCCAAGCATCAGGTTGCGCAGCAGCCTGCCATTGTCCGGCACTTCCGCTTTGAAGGCGTCGTCCAACGCCAGGGCGGACGCCGTGGCATGATCGGCCGGACAGACACCGCAGATGCGTTGGGTCAGAAAAACTGCATCGCGCGGATCGCGCCCGGCGAGGATTTTTTCAAAACCGCGGAACATCGTGCCGACGACTTCCGCTTTTACGACTTTGCCCGCATCAACCGCAACCACCACTTTCAGATGGCCTTCCAGGCGGGTTACGGGATCAATCACGATTTGTCGCATCACTTATTCCCCCCTGTCAGTTTGGCTGGTTTCGGCTCGGGAACGAAGGTTCCTCCGGGGCCGTATTCCGGCATACGCTCAAAGAACGGGCCGGTCTTGTCGGGGAATTCCGGCTCCACGCAGGCGATGCAAGGTGAATTCGCCGCCACACACCAGCTGGTTCCATTATTGAACCGCCGCTCCGGGCAATCGGCAAACGCCATCGGTCCGCGGCAGCCGAGTTTGTACAGACAGCCTTTCTCTGACAGACGCGTGGCAAATTCGCCTTTGTCAAACGCCTTGCGCCGGCCGCACAGATCGTGGACGCAGCGCCCGAAAAACAGCTTGGGCCGACCATGCTTGTCCAGTGCCGGCATGCCAAACTTCAGCAGGTGCACGACGGTGCCGAGCACCCAGTCGGGGTGGGAAGGGCAGCCGGGGATATTGATCACAGCTTTGCCACCCACCACTTTACTGACTGGCACACTGCCGGTCGGATTGGGCGCAGCCGCCGGCAACCCGCCAAAAGCGGCGCAGCTGCCGACCGCGATGATCGCCTTGGCATCTGCCGCCAGATCTTTCACCCACTTGGAGAATGGAATCGGTTGGTCGCCCTTTTCGCCGAGCGTGGCGTATTTTCCCTCCGCCGCCAGCGGAATCGACCCCTCGACAATCAGCACATATTCGCCGCGATATTTCTTCTGTACGTCAGTCAATACATGCATCGCCTGCTCGCCAGCCGCCGACATCAGCGTCTGATGAAAGTTCAGGCTGATCACGCCGGTCAGTACGTCAGCGATTTCCGGCGACACCGAGTTTAGCAGGCCGATCGAGCAACCGCTGCACGAGCCGCCCTGCAGCCAGAGCACAGGGGGCTTGCCGCCCTTGGGCCCGGCAAACGCCGCCGCGATTTCCGGTTTTAACGCTTCGGACAGACTGATTGCCGTTCCGGTGGCGCCGCACAGGCGCAGAAATTCCCGGCGATCCATATTTCTCATCATATTCCCTCCTACGCCTGGAAAATATACAGGGTCGTCGGTTTGGTCTTGAAATCGGGCCGCAAGGGCTTTGCCTTCGGCAGCAGTTTGGCAAAATCGCCCTTCGGATCATCGAGATCGCCGAATAGCCGCGCCTTGGTCAGACAGGTCGATACACAGGCCGGTTCCTGTCCTGCCTGGAGCAGCGACAGACAGAGGTTGCAACCCTGGACAACGCCGGTCTCCTTCACATAATGCCGGGCGTGATAAGGGCAGGCTACGACGCAGCGTCGACAGCCGATACATTTGTCCTGGTTGACCAAGGTCAAGCCGGTCTGTTTGTCTTTGACCGAGGCATTGGTCGGGCACACCGGCACGCAGGGGGCATCTTCGCAGTGCATGCACTGCAGTGTAAGAACTTCGTATTTCACCTTGGGATACTTGCCGGTTTCATGGTCTTCAAAACGGATAAGCGAGGTTTCCGCCGGCAACGAATTCTGATTCTGACAGGCAACCCTGCAGGCAAAGCAGCCGACGCATTTTTTCACATCAACAATCAGCGCATAACGCGGCATATCATTCACCTGCCTTTCTGATCTTCACAGTGACTTCCATGAACAGGCAAGCCCCGCCGATCGGTTCGATCTGGAACGGTACAAAATCGTTCGGGCTCACGCCGAACCCGCCGGCCGTCTTCAGCCAGGGCGAATAGGCGCCGTAGCCAAGCGGCAACCAGGCCGCTTCCGGATGAATCCGTTCGGTGACTTTTGCCCGGACTTTTTTGCGGGCGATCGGCGAGGTCACTTCCACCATATCGCCGTCTTTGATGCCGAGCCGTTTGGCCCGGTCCGCATTGATCCAGATCCGCTCCAGGTTGTAGTCCTTGGCGATTTGCAGCGCGAACGGATGGTTGGCGGAAAACACGTGGGACATGATCGCCTGCTTGCCGGAAATCAGCACGAACGAATCCGCTTCGGCCTTGGCCAGCGGCGCCTGCCACACCGGTACTGCAGGATAGCCATGCTCCGCGTACTCTTTGGACGAGAACTGGAACATTTTCGACGGGGTCGCAAACGCAAGTGGCTTCGCTGCCGGGGCCGGCAACATGACGGTGCCTTTGCTGCGCAGGTCCTCCAGCGTTAGTTTGAGTGGCTTCAGCATGGCGCTACTCACGTCTTCCCGCGTGAAATTGAAGTATTTTCCCAGTCCCAGGTACTCGGCCAGTTCGGGAACGATCTGGTCAATCGCTTTTGTTTCAACGTGGATGGCATCAATCACCTGACTGCGCATCGTCACGCCGGGTCTGCCGCCGGAAAGGCCGGCGACCAGGTCCTCCCGCTCGAGGAAGCTGGTTTCCGGCAACACATAGTCGGCGACGCGGGCCGTCTCCGACCACTGGATATCGCAATGCACATGCAGGTCGATCTTGTGGAAGGCCTTTTCCATGTAGCCCGGATCGATACAGGTCCGCACCGGATTGATCCGGTTGGTCAGGACAAACTTGATTTTCCCTTCCATCGCCCGTTTGGTGATTTCGGGGATACTGCCGGCAGCCACAGCCGCCAGCGGATGTTCGCCTTTGATTCCGGCGCCGTCGCAGCGTTTCACCTTGGGCCTGGGCGGGTCGGGATGCTTGGTTTTGTCCAGCGAACCGAGCCGTGGACCGCTTGGCCAGTTCATGCCGCCTTTCTTGCCGAAGTTTCCGAGCAAACCGTTGACGATCGCCATCATCCGGAAAGTGTCGGGACCGTTGATGTAGTTGGCGCCGTTCGGCGCTTTGTAGCCTTGCTCGATGCAGGCGGTCGGCCGGTTCTTGCCGAGGTCCCTGGCGATTTCATAGATCTTGGCCGCCGGGATGTCGGTCACGGTTTGCGCCCACTCCGGCGTGTACTGCTTCACTGTCTTCTTGAAATCATCAAACCCGAGACTGTATTGCTCGACGAACTCTTTATCATACAAATTCTCTTGAATCAGCACATTGGCGATGCCGAGCAACAGACCGAGGTCTGTCCCCGGGCGGATCGGCACCCACTCGTTGGCCAGAATGCAGGCGGCATTGTGGCGGGGATCGACGATGACCACCTTGATCCCTTTTTCATAGGCGGTAGTCAATGCTGCCGTATTCGATGGTGAAAGCCCTTCGGCATAGTTCCGGCCAAGAAACAGGACGTATTTGGCGTTGCTGACGTCGGCCGTCGCCAGCGGTCCGATCACGTGATTGTTGGCTGCGGTACGCGAGTTGAAGCAGATGGAATGGTGGGTGGTCGTGGTGGGAAAACCGATCGCATGGGCCAACCGCCGGCCATAGAAGGAGCCGGTCGGCCTGGGATTTTCGATGTAAGCCATCGGCTGCGGCCCGTACTTGGCAAGCAGGTCCTTCAGCTTCGCTGAAATTTCTCCATAGGCCTCTTCCCAGCTCACCGGAACATAATTGTTGTCGCCGAGCCGTTTCATCGGATGCGTGATGCGATCCTTGTGATAGGGCACGGAAAGCGCCGCATGCCCACGGGCGCACAGCTTGCCGCGAGAGGACGGATGATCTTTCTGGCCGGTTGCTTTCCAGACGCGGCCATTTTTGACATGGACCCACATGCCGCATTCGGCAGAGCAGGAACCGCACAGGGAAGGCACGATTTTGACCTCAGCCGCTTCGGCTTTTTTTTGCCACTGACCGAACGAAAACGCTTCCGTACTGCCTGCCACGACTAGCGTAGCCGTTGTGGCCTTTAGGAAGTTCCTGCGAGTAAAGCTTTTCTCAAACACACTCATACCCCTTCCTCGATTATTTTGAACCAATATCTTCGTGAATGAACCTGATGACTTTCTCAACAGCCAGTTCGACCGGTCGGCTGAGCTGCAGCGACAACTCCAGCGATTCTGGCTCGATACCATAAATGAGGATTGGCGGCAATTCGCCAATCCGACCGACCAGCTGCAACGCATCGGAGAGAGAAAAATCATGGACCGAGAGCGCCGATTTCTTCGGCAGGGCATCCAGTTGTTGTGCTGTCAGACGATAAATACTGCCAGGCGCTCCTCCTCCAGCCATCGTATCAATCAGAATAGCCTGCGACGCTGAATGCACTTCGGCCAATGCCGCGAAAGAGTTGACCCCGCCGTCAATCAGTTCCACCTGCGCAGGCAAACTTTCATTTGCCAATTTTTGAATCAAATGGATTCCCGCGCCGTCATCCCCCATGAGCAGATTGCCAAACCCGATAACCAGCGTTTTGCCCACTGCGACGCTCCTTTCGATTCCGGCAAGCATTCATATTATATGAATTCATTCGGCGTATTTCGAAAATATCCTGTCGGAAAATTCCCATTAAACAAACTTTTTAAATTAAATACAGCGGATTTCTCCGCTGCAATGGTTTTAATGCTGAAAATTGAAATGCACATGGCAGCGGTCATTTTTTTGTTCGCTGCTAATCTTATCGGCAAACTTGGTCAGCAAAAAGCCGGACAAACGGACAAACGCCATGTCATCTTCCAGCAGCTCCTGCTCAGTCGGTCGTTGCTGACTGATTGCCAGCAACTCGCCCTGATAGCTGACATCGACATTGAGATTGAACTCTTCAAAGCTGGCGTCAATCAGCAGCGGCCCTTTGATGAGTTGCTGCGCCTGCAGGGTTTCCATCAGCTCATTCAAAGCCGAGGTCGCTTTGGCGATGACTTCGGGCCGCGCCCCCCAGGCGCCGCCGCTTCGCTTCATAAACAGCACTACGTCTTCCATCGCGGCCGGGCCGGGAACGATCTCCAGTTTCTGATGGCTGGCGATACCGATACGGAACAGCAAATGCAGCGAAATGGCGATGATGGTTCCCACAGCCAGCGCATTGCCGGTGAGCGGCTGCAGCCATAGCGGAAATGCTTTGGCAAAACCGGGGACAATCGACACGCCAAAGCCGAACGCCATCGAGATGCCAAGCACAAACATCCGCCGCCCATCAAGCAGCCGCGAAGAACAAATCTGCATCGCGGTCGGCACGACAAATGCGATTTCCACCAGCAAGATCACCCCGATCACCGATTGCGGCATGATCGCAAACAAGGCCGATATCTTGGGGAAAAAAGCCAGTAACATGAAACAAACCCCGGCGCCGATGCCGATTTGTCTGCTGGTGGCCCCGGTAGCCACCGTCAGGCCAACGCTGCCGGAGCTGGTCGTCTGCCCCATGGTTCCGAGCAGTCCGCCGCTGATCGTGCCGAGACCTTCCGCCAACAGCCCATCGCCCACCGATTTGATGTCGAGCCGCTTCCAGTTGTCGTCATTCACTTTTTGGCAAGTCGTCAGATTGCCGATGGTCTTGATGCTGGAACACAGGGCAGCAATCAAAAACGGCGCCAATAAAGCAGGGTCAAAACTGAACCCCACATGGCTCAGGCTTGGCAAGGCGACCCAGGGCGTGCTGCGGAGCTTGGTCAACTGCTCGATCGGTATCATATCCAGGGCAAAAGCGCAGGCATAGCCGAACAGGATGCCGGCAATGATCGAGTATTCCCGCAAGCGCCGGCTACCCCAAATATGCAATGCGACAATAATCGCCAACGTGAGACTGGACAACAAAAAAACCTGCGGATTGCTGCGACCGGTTTCATCGAGTCCAATAAAATTGGGAATCGCATAACTGATAAACACAATGGCCATCAGCGTCACGATCAATCCGGTGATTTCCACCGGAAACAAAATTCGCAGCCGATGTACGACACGGCTGAACAAAGCCTGAAAAACACCTGTGATCACTGTCATGCCGCAAAGCAGTGGGATGCCGCCCGCCTGCACCGCCATCACCGATACGGGGAAATAGGGCGCGCCGGTTTCATGCGCACAAAAGTAACCGGAGCCGACCGATTTCTTGCCGTACGCCTGCAACAGCGTGCCAAAGCCCATCGAGATCATCATCAGGCTGACCAGCGTCTGCGCCAGCTCGACCGAGCCGCCGATCGCCGCCACCACCAGCACCGGGAACACCAGATCGACCGACAGCATGATCACCTGTTGCAGTACGAGCGGAACCAGCGAAGACAGCGGAACCGGGTCATCCACCCCGTACAGCAGATTGGCGGAGCGACGCAGCTTTGGCACCTGATTTCCTCCTCCCGATGACGGAGCAACTCTTCATTTGAAGATTTTGCCGCCGTGTGTGATAATGGCAGTGAGCAAAATGAATCGGCAAAGGAGCGCAAACTGTGAAATACGATTTTGATGAAATCATTGACCGCCAAGGCACCAATGCAATGAATACGGATGGCTTCCGGCAGTATATTTTCCAGGCTTCCGACGAACTGGTCTTCCCTTATGCCGATTCGGATTTTATCCGCATGTGGGTGGCCGACATGGAGTTCGCAACACCGCCGGAAATCGTCCAGGCGATGAAAGACCGGCTGGACAAGCGGATCTTCGGCTATTCAAAAGTGTTTGACCCTAACTATTACCTGTCGTTTGTCAACTGGGCGCAGCGCCACTACGGCTGGAGCTTTGAAAAAGACCATCTGTTGACTTCACCCGGCATTATCCCTGCGCTCTATGAATTGGTCGAACATATCTGCAAACCGGACGAAAAAATCCTGATTTTCACGCCCTCTTATGCCTATTTCAAGCATGCCGCGGACCACAACCGGATCGAACTCGTCACGTCGGAGTTAATCAACCGGCAAGGTTACTATACGATGGATTTCAATGACCTGACCGAAAAAGCCAGCGACGAGAAAGTCACCTTGTGCATCTTCTGCAATCCGCACAATCCGTCCGGGCGGGTATGGTCGCCGCAGGAACTGCAGCAGTTCGGCGACATCTGTCTGGCGAACGGCCTCTGGATCATTTCCGACGAAATCCATTGCGACCTGCTGCGCAACGGTCAGGTTCACACCCCGCTGGCCAAGCTGTTCCCTCAGACCGACCGGATCATCACCTGCATGGCGCCGAGCAAAACATTCAACCTGGCTGGAATGATGATCTCGAACATCATCATCCCGAGCAATGAACTGCGGGCAATCTGGCAGGCGCGACATTACGGCATGGAAAACCCGCTAAGCATCACGGCAAGTCAGGCCGCCTACCAGTATGGCGACGAATGGTTGGCCCAGCTGAAAGACTATCTGGATGAGAATTTTGCCTTTACCAGGCAATACCTGAGTCAGCATCTGCCGCAAGCGGTTTTTCGCATTCCTGAGGCGACCTATCTGGCCTGGGTCGACATCAGCGCCTATTTGCCGGACGAAACCGACTTATCAATGTTCTTTGCCAACCAGGCCGGCGTGCTGCTGGAAGGCGGCAATATGTTCGTTGCCAATGCCAACGGCTATATCCGGCTCAATTTGGCCTGCCCGCGTTCGATACTGGCCGAGGGCCTGCGGCGGATCTGCGCCGCACTGAACAATCGGTAGCGCTAAGAAATGTCGCGATGTTTCTCAGCGCTTTTTCACTGAGTCGTTCGAGCGCCTGGCGGGTCAGTCCGGCGGAGCGGTTCAGGCAGTTGACATGAGGATGGCTGAGCAACGCGCCGCTGGGGTCGCCGAGCGCCCCGGCGCTGTCGCAGAAGAACTCATTATCGCCGTGTGCCAGCCACTGGGCCAGGGCATCAATGTCGTGCGACGGACCGATCGAAGTATTGAACATGATCTTGTGATTGCCCAGCCATTCGAATTGTTCCTCACCAAACAGAATCACGTTCTTGTTCAGGCAGCAACAGACGACATCGACCAGCGGCAACAGCTGCGGTAGCGGCAAATATTTTATGCCCCGCGCTTCCTGTTCCGGTTTGCGGCCACGGCTGAAGTAATACAGATCGGCGCCGAGCGCCTGCAATCCGTCGGCGATCAATTGGCCGGAAACACCCAGCCCCACGATGCCGACCCTTAGCCCGGTCAGTTCGACTGGTTGCTCTTGCCAGCGCTTGGCCCCGAAGCCATGCAGATAGCGGATCAATTCGCTGACGACGTACTCCACGACGCCCTGATCGCCATAGTCGCGCACGCCGGTCACCACGACACCATGCTCGCGCGCGCTGCGGATGTCGACATTGGCGCTCTGCTCGGAATACAGGCTGCAGCACATACCGATGTAGCGCAGGGTCGGGCAGGCTTCGATGACCGGTTTTTCGATGCGGCTGGTATAGCTGAGCAGCACGGCGTCAGCATCGCCGATGCGGCGGATGATTTCTGCCTCATCCTGCGGCAGGCTGTCATATAGAACGACCGCTTCGGCATACTCATTCAGGCGATGCTTGGCGGCGGGCACCAGATTGATCGGTTCGATGGCGACGAGTTTGCGGAACACGCTTTACGGCCTCCTCATTTTTCACAGGTTTCCTGATCCAGCATATAGTTCAGGATTGCTTCGATATGAATCTCGGTTGTATCCAGGACCGGGACAGGCAAATCTTCCGGCTTGATGATCAGCGGCAGCTCGGTGCAGCCAAGGACCAGGGCGTCGGCGTTCAGCTCCGTGATCATGCGGCGGGCGATCTGCAACATGGCAGTTTTTTCCTCCGGCAACACGATGCCTTCCTGCAAGTGGGGGAAAATGATGCCGTGAATCACCGCCTGCTCCTCGGCGGACGGTACATGCGCGGTGATGCCGTGCCTTGCAAACGCCTCGCTATACAGGCCACTGCTCATCGTAAACGCGGTGCCAAAAATCACCACGGTTTTGCAGTGTTTCGCTTTGCCGGCCTGGCAAGTCGCTTCGACGATGCTGATCAGCGGAATCGACGACTGTTCCTGCACTGCGTCGAAAACGATATGAGCCGTATTGGCCGCCATCACGGCGAAATCAGCGCCGCCCGCCGCCAGGTTGCGGACCGAGCCGACCAACCGCTCGGTGAATTCGGGCCACTGCTTGTTCGACGCAAAAGCGTACATGTCGGCCAAGTTCAAACTGTCGATGAGCAGCGGCGGGTTGCCGCCGCCACAGACGCGCTTCGCAAAACCGGCATTAGTTCCCTTGTAATAATCCAGCGTTGATTCCGGCCCGATCCCGCCGACAATCCCCAGTTTCTTCACCTGCAGCACCTCGCTTATCTGAGCATTAATTATTCCGAAAACTTCTACACAATTTTTTACCAATTCGCGTTCGCTTCAAAATTTTCCTGCAATGCTTCCCGGAGCGCCTGCCTGCCAATAAAACAAGTGAGGTCCGCGCGCTGCGCGGACCTCACTTGTTCGACTACAATCAGTTTATTTCGCGTCCATGACTTTCTGGAACTCGCCTTTGATTTGCGCCATTTGTTTGGCCAGCTTATCCCAGTTCGGTTTCAGGTCGCCTTTGGTCAGGAAGGTTTTCAGCGCCGGGGCGCCTTTGGGCGGCGCTACGTCGTCACGCACCGCATGCATCCAGCCTTTGACGATCGCTTCCTGTCCTTCTTTGGACAGCCACCAGTTGGTCAATGCCTTGGCGGCTTCGGGGTTGGTCGTCGAACTGAAGATGGCGATCGGGCTGGGGATCACGATGGTGCCGTCTTCCGGATACACCACTTTGATCGGCTCGCCTTTGGCCATGATTTTCAGGATGTTCTCTTCCAGGATCATCGCGGCCTGATACTCGCCGGTGACCAGTTTGTTCTGGATCGCCGAGTTGCCTGGCTCCACTTTGCCGCCATTGTCTTTCAGCTTCTTGAAATAATCCCAGCCGTATTTGTCAGCGATCACGCCGACGGCGACATAAGCCGAACCCGACAGCAACGGGCTGGGGATCGCGACTTTGTTCTTCCACTTCGGCTCAGTCAATTCTTTGAAGGTTTTGGGCGCGTCTTCCGGTTTCACTTTTGCCGTATTGTAGGCAATGATCATGTTGGAAATACGCACGCCGGTCCAGTAGCCTTCCGCATCTTTGGCTGCGGTGACATCCTTGCGGTTGGGCGCATCATATTTCATCAACAG
>CAZYJK010000058.1:0-11351 GCA_964647865.1 uncultured Veillonellaceae bacterium | reverse complement strand
GGCGCTCGGTCTGGGCGCGGGAGCTGAACTGCGGGCTTCGATGGCGGTGGCTGTCATCGGCGGACTGATCACCTCGTCGCTGTTGACGCTGGTCGTGGTGCCGCTGGCCTATTACATGATCGACCGGTTCCAGATCGGCCTGAAACACAAGAAAATGAGCCACATTCATCCGGAATAGCGACAAACTGACGAATGGAGTGTAGTGAATGGATCGCGACGCGGTCATAGAAATACTGGAAGGCTATCGGTCGGGCTCGGTCAGTCAGGCGCAGGCGCTGGAGAAACTGACCTGCCTGCCGTTCGAAGACATGGACGACATCAAGATCGACCATCACCGTGCCTTGCGGCAGGGGTTTCCTGAAGTGGTGTTTTGCCCGGGTAAAACCACGGAACAAATCGTGCGGGCGATGAGCGAGCTGGCCCGAATCAGCCCGAATGTTCTGGCCAGCCGGGCTACGGCGGAAGTTTACGCTGCGGTGAAAGCGGTGTTGCCTGATGCAATGTATAACGAACGGGCCAGACTGGTGATCCTGGAGCGCGAACCGCTGCCGAAGGACCCCGACAGGTTCATCCTGGTGATGACGGCAGGTACCGGCGATGTGCCGGTGGCCGAGGAAGCGGCGGCGACCGCCGAAGTGATGGGTAACCGGGTCGAGCGGGTGTTTGATGTCGGGGTGGCGGGGATTCACCGCCTGCTGGCGCATACGCCACTGATGCGGCAAGCCAATGTGATCGTGGTCGCAGCCGGCATGGAAGGGGCGCTGGCCAGCGTGGTCGGCGGCATGGTAAATAAGCCGGTGATCGCGGTGCCGACCAGTATCGGCTATGGGGCAAATTTTCAGGGGTTGTCTGCGCTGCTCGCAATGCTGAACAGCTGCGCCGCCGGAGTGGGCGTGGTCAATATCGACAACGGTTTCGGCGCGGGGCGGCTGGCTGCGATAATCAATCGGTTGAGGTGAAGTTGTGCGGGCTGCATATTTGGATTGTTTTTCCGGCATCAGCGGCAATATGTTCCTGGGGGCGCTGGTGGACGCCGGTCTGCCGGAGCAGGTGCTGCGCGATGCGATTGCTAAAATAGACCTGAAAGGGTTTTCAATCAAGATCAAACCGGTCGACAAGTGGGGGATTCGGGCCACGCATCTGGACGTGGACCTGACAGCGAAACACCATCACCGGGGACTTGCCGACATCCTGAAACTGATCCGGGCAGCGGAGCTGCCGGACGCAGTAAAGGACAAGGCCTGTCTGGTGTTTGAACGCCTCGGCAAGGCCGAAGCCAAAGTGCACGGCATGCCGCTGGACAAGGTGCATTTTCATGAAGTGGGCGCCGTGGATGCAATTATCGACATTGTAGGCACGGTGTTCGGCTTTCATTATCTGGGCGTGGAGCAGATCTACTGCTCGCCGCTGCGGGTCGGTCGCGGCTTTGTCAAGGCGGCGCACGGCATCATGCCGATTCCCGCGCCTGCCACCGCCGAACTGTTGCACGGGATACCCTGGTATCCCGGCGATATCGACAAGGAACTGGTAACGCCGACCGGCGCGGCGCTAGTAGCGGAACTGTGCAGCGGTTTCGGCGACCGGCCGACCGGGTTTCTGGCGGAGAAAACGGCGTACGGCGCCGGTACCTGGGATCTGGTGATTCCCAACGTGATGCGGCTGAGCCTGGGCAGCTTGCCCGAACAGAAAAACAGTGATGAAATGTGGCTGCTGGAGGCAAATGTCGACGACAGTACGCCGGAAGTGATTGCCTATGCGATTGATAAGCTGCTGGCCGCCGGCGCGGTCGACGCCTGGATCACGCCGATCATCATGAAGAAAGGCCGACCGGCTTTTTTGCTATCAGCATTGTGCGCGGAAGCAAACAAAACGGTGGTCGAGGATGTCGTGTTCGCCGAAACATCAAGCATCGGCGTGCGCTGGCAACAGGTCCGGCGAACGGTGGCCGACCGTAGCATGGTTGCTGTCCAGACGGAGTGGGGCACGGTGGGTGTCAAGGTTGCCGAGCGTGATGGCCAGGTAATCAATGTGGCGCCGGAATTCGGCGATTGTCGCCATCTGGCCGAGCAATCAGGCGCGCCGCTGAAAAAAATCTATCAGGCGGCGTTGCAGGCGTGGAACGCGCTGAAACGATGAGCGCACTGGCAGGGGCCAAAACGTTTGAGGCGTATGTCGCGGCAGTCAAGGCGCTGCTGGCCGGGGCCGGCATCGGACTGAGCGGCGAGAAACCGGTTCCCTACGGTTTGCGGCTGGATTTGCGGCAGGCTGATGAAACGGTTCCGCTGACTTTATATTATGGAAAAAAAGGCTTTTCACTGGTGCTGGCCGGCAAAGCGGGCGCGCTCAAGGCAAAGGCGGAAGCACTGTTTGGTCTCGCACCGACTTCCCCGCCGACTAGCGAGGCGGCGCTGTTCGACTCCGCGCCGAAATCGGACAAACCGTATGGTTTTGAAGCGCTGACAGGATTTGAGTCCGGCTGGATCGGCACCGATGAATCCGGTAAAGGCGATGTGTTCGGCCCGCTGGTGGTGGCGGCTGTCGCCGTAAACCCGGCGATCGTGAGCGAACTGGAGCGTATCGGCGTTAAGGACTGCAAGCAGTTGTCCGATAAGAAAGTCGGCGAATTCGCCGCCAAGATCCGGCAGATTTGTCAGGGACGCTATCAGGAACTGGTGCTGATGCCGAGCCGCTACAATAGTCTGTATGCGACGCTGAAACAGGAAGGGAAAAACCTGAACCACCTGATGGGCTGGGCCCACGCCCGGGTCATCGAGGATACGCTGGCGATCGCCCCCTGCAATTTTGCGATTGCCGATAAATTCGCCGATGTACGGCTGATTGAAAATAGATTGATGGCCCGTGGGCGAGCGGTCAAGTTGATTCAGAAGACCCAGGCGGAGCAGAATATCGCGGTGGCGGCTGCCTCGGTGCTGGCTCGCGACAGTTTTTTGAACGGTTTGGCAGGATTGTCGCAAAAATATGGCGTGGAGTTCCCCAAAGGGGCAGGCACGCCGGTTGCCGCTGCGATCCGCCAGTTTGTCGCGCAGCACGGCAAACAATCACTACCGGAAGTGGGCAAGGTTCATTTCCGCACATTTGAAGGAGTGCTTTAATAATGAAGGCAATCGTATTGCTGTCCGGCGGACTGGATTCGACAGTCTGCATGGCGGTGGCGCGGGAACAGGGATTTGAGCCGCTGCCGATCAGTTTTAATTATCAGCAGCGCCATGCGCGGGAAGTCGAATGCGCCCGCCAGGTCGCGGATTTCTATAAAGTGAACCGACATTTGGTGGTCGACACCAATATGGCGGCGATCGGCGGCAGTGCGCTGACCGATGCCTCGGTCGTCGTGCCGTCCGGCGATGTGACGCGCCACGATATTCCGGTGACTTACGTGCCGGCGCGCAACCTGATCTTTTTGAGCTATGCGCTCGGTTACGCCGAGGTGACCGGGGCCGACCACATTTTTATCGGCGTCAATGCACTCGACTATTCGGGCTATCCGGACTGCCGACCCGAGTTTATCCAGTTGTTCCAGCAACTGGCCGATTACTCGACCAAAGCGTCGGTGGCTGACGGCCGGAAAATTAAGATTGAAACGCCGTTGATCCAGCTGTCGAAAAAACAGATCGTTGAATTGGGTGTGAAACTGGCGGCGCCGCTTGAGCTGACGACCAGTTGCTACCGTGGCGGAGAGGTCGCCTGCGGCACTTGCGATAGCTGCCTGCTCAGGCTCAAAGGGTTTGCCGAAGCCGGGCTGACCGATCCGATAGCTTATAGCGAGGGGGTGCGCTGATGAAGGATGTCCAGAATCAGGCCGATCTGCGGGGGATTCCGATTCAAAAAGTCGGTGTCAATGACGTGCATCTGCCTTTCCAGATCAAGACCAAGTCCGGCTCGTTCCAGTCGGTGCTGGCCTGCATCCGCCTGACGGTCGACCTGCCCCAGGAATACAAAGGGACCCACATGAGCCGTTTTATCGAGGTGCTCAGTGATTGGCGGCAGAAACCGGTTTCCAACCGCGAGATGGATGCGATGCTGCACGATATCATGAACCGGTTGGGGGCGCAGCGGGCCCATATCGAGATCCGGTTCAAATATTTCATTGAGAAAGTCGCTCCGGTCAGCGGCTTGAAAAGCCTGCTCGACTATGACTGCGTGTTTGAAGGCGACCTTGGACCGGCTGGGCAGCTGAATTTCATCCTGGGGATTGCAGTGCCGTTCACTTCGCTTTGTCCCTGCAGTCGCGAGATTTCCGATTACGGCGCGCATAACCAGCGCGGCGTGATGAAGGTGCGAATCAAGTATGTGCCGGGCCGGTTTATCTGGATCGAGGACTTGGTCGAACTGATGGAGCGGCAGGGCAGCTGCCCGGTTTATCCGCTGCTCAAGCGCGAAGACGAGAAGTTTGTCACCGAAATGGCCTACGACAATGCCAAGTTCATTGAAGACGTGCTGCGCGACCTGGTCCTGGCGCTGCGCGGACTGGATGGGGCGACCTGGTTCGAGGTGGAATGCGAGAGTTTCGAGTCGATTCACAACCATAGCGCCTATGCGTTTCATGAAGAAGGGGACAAAACCCCCGCATGAGGCGATTGATCGTCAATGCCGATGATTTTGGTCTGCATGCGGCGGTGAACCGGGGGATTCTGGCGGCGCATACGGAGGGGATCGTCAGTAGCACCAGCCTGATGGCAGGCGGCGCGGCGTTAGACGATGCCGTGCGAATTGCCAAACAGTGCCCGCAGCTGGGTGTCGGCGTTCATCTGACACTTGTTGGTGCACGGCCGGTATTGCCGGTAGCGGAAGTTTCGTCGCTGCTGGATGAATCAGGCGCTTTTTACGGTAGTTATCCGCTGTTTATAAAACGGTTTCTGCGCGGCAAAATCCGTCTGGCGGAAGTCGAGCGTGAACTGGCGGCGCAGATCGACCGGGTCCGCATGGCCGGCATCCAGCCGTCGCATCTGGACAGTCATCAGCATCTGCATGTGCTACCGGGGATCGGCGGCCTTGTGCTGGATTTGGCTCGGCGGTTTTCAATCCGGGCGATCCGGATTCCGGCCGAACCGGTTGCTTTTATCGGCGCTACGCCGGCTACCGTTGGTCGCTTGGCCGGTCGCGGCGGCTTGACGATGCTGGCCAACTTGTTTCGGCAGCATGCTGCAGCAGCGGGAATCAGGACCAGCGACCATTTTTTCGGCATGCTGGCCGGTGGACAGCTTACAGAACCGGCGCTCTTGGCGATATTGCGGCGGTTGCCGCCAGGTGACTCCGAACTGATGACCCATCCGGGAGTTGCCGACGAGTCGCTTGCTGACGCCTATCGCTGGGGATATCAATGGGATGCGGAGCGACAGGCACTGGCTGCGCCAGCTGTGCGGGAGCTGCTTGTGGAGCGGCAGATTCGCCTGATTTCGTTCCGGGAGTTGTAGCATGAATGTTTCGCGATGGCGCATTGCCGCGCTGACGGCGGTGATTGCCGGCATTTCGCTGGCGGTGCTGTATTATACGTTTGATGCGAGTACCCTGACCGCGCTGGCCCGGTTCCATCCGGTTTCGCTGCTGGGCGTGCTGCTGGTGATCGCCGTGGGGATGTATTTCGATGCGGCGCGGCTAATCCGGCTGTGTGCGGTGGCTGGTCACCGGGTGTCCTTGTCGGCGGCGACGCGGGTGGTGTTCGGCAATTACTTCCTGGCCCTTTTGACGCCGGGCGCCAGCGGCGGTGCGATGATCCAGGTCCTGTTCCTGAAGCGGGCCGGGATCCCTACCGGCGTCGCCACGGTTGTCGTGCTGGCCCGGACAATCCTGTCGATTTTCTTCCTGCTGGTTTGCCTACCGTTTGTTTTTCATTTCGATCCGCAGATCCTGCCCTGGTTTGACCGGCAGGGCATCGTACGGATTGCCTTGTTTCTGCTGGGACTGGCGATTGTCGGCATGCTGCTGCTGCGCAGCCGGATTTCCGACCGACTGGCGGTGGTGACGCTAAAACGCTTGCCGATCCGCTGGCGGTTCCGCCTGATGAAAGTTTACCGCGACATGCGGGGGGCGCTGGGCCTGATCGCGGCGTCGCCGCTGCAAGTGATGCGGGCATTTCTCGAATCGGCGCTCAGCCTGCTGGCGCTATATGCGATGGTGCCGCTGCTGTTCGCCGGCATGGGCGCTTCGCTGGACTGGCTGCAGGTGATGGGACGGATGATCTTCATCAACCTGTTGCTGTATTTTGCGCCGACACCAGGCGGAGCAGGCGTCGCTGAGGGCTTGTTCATCAATAGTTACCGCAGCATGGCGCCGCTGGGAACCGTCGGCGTAGCCGCGCTCGGCTGGCGGTTGTTCGCCGAGTATCTGCCGGCTTGCGTCGGCGGCTATTTTACCGTGAAAGTGTTCGGTCGGTCATTTCTTGGTAAAGAAAAACCCCGGCCAGAAGGAGAAACGAAATAATGAAGGTATTGGTAACCGGCGGGGCCGGTTTCATCGGTTCGCATATCGTCGACCAGCTGTTGGCTGAGGGCCATCAGGTGGTTGTGGTGGATGACCTGTCGACCGGCTCGCTGGACAATGTCAACCCGCAGGCCAGCTTTGTCAGGCTCAGCGTACTGGACGGCGAGCTGTTGGGTTTGTTCGCGCGGGAAAAGTTTGACGCGGCGCTGCATCTGGCGGCGCAGACCATCGTAGGGTCTTCGCTGGAACACCCGGACATCGACGCCCGGGTCAACGTGCTGGGGACGCTGCAAGTCCTGGAAGGCTGCCGGCAGCATGGCGTGGAGCGGATCATCTTTGCCTCCACTGCCGCTGTTTACGGTGATACGGCAGACTTGCCGGTGCCGGAGGAAGCGCCCGGACAACCGGCGTCCTTCTATGGGCTGAGCAAACTGACAGCCGAGCGCTATATCCAGATGTACCACGCGCTGTATGGACTGAACTATCTGATTCTGCGCTACGCCAACGTTTACGGCGAACGGCAGGGCGATCGCGGCGAAGGCGGCGTGGTCAGCATTTTTGCCGGATGTCTGTGCCGAAATAACCGCTTGAACATCTACGGCGATGGCGGCCAGACCCGCGATTTCGTTTATGTGGGCGATGTCGCCGCGGCCAATGTCGCAGCGGTCACGACGCCGCAGACCAATCGGATTCTGAATATCAGCAGCCAGACCGAGACTTCGGTGAACGAGTTGGCGAGCCTGTTCGCTGAAATAGCCGGCGAGGCAGCCTGTCCGGCTTATCATCCGGCCCGTTCCGGCGACATCCTGCGTTCGACGCTGCGCAATCGTGAAGCCTGCGCGGCATTGGACTGGCAACCGCGAATCGGTTTGCGCGAAGGCTTGGAACGCACTTATAAAGCACTTAGGAGGACAAATCCTTGAGACGTTTAGGCGCCGAATTCTTTTGCGTGTTGTTTATCGCGCTGTTCATCATGTTTTTCCAGCTGGGCAGCTATCCGCTGCTGGACCCGGACGAACCGGTCTATGCCCAGACGCCGCGGGAGATGCTGGCGGCGGGTGATTTGTTGTCGCCACGGATTTACGGCGATTTTTGGTATGACAAGCCGCCGATGTATTATTGGCTGGTTGCTGCTGCTGCCAAAACCTTCGGCATGGGCGAGTTTGCCGCGCGGTTCCCCTCCGCACTGTTTGCGGTGACCGGCGCGCTATTCCTGTTCTTTTCGATTTCCCGCCTGTTCAACGTGCGGGTCGCTTTCTTCAGCTCGCTGGTGCTGGTGACCTGCCTGGAATACTTTTATCTCGGCAAAGCGGCGGTTACCGATATGACACTGAACTTGTGCCTGATGGTTTCGCTGCTGTCATTCCTGGAAAAGCGCTACCTGCTGTTCTATCTGTTTTCTGCACTGGCGGTGGTGACCAAAGGGCCGATCGGCCTGTTCTTCCCGGCGGTGATCGCGTTCCTGTACCTGTTGCTGATGAATCGCTGGCGCGAACTGCCCAAGATGTCGATTCTGCCAGGCGTGCTGCTGTTTGCGGTGGTGGCGGCGCCCTGGTATTTGCTGATGACCTATTACCACGGCTCCGCTTTTGTCGAAACGTTCCTCGGTTTTCACAACGTGACCCGGTTTACTTCGCCGGAACATGCCTCCGGGGCTGTCTGGTACTACTTCATTCCGGTCCTGTTGGTCGGCTTTTTTCCCTGGACGCCGATCCTGTTTCAGTCGCTTTGGACGGCATTGACCAGCAACAGCCGTGAACGACCGCTACTGCTGTTTTTTATCGTCTGGGCGGCGGTCGTGTTCCTGTTCTTTTCGATTTCGGCCACGAAACTGGTGTCCTATATTCTGCCGATGTTTCCTGCGCTTGCGGTGGTTGCCGGCTGGTATATCGACCAGATGATCGAAAAAGGGCGCAGCAAACCACGCGTCGCGGCGACGCTGATCACCCTGATACTGGGGTCGGCGCTGATTTTCGGCTTGTTTAAGGCGCTCGACACCATGCCTTACCTGGAAGCAGGAGTGCTCGGCTGTTCGGCGGTCATCCTCGGCATGACAGTGTTGTCGGCGGTGTTTTACTGGTCGCGCAGCACTGGCAAGGCGGTTGCGGTGCAAGTGATCGGTATGGCGATGTTTGTGACGGTTGTCACGGGCCTGTTGATGCCAGCCCTGTCGCCGCATTTTTCCTCGCGTGAATTGGCGGCGGAATTTCTCCGGAATTATGACGGTACTTCTACCATGCATGTCCAGAAGTTCCTGCAACCCGGCATCGCTTTTTACGCGGAGAAGTTCGGCCCCGAATTCAAGACCGTCGATCAACTCAGCGCCTTGCTGCGCCGGGGTGAAACCGGCTATGTGCTGGTACAGCGCAAAATGTACGAAAAATTACCGCCCCAGGACCGGCAAAAACTGGTCGAGGTGGCGGCAACTGCCGACAAACTGATGATGCGAATCCGGTAGTGGTCAGGAGAGTAGCGTCTCCGGCTCATCCGTCGAAGGCGTCGGATAGAAGAACTGGATGAATTCCGGCTTGAAGGTTTCACGCGAAAGTGTCTGCAGCAAAGAGTCGGTGACCGCTGATTCGAAGTGAACCAAATCGTTCAGATCAATGGTTGCGTCTTCGACGATGACAATCAGGTAAGGACGGGCTTCCGGCGCATCGGCAGGCACGGTGTCGCGGTCTAGCGGCATGCCGGGGATGATGCGCAGCGTTGCCACATATTCGCCTGCGGCGTCATGGATCGCCCCGCGGTAGATGTTGAACCAGAGGGTTTTGGCGACTTTCAGGGTAAGACTGCCGGTTTCAAATGCTAGCATTGCATAACCTCTTTCTGAATTTCTGAAGTTTTTCCCTGCTATTATAGCATGAGCGGATAGCTTGCGCATAAGTGGAGCCGGCTCTTCGGCAAAAAAGTTTTTCAGGCCCGGGCGTCGCTTAATCAGGATATGCTATATACCGACTGTGATTGCCAATGATAAACGATGCGTTAAATTTATGTATATTTAATCCGTCGGTTTGCAGGGAAATGAAAATGCTTGTGGAATAAATAACAATGTCATCAATTTTGGCAAGGTCTTTATTGAGGGAGGCGATGCCTGCTAACGGTCATATCGTAAAGGTCTCGGGAAAACATATTAAAATCAGGAGGTTTCACATGAAAAAATCGTTTGCACTTCTCGTGGTATGTATGCTGGTAATCGGACTGCTGGCCGGCTGCGGCGGCGGCGACAAAAAACCGGCGGCCCCTGCGGCTCCGGCAGCTGACAAAAAAGTCTTTGTTAATATTGCAACCGGTGGAACAGCCGGCGTGTATTATCCGCTCGGCGGCGCCATGGCTGAAATCTTCAATAAAAACATTCCCGGCATGAACGCCAGCGCGCAAAGCACCGGCGCATCCGTCGCCAACATCAACCTGATCAAGGACGGCAAAGTTGAATTGGCTCTGGTCCAGAACGATTTCGCTTATTACGCAGCGAATGGCACCGAAATGTTCAAAGACAAAAAAGTCGAAGCAATCCAAGGTATTGCCTCGCTGTACAATGAAACCATCCAGATCGTAACCATCGAAGGCAAAGGCATCAAAACCGTTGCTGACCTCAAAGGCAAGCGCGTTGCCGTTGGTGCGCTGGGAAGCGGCACCGAAGCCAATGCCCGTCAAATCATGGAAATTTTCGGCATTACCTACGCTGACATCAAACCGCAATATCTGTCCTTTGGTGAAGCGGCCAACGGGCTGAAAGACGGCAACATCGACGTTGCGTTCGTAACCGCCGGAGCTCCTACTGCGGCAATTCAGGATATCGCGGCCCAGCACAAGGTCGCATTGGTTAGCATTCCTGCCGACAAAGCAGAAGCGCTGATCAAAAAATATCCGTTCTACGCCAAGCAGACCGTCAAAGGAAAAACCTATCCCACAGTGACAGCTGATGTTCAGACCGTTGCCGTTAAAGCGATGTTGGTCACCAGCGAGAAAGTGGATGCAGATTTGGTTTATAAAATGACCAAAGCGATGTTCTCGAATCTGGACCGGATTAAAGCTGCTCATGCCCAAGGCGGAAATGTTCAGAAAGCTACTGCGTTGGAAGGCATGGGAATTAAAGTTCACGCCGGCGCAGACAAATTCTTCAAGGAAAAATAAGCCGAACTACGGAATGGCTGATTTCGAAATGAGCCGGGGACCATTTGGGTCCCCGGCATTTTGTGGGTGAATGACTGTTGACCGCAATAAAGTGGCTTGTCATTTTTATGACGATTGTTTTGATCACAATCACTTCGGGATGTCGGAAACCTGAATATCTGGTGGTAGAATCTCCGGGGCAACAGGAAAGACGGATTGAGCTTGGGACGTCAAGAACCTTTTCATTACTATATACCCACTCGGTGGAAAAAACTCCGATAACCGAAACGTTTCAGATACAAGAAGACGGAATTCTACTGCTGATTTCAACCAAGTACCGTTCCTATGGGGTGGGGTTGCCTTCTTTGCCTGACGAGGGTAAATTGACAGTAGCGGATGGATGGTTTGTATTGGAAAATTTGCATCGCGAATATCCTGAAATTCGGACTCGCGTCGGTCCGGAGGCAGGGTTGTCATTAGAGTATGAGCAGAAAAAATTCCCTCTCTATAATTGGTATCCACCGGGTTCTTTGGTGATTATCCGGAAGGATTTCAAAAAATAACATAGAATATTATGACTACATATAATATGATGTATACAAAGAAGGCAATTCGGACAGAACGTAGGAGGGAACAAAGTGGTACAAGATGAAAATGCCCAGGAATCTTTGAATGAGCAGGAGTTGCTAAGAAAGGCGCAACTGGATGCGGAGGCGGTACTGCGAAAGTTTGACACGGAGTCCAATACGCGGACGCTGACAGGATTCGTTGCACGGCTCGTGAGTGCTATTGCCATT
>CAZYJK010000057.1:0-11437 GCA_964647865.1 uncultured Veillonellaceae bacterium | reverse complement strand
CTACTGCCGCCACTGCCGTTTCAGTTACGACAGCCGGTTCAACCTCGCCTTTGGCCAATGCCGCAAGTTTTGCCGACAGAGCCGCGACTTCCACGCCGCCGGATTGGCCGCTGACCACTTCTTCCACCAATTGCTCCAACCGATCCACACATTGGAATAATGTATCGATAATTCCGGCATGGGCTTTTAACGTACCCTTGCGCAACAAATCCAACACATTTTCCATCTCATGGGTCAACTCAGCGATAGCCGCATAACCCATCGTTGCAGACATCCCTTTGATCGTATGCGCGCTGCGAAAGATTTCGTCCAGAATCTGCAGATTGCCGGGATCATGTTCCAAATCCAGTACACAACGATTGAGTGTCTGCAAGTGTTCGCGCGCCTCTTCCAAAAACAAACCAAGATATTGATTCACATCCATTTTATTTGAGCCCTCCCTTCTTGAGACACTGGACAATTCCTTCCGCAACCTGCTGCAACGGCAGAATACTATCGACCACTCCAGCCTCAATAGCTGCTTTCGGCATTCCGAACACCACCGACGTCGATTGATCTTCCGCTATCGTCCTGCCCTGTAGCCGTTTGATCGCCTTCATCCCCTTGGCGCCGTCATGACCCATGCC
Source organism: uncultured Veillonellaceae bacterium (assembly GCA_964647865.1). Taxonomy (GTDB): domain Bacteria; phylum Bacillota; class Negativicutes; order UBA1444; family UBA1444; genus UBA1444. The sequence goes on along the minus strand of CAZYJK010000057.1, from coordinate 10,811 downwards.
GGTCAGGATTACACCGACCGCCTTGGTGCCATACGTCTCAGCGACCGAAACCATCATCGGGTCCACGGCCGGTCGCAATCCACCGATTGCAGGGTCTTTGTTAAGTTTAACATAGGTTCCGCTAGTTTCGCGACGAAGCGTGAGATGAAAATCGCCTGGCGCAATATAAACGGTTCCTGCGACCAATTTGTCATTATCTGCCGCTTCCTTGACTGTCAGTTCACTCAACGTGTTGAGCCGTTCCGCCAGTGATTTGGTAAAACCGGGCGGCATATGCTGTACGATCACGGTAGGACAGGGCAAATTGCCGGGTAGTCTGGTCAGAACTTCCTGTAGGGCACGCGGACCGCCGGTCGAAGTCCCGATGGCCACAATCCAGTCATCAACGCCGGAAATCACGCTTGAAACCGAAGTCGTTCTAGTCATACTCGGCGCAGCTTTGTCGACGGTCAGAACTTTTTCAACCATTAGCGGTTTTTCTGGTGCCGCCGGTGCAGTTCGTTCCGGCAGTATTACCGGCTTTACAGCCGCTACGGTGGCACGCAAACGGTTACCGCTGACTCCAGCCGCTTCACGGCATTTCTGCAGCAAATCCTTTTCAATCTCGTCAATCCGCGAAATCGAGCCGGCACTTTTGGCAACAAAGTCGACCGCGCCCAGGCTCAATGCCTTAATCGTGGCATCTGCACCCGCTTTGGTCAGGCTGCTGACCATCACGACCGGCGTCGGTTTTACAGCCATGATCTGTTCCAGCGCCGTCAAGCCGTCCATCACCGGCATTTCAACATCGAGCGTCACAACGTCCGGTGAATGTTGCTTGACCTTTTCCACAGCTTCCGCACCGTTCCTACCGATGTCAACCACTTCGAAATCAGGTTGACTCTTGAACAAATCCGATAGAACCTTGCGCATGAACGCCGAATCGTCAACAACCAATATCTTGATCAAAAGCTATCCCTCCATAGCGTCAGAGTCATTTTAATGCGATTCGGTTCAGCCACGCGCCAGCAACCGCTGAAACAAGCCGCGGATACCGCGGGGAACCGGCAAATCCTCACCAAAAAGCAAGGAATGGGCAATCCGATCGATACAACGCGCCGCCACGCTATCTGGATAGGCAACCATCAGGGGAACCTGGCTGGTAACCGATTTTTGCACCATCCGGTCTTCAAAGATGAAACCCAGATGAGAGATCGACAAACCCAAAAAGCGTTGTGATACCTTTGCAAGCTTATTCAGTACGCCTTCGCCTTCGGCAAGTTCCCGCACGCGGTTAACAATCAGTCGGACCGGTGATTGTCCGCCTTTGGCAGCATATGCCTTGATGACCGCATAGGCATCAGCAACCGCCGTCGGTTCCGGTGTTGTGACAACAATCACTTCATCGGCCGCCAGGACAAAATTGAGCACCATCCGGTTCAATCCCGCACCGGTGTCGATCAAAATGATATCGGCCCAATTGTCAAACTGTCCGACTTGATGCAGAAAGTATTGGATCTGCGAATCGGAGAGATTCGACAAATCATAAATTCCCGAACCACCGGAGATAAACTTGATCCCAAGCGGCCCATCGGCAACCACATCGTTCAGGTCCAGTCCGTTATGAATGACCTGGAACAGATTGCCCGGCGCCGAGGCTCCCAGAATCACGTCAACATTGGATAGACCCAGATCGGCATCCAAAATAAGAACCTTTTTGCCCAGCCGAGCAAATGCAACAGCCAAGGCAACCGTAACATTGGTCTTGCCAACGCCGCCTTTGCCGCTGGTGACCGTAATAACCCGCGCTTGCGTCTGAATCGGTTTCAGAATCGCGCTACGCGACGCTCCCATCATTTCATTCATCTGGCGGAGTCGATTAGCCTGATCGTTCATGATTTTCCTCGCAACATCAGTGTAGTCAGTCGGTTCGGATCAGCCAGCTCAATGTCGTCAGGCACATTCTGCCCCGTAGTGATATAAGACAAAGTTTTGGGTGCATGAAACATCAAATTGAAAAGTGTACCCAGATTGCTGGCTTCATCCAGTTTGGTGAACAGATATTTCTGTGGTTTTGACGGCTGAAAACGCTGCACAGCCTCGAGGCAATCGGTAAATTTGGTTGTTGCGCTTAGCACCAGATGTTTTTCGATATTGTCGTCTACCGCCAACAATGCCTCGAGTTCGGCGAGTTGCGGCTGATTCGACGGACTGCGACCCGCCGTATCGATTAACACCAATTGTTTATCCTGATGCCGATACAGTGCGCTACGCATTTCTTGCGGCGTATAAACCACATCAATCGGAATCCCGATAAGATCGGCATAGGTTTTCAGTTGCTCCACCGCTGCGATCCGGTACGTATCGGCCGTGACCAACGCCACGCGGTATTTTTCCCTCAGCGCGAAATTTGCGGCCAGTTTTGCCACGGTTGTTGTCTTGCCTACCCCCGTCGGCCCAATCAAGGCGACGACTTTGCAATACGCCGGACGGACAGCGATTCCCGCCACATCCTGAAAATGTGCGACCAGCCGTTCGCGCAAACGCGACTGAAACAACTCCGAACTCAACGAGTTGATATTGGGAATCCCATAGAATAAAGCGTCTGCAGCAACGGGGTCGAGGTCATTCTTGCGAGCCCATTCCTGCAAAAACGATTTCTTTTTCTCCGGCGGCATGTCAGTAGTCGTTTTTTGCGCTGTCGACCGGCTTTCCAAAACACTTTCCAATGATTTTCGCATACTGGCCAGCTCAAGGTGAAGCGCCAGCATTTTCGCATCATCTGCATCATTCTCTTTGGGTTTCGGTTCCGGCGGTCTTGCCGCAGCGACTTTGTTTGCCTTGGCAAGCGTGGTGTCAACCGCTGCGGTGACTTCGACAATCTCCGTCGCCATCATTCCGAGGAAACCACCCTGCCTGAGCCGCCGTGTCTGAACGATCACGGCCTCGCGACCGAGGTCGTTTTTCACTTCCGCCAAGGCTTCTGCCAATGTCGGCGCCCGATAAGTCTTGACTTTCAATTAGATTTTCACCATCCCTACAGACTGGACTTCAATCTGGTTTTCCAATTCCGCAAAGGACAAGATGACCAGGTTGGGAGCGATTCGTTCGGTTAACTTCCTGACGTACAGGCGAGATGCAGGGCTGGTAAGCAGAACCGGGTGAAAACCCGTCGCCGTGAGTTTTTGAATCTCGCTGGACAGACTGTTGATAAACTGTTGCATCGAACCAGGGTCAAGGTTGACAAAACTGCCCCGGTCGGAATGTTGAACCCCGGATACGATCTGATTTTCCGTTTGCGGGTCCAGCGTGATGCAGGTCAACGTATTGTTTTGAATGTACTGACGCGAAATATTCCGCGACAAAGTCCGCCGCACATATTCGGCCAGAACTTCGGGGTCTTTGGTGAAGGTCGCCGTATCGGCCAGTGTCTCCATTATGCTGACAAGGTCCCGGACGGAAACCCGCTCTTTGAGCAGGCACACCAAAACTTTTTGGATGTCGCCTACCGACAGCATCGCCGGCACAAGTTCCGACACGACGGCCGGATGATCCTGTTTGACCGAGTCGATCAGCGTCTGCACGTCCTGTCGGCCCAGCAACTCATCGCAATGTCCCTTGACAACTTCGGTCAAATGGGTTGCCAACACGGAAATCGGATCAACCACGGTATAGCCTGACAATTCGGCGCGTTCCCGGTACGCTTCGTGAATCCACAGGGCCGGCAAGCCAAACGCCGGTTCCATCGTCTCTTCGCCCGGAATTTCTTCGGTAACCGTGCCAGGATTCATTGCCAAAAAGTGATCAAGTAATAATTCGCCCTTGGCAACCTCAATTCCCTTTATTTTTATCACATATGCATTAGGTTTTAATTGAATATTATCGCGTATGCGGATGGTCGGCACGACAATCCCCATTTCAAGCGCGCATTGCCGGCGGATCATAACCACCCGGTCCAGTAAATTACCGCCTTGTGCGACATCGACAAGCGGTATCAGGCTGTAGCCGATTTCCAGTTCGATCGGGTCAACCTGCAACAAGGAAACAATATTCTCCGGCTTTCGTACTTCTTCCAGCTCTTTTTCTTCCTGCTGGGTAACCGCCGTTTCCTGTGCGGTCTTGGCTGTTTTTTGCAAGATGTAGCCCAAACCGGAAATAAGTATCGCGATTGACAGGAACGGAACGCCCGGCAGTCCCGGCACAGCCGACAATACCGCCAATACTGCCGCGACCAGGAAGAAGACCCGCGGATAGGCAAGTAGCTGCGCGGCAATATCATGACCAAGGTTGTTTTCCGATGCGGCTCTGGTCACAACCAGGCCGGTTGCGGTAGAAACCAACAGCGCCGGAATCTGATTGACCAGGCCTTCACCGACGGTCAGTAGTGTATAAGTCTGCAGCGCCTGCAGTATCGACATGTCACGTTGGACCATACCGATAATGAAACCGCCCAGAATGTTGACCACGATGATAACGATCGCAGCAATCGCATCGCCTTTGACAAATTTACTGGCGCCGTCCATAGCACCGTAAAAATCGGCTTCCCGTTGGATATTGCGCCGGCGGGTACGCGCTTCGTTATCATTTATCAAACCGGCGTTCAGATCGGCATCAATCGCCATCTGTTTGCCTGGCATCGCATCGAGTGTGAAACGGGCAGCGACCTCGGCGACCCGCTCTGCGCCTTTGGTGATTACGATGAACTGAATCAGAATCAGGATAATGAACACAATAAAACCGACCACCGCATTGCCACCAACAACAAAGCTGCCGAACGCCAAAATGACTTCCCCTGCGTAGCCCTGCAGCAAAATCAGCCGGGTCGCCGAAACATTCAGCGCCAGCCGAAACAGTGTGGTCACGAGTAACAGCGATGGAAATACGGAAAATTGCAGCGGCTCGACATTATAGATCGAAATCATCACGATGGTCAGCGACAATGTGATATTGAGAGCCAGCAGCAAATCGAGCAGAAACGGCGGCAACGGAATAATCATCATCATGACGATCATAACTACGCCCAGCGCCAGCATCACATCGCTGAATTTATTCAGTTTACTGATCAAGGCATTATTTTCGCCCATGAATTATCTCCATCCAGAAATCAAGAGTACTTTCGTTTCAAACGATATACGTAGGCCAGAACTTCAGCAACCGCTTTATATAGGTCAGGCGGAATCGGATCGCCCACTTCGGCATTCTTAAACAGCGCCTGAGCCAAGGGTTTGTTTTCGACAATGACTACGTCATTCTCCTTGGCGATCTCGCGAATCCGTTGCGCGATGAAATCGGCGCCTTTGGCAACCACAGTCGGCGCTTCCATGCCCGATTCATACTTTAGCGCTACAGCAAAATGGGTCGGGTTGGTAACCACCACGTCCGCTTTCGGCACTTCCGCCATCATCCGCCGCGTGGCAATCGCCCGTTGCTTTTCACGGATTTTACTTTTAATCTGCGGATTCCCCTCAGTCTGCTTCATTTCTTCCTTGACTTCCTGTTTGCTCATCTTCAGATTTTGCATATGCTCCCACCACTGGTAACCATAATCCAAAATCGCCAGTACCAGGATAACCATCGCAATCTGAAATGCCAAATCATAGATGATACCTGCAAGCAGAGCAAACGAGTCGGGAATCTCGGCCATCATGAGAGAAGGGATGCGTAGCGTCTCTTTCTGAATGAATCGGAAGATGAAATAGCCGACCACGGTGATTTTCAACAAGGACTTGATCAGCTCCACAAGGGAACGCTTGGAGAAAATCCGGCCAAACCCGGAAATCGGATTGATCCGACTGAATTGGGGCATTATCGTATCCGGGTTGAACGAAAAGCCAACTTGCAGAATAGAAACACTGACCGCAACCAATAGCACAGAGATCATCAGAGGTAGTACTGCTTCAAAAAAATTCATGCCCGCTTCGGTAATCATTAGCTGGACAGACTGGATCGTAAAGTCGCCGCGAACACTCAATCCGTTAAAAATATGCCGCATATAACCGATGAGTGTTTCGTATAAGTGCGGTCCGGCTGTTTTCAAGGCCAGAAATGCCGCCAAAATGACAAAAACAGAACTCAGTTCCGCACTTTTGGCGACCTGACCTTTTTTGCGGCTTTCTTCCTGTTTGCGCTGCGTCGGCTCTTCCGTCTTCTCGGAAGAATCAAAGCGTTGCAGATCAAACCGAAAGTTGCTATTGGGTCTCTTTGGCAAGAATTTCAAACATTCGTGAAAAATCGCGAAAAATCCCTTCAAAGCCGACCTCCAAAAACGTCACGTAAAACGGCAGAATCAGATAAATCATGAACATGCCGACAACCAGCTTACCGGTAATCCCAACGACAAATACATTCATCTGCGGCATAATCCTGGCTAATATCCCCAACGCTACATCTGTCATCAAGACCGTTCCCATCACCGGCAGGGCAATTCTCAGCGACAGGACAAACATATTGGCCACTGCATCCACCATCATTGCCGCAGCATTATCAAGATGCAGTTGAACGCCTAACGGCACGGTGCGGAAATTATCCGCCAGACCGGTAATGATCACATGATGTCCTTGCAAAGCAAGAAACACCACCAGCGCCATCAAAAACTTGAAATTACCGACCAGCGGCACTTGTTGCCCGTATTGTGGGTCGAAAACGTTGATCATGCCAAAACCAACCTGCATATCGATCAATTGCCCCGCCATCTGCACCGCCTGAAAAAACAGCGCCGCAACATAACCGGCCGCCAATCCGTAGGTCAATTCGACCAACACCCACCAGCCAAGCATCAATAACGATGCCGGTTGACGTTCAGGGGTCCAGCTTGAAAACGGGATCAGCATCAACGATAACAGAATCGCCAGACCGACCCGCACATAAACCGGAATCACCTTGCTGCCAAAAACAGGCGCGGTAGTCAGCGCACCGGTTACCCGGGCAAAGACAAGCAAGAACTGAACAAACTGATTGGCAAGCAGCGCCGCAAAATCCACAGCTACCTCACTTCTAACGAATCACGCTGTTGAAGGACATAAAGAGATCGCGGGTGAAATCGACGACCATGCCCAAAATCCAGGGGCCAAAGATAAGAATCGCCACAAATGTGGCGATGATTTTGGGAACAAAGACCAATGTCTGTTCCTGGATCTGTGTTGTTGCCTGAAAAATACTGACAGCGACCCCGACAATGAGCCCCAGGCCCAACATCGGCGCAGAGACGAGCATCACCATGAATAAAGCTTCACGCCCCAGCTGAATTGCAATATCCTGCGACACGCTGCGTTCCTCCCATCTAATTGAACGTCATCAACAAAGACCGTATCACCAGATGCCAGCCGTCAACCAGAATGAACAGCAGTATCTTGAACGGCAGGGAAATCATTACCGGCGGCACCATCATCATACCCATCGACATCAGGGTAGAGGCTACAACCATATCGACCACGATAAACGGAATATAAATCAAAAAACCGATTTGAAAAGCGGTTTTGAGTTCACTGATGACGAACGCCGGAATCAGCACTGTCGTCGGAACATCATTCTGTGTTGTCGGTCGCGGACCGTCCATCATATTGACAAATAACGCGATGTCATTTTCGCGCGCCTGTTTGAACATGAATTCGCGAAGCGGTTTTAATGCTTCCGTGGTTGCATTTTCCTGGGAAAGCGTACCGGCCAGAAACGGCTGCCAGGCATTCTTATAAATCTGATCGAAATATGGCGACATCGTAAAAAAAGTCAAAAACAAGGCCAAGCCTACAATTACCTGATTGGGCGGCATCTGTTGGGTTGCGAGTGCGCTGCGTAGAAAGGACAACACGACAATAATGCGCGTAAACGCCGTCATCATGATGATTATCGACGGCGCTAAAGATAGTACTGTCAGCATTAATAGGATTTGCAGACTCAAGGCAACATCTTGCGGTTTGCCTGCCGGCGTTATACCGATATTAAGATTCGGCGCGGGGACCAGCGGCGCTGCCTGCACGGCTGCCGGAACCGCCAATGCAATCAGGCAACCGAGCACCAGCCAACCCATGCCTGCTGTCGGACGAATAAATCCGCAAACGGACAAATCAGCCTTACCTCTTCTCATTTTCATCATTTCGCGGCGAACTCCCCGGCGGCGAAAACACTGTCGGAAACCGTTCACGGATTTGTTTGAGCGCCAGAATCTGGCTACCTAATGCCGCTTCAAAACTGGGCGGACTTGTTTTGGCACTGTTGCGGATTGCTTCAATCTGTTCAGGCGAATCAACTTCAAACAACAGCTGAATAGATTGCTCAGTCGCACCTACGACAAAAAACCGCCCCGCCATCTCCACAAGATGAATATTGCGATTCGGTCCCAATGCAAGAGTCATATGAATCGAGGAACCGGCGCTCTGGCCAATCCCCCCCATTTTTGCGGCAATAAAACGCGATGTCAGGTACGCAAGTGCGATGACGCCGATAAACAAGATAATCAGTGAGAGTACATAGGCCAAGGTTCCCATCGTCGATCCCGAAGCAGCCTTGGCCGGTTCCTGATACTGCAGATAGCCGGGCGTTGCCGGCGTTTCTGTGGCCATAGTAAGACCAGAAAAGCCGAATAGGAATAAAACCATCCCTAGGATAGCGCAAGCAACCTTGAGTTGCTTCGACGATCCCCGCATTTTAGCCAACGGCCTTACGAATCGCTTCCAATACCCGGTCCGGCTGGAAAGGCTTGACGATAAAATCCCGTGCGCCGGATTGAATCGATTCAATAACCATTGCCTGCTGTCCCATCGCGCTACACATGATGATTTTCGCCTGAGGGTCAAACTTTTTGATTTCTTTGACCGCGCTGATTCCATCCATTTCCGGCATGGTGATATCCATGGTCGTCAGATCCGGTTTTAGTTCCTTGTACTTCTCAACAGCCTGCAATCCATTAGCACCTTCGCCAACGACTTCAAAACCGTTCTTGGACAGAATATCCTTGATCATCATCCGCATGAATGCCGCGTCATCGACTACCAAGACTCGCAATCCCATCAGCAATCCCCTTCCTTACTTCGTAAAACAATCTCTACTGTATATTACTGCAAAGTGCTCGCTCTTTCCTGCATACTGACGATACCTGTGATACGCACACCAAAGTTCTCATCAATAACGACCACTTCCCCTTTGGCGACTATCTTCCCATTCACCAAAATATCTACCGGCTCACCAGCCAGTTTATCCAGCTCAACGACCGAACCGGGAGCAAGTTCCAGGATTTCGCGGATCAACTTGCGGGTACGCCCCAACTCCACGGTAACCTGCAAAGGCACGTCCATAATCATACCGATGTTGGAGTCGGAAACGCTCATGATGTTCTGTTTGAGCGGAGCAAACTGAGCCGGTTGGACAATCACGTTCTGCTCAGGAACGACTGGCGACGGTCCGCGTTGCGGCGCAGGTTGCGGCGGGATGTAGGCCTGTTGTTGCTGAACAGGCGGCGCTGCGGCCGATTGTTGCATCACCGGTGCGGCCGGCATGGCCGGTTTCGCAGGTTGTGGCGCAGGAGCCGGCGCCGAGGAATGAAGCAGACCATCCACCATGTCGCGGGCGATTTTCAACGGCAAAATCAGCATGATCTCGCTATCGATCAATTCCTCGACGACCATTCGGAATGCAATCCGGACCAAATCTTCACTACCGGTTACGCTATCTGTAATATTATCATTTCCTGCCAAATCAATCAACCGTACTTTGGGCGGCGCCAAATCGACCCGACTCTTGAAAATGCTCGACAGAGACGTGGCGGTCGCTCCCATCATCTGATTCATCGCTTCAGCCACAGCGCTCATATAGAGTTCATTCATCCCCACCGGCGGATTGGAGCCGTCATTTCCCATCATCAGGTCAGCGATAATCGCCGCATCCGACTCTTTCATCGCCAAAAGGTTCGTGCCGTTAATCCCTTCGGTAAAGCGAACTTCGACGATGATATAGGGCATCGGATAATCTTTGCGCATATCATCGAGCAGCATGATGGAAACCCGCGGCGTTGTAATCTCAACCTTGCGTGACAACAGCACCGACATCGTCGTAGCCGCGCTACCCATCGAAATATTGCCGATTTCACCGAGAGCATCAATCTCAACATCAGACAAGGCTGCTGAACTAGCTGAAGCCGCGCTACTCGAAGGGGCTGCCGGAGATTCGTTGCGCAACAGGGCATCTATTTCTTCTTGTGACAGAAAGCTATCACTCATGTCCATCTTCCTCCTCTGGCACTACTTGAGTTATTTGCACTGCAATACGGTTATTTGAACTGCCAGGCTTGCATTTGAACTTTTGATGCTGGCCGATAATGATCGGCAGTTCCTCGTTAACTTTGGAATCAAGCCGAATCACATCTCCCACTGTCAAGTCTAGCATTTCACCGACGGTGACATTAATTTTTCCCAGTTCCACCATGAGCGGAACCAGAGTGCGTTCCAGTTTTTTCTGCATCTGGGTCACGTTGGTTTTAGAGCCGGCCCGCGCTATCGATGATGCGACCCAAAACGAAGTGGTCAGTTTTGGCATGATCGGTTCCAGCACCAGATATGGGATGCAGAGGTTGATAAACCCTTCAGTCTGGGCGATGCGGGTTTGCAATGTTATGATAACCACCATGTCATTTGGCGGTACGATCTGTGTAAATTGCGGATTGCTTTCAATGACTTCCAGCCGCGGTTCGATATTGACCACCTGGACGCTTTCTATCGGCCAAGGCAGCTGCCAGTTGGGTCCGGGTTGAGTGGTCTCGATGAATTTTCCAAACCGGAGCACAACACCACGCTCACCCTGATCGACAATGTAGAAACCGCTTGCCAGCCAGACGGCAAATA
>CAZYJK010000056.1:0-11492 GCA_964647865.1 uncultured Veillonellaceae bacterium | reverse complement strand
ACCCTCAGTCCGACATTGGCGGCCTCTTTGGCTTCCCGATAACAGCGCCGGATATCGAGAATGTCGGTGTAACTGGAGCTAACCCCTACGGTCAGACGAACTCCCGGCATGTGGCGGGTCACTCGTTCTTTGCCTGACTTGGCCCGCAGCAAAGCCTGCCCCTTAATGTCATCGCAGGGTTCCGGCAATGGACAGAGAACGGCAAAGCCATCGTAACGGGTCCAGACGATCTTATCCTGCTCTGCCGAACAAATCTGTGTCACCTGCCGCAGAACTTCCTGCATGCCCCGTTGGTCTTTTTGCAGTTCAGCATAGGATTTGCCGGCGTAGTCGTCGATACTGATAGCAAACAATGCGTACTTTGCCGCCAAATCGAGCCCCAACGCCTTGCCTCGCTGAATCGCGACTTCCTTGCTTACAATCTCGCCATCAGCCAGGGCGTTGAGAAGATCCGCCCGCTGCTTGGCTTCATCGGTCCGGCGCAGCGATTCGCTTTCCAGCTGCCGTTCCGACAATTCTCTGGTAAAACACAACATAGTTTCCGTCTGTCCGGGCAGTTCGAGCTCGCTGGCAACAATTCGGACCGGAAACATTTCGCCGGCTTGGGCGATCGCCCGGCCAAGCAAATCAACCGTCCCATGCGCCTCAGAAAGCGCCTGCCACTGTTTCGGTCCCGCGCCAGTTTCCTCTGAAAAAAACTCCAACACTGACCGCCCCTTGGCCTCGGACGCCATAATGCCGAGCTGCCTGGTAGCGGCCTGATTCCATTCTGTCACGCGCAAGCCTTTATCGAAACAGAGCATCGCCATCGGCGCCCGGTCAAACATAGCCTGCAGGCGGTTCAATGAACGGTCTTTTCCCATTGCGGCTTCCTCCCATTTGCTATTCTAGCGGACGGACCATCGCAATCTCGTCACAATTGGGAAACTTGCTACAATTGATGCAGTCTTTCCAGACTTTCTGCGACAACTGCTCCTTTGGCACTTCATAAAAGCCGGACTTGGCAAAAAAGCCGGGTTGATAAGTCAGCGTGAACAATGTTTTTACTCCGAGTTTGCGGGCATCTTCCATCAACTGTTGCACGATTTTATAGCCAATCCCTTTGCCGGCATAATCCGGCGAAATCGCCATCGCCCGAATTTCCGCCAATTCAGCCCATACCAGATGCAGTGCGCCGACCCCGACCACCTCGCCCTGGTCTTCCGCCAATACAAAATCACGCAATGTTTCATAGATCGAATTTCTGGAACGCGCCAGCATCAACCCCTGTTCAGCATAGCCATTGACGATTTTATGAATACTTTCCACATCGCGAAATGTCGCAGTTCGATAAATCATTTGCCGCACCCCCATATCATATACGATTGAATAATTATAACTTATCGACTTTTATTTTTCCAGTACTTTTTCTGCGGACGGACACAGTTGCGATAGCGAACACTGCCGACACAACGGACTGCGGGCCCGACAGATTTTCCGACCATGCCAGATCAGCCAGTGATGGGCAGCCGACCAGTCGGACCGGGGAATCAGCTTCATCAGCCCCTGTTCGACTTCGTCCGGCGTCTTGCCGCAGGCCAGTCCAGTCCGATTCGCCACCCGAAAAACATGGGTGTCGACTGCGATAGCCGGCACGCCGAACTGATGGCTGAGCATGACATTCGCCGTCTTGCGCCCCACCCCCGGCAACGTCAGCAAATCTTCCATTTGTCCGGGCACTTCGCCTTGCCATTTGTCCTGCAGCAGTATGCAGGTTGCCAGGATATTTTTGGCTTTGGCCCGAAACAAGCCGCAGTCATGAATCAGGTCTTCCAGCTGCGACACACTAAGCGACAGCATTTTTGCCGGAGTGTTCCACATTGGGAACAATCGGCGGGTGATAATATTGACACGAACGTCAGTGCATTGCGCCGACAGGATAACGGCAACCAACAATTCAAAGGAAGAACCGAATTCCAGCCCGGTCGTCGCCCCCTGATAATCATTTGACAGCAGTCGCAGCATTTCCCTGCGTCTGGTCAGTGTCATTCGCATAAAAACCTCCCTGAGAATTTGATTTACACTATGCTGGTTCCACAAATCTTGCGCGCTTTCCTTCAACGGCAAGAGGATTTTTTAATTTCGAAGGGAATAAAATATATAGCTTATCAATAATACTGCGAACGGAGAGGAGACTGCAAATGTTTGGCCTTGGAATGCCGGAACTCATTTTGATTCTTGTTATCGCCCTGGTTATTTTTGGTCCTTCCAAATTGCCGGAAATGGGGGCTTCTGTCGGCAAGGCGATCCGGGAATTCCGCAGCGCCACCAAAGAACCGGACCCGGAACCGAATCGCAAAGTCATCGTGGCAGAATACCACGAAGCGCCAAAGCAAATCTCACCCGCCCCGGCCGGAGTGGACGCTGAAAAACCGGCAACAGAAAAGCAGCCGGCAGCCAAGGAATGAGTCGTCTTACATTCAGCCGCCGCGACTTTGTGTTGGGCGCAGTAGCGGGAACGGCTGCCGGAGCAGGAATTGTCGCTGCTTTATTCAAAAGGAAATCGCCGTCGGATTTATCTGCCGGTAGCAACTCGGTTTTTCACACCGACCGGGCCGGTCGAATCACTACTCCCAGTTTCATTACCGTCGATCAGGCGCGTTGCAGCGGCTGCCGAATCTGTGAAGCCGAATGCGTCCTGATCCGGGAAAACTCTTTTGACTTTTTACGCAGTCGGGTTCGGGTCCATCGTTTCGAACCGCCGCTTGATATCGTTTCGCTTTGCGCAGGGTGTGCCGATGCCCCCTGCGTCTCTGTCTGTCCGCCAGAAGCGGCGGCTTTGTCGCGCGACCCGCGAACCGGTGCAATTTTATTGAACGAAAGCAAATGCATCGGTTGCCAGGCCTGTATCAAAGCTTGCGCCAAAGACCGTTCAGCCGTGATCCGCATCAGCCGCGACGGCAAAAAGGCGCTCGGACTCTGTGACTTGTGCGGTGGTGATCCGGCCTGCGTAAAAGCCTGCCCGGAACATTGCCTCTCCATCGTCCCTGCCAATGTCGATGGCAAAAACATGGCTGCAGCGCCAGTTATCATCGCCGGTCAGGTTTCCCGATCGGTTTATCGTTCGGGGAGGAACAATTAGAATGGCGCATGGTTATTGTGGAAAAATCCTCGAAGTTGATCTGACTTCCCGTCGACATTCATTGAGCGACACTGATATGAAAGCCGCCGAGCAGTTTCTCGGCGGACGCGGTCTCGGCGTAAAAACGCTGTGGGACCGGTTGCCTGCCGCAGGAATCGACGCGTTGTCGCCCAAGAATCCATTGATGTTCTGGCCTGGTCCGCTGTCCGGACTGCCGCTCGCTGGTCCGTCACGCGTGACAGTCGTGACCAAGTCCGCCAATACTTCACCGGCCGAAACCAACCTTCCCCACGCTTCCACGCTGACCTGGTCCTCGATCGGCGGTCATTTCGGTCCTGCCCTGAAGCAGGCCGGCTATGACGGCTTAATCATTCATGGTCGTGCTGAGAGGCCGGTTGTTTTGGTCATCGACGAAGGCCAAGTCTCGGTGCGGGATGCCGGAGACCTGTGGGGAAAAACCACTTCTGCCGCGTTAAAACAACTCAACAGCGAGTTGGGTCCCGACTTTCGCCTGCTCACCATTGGTCCGGCCGGTGAAAACGGCGTACGATTCGCTGGCATCACCAGCGATGTGAAACGGACCACCGCCCGCGGCGGCGCCGGAGCAGTGATGGGAGCGAAAAACCTCAAGGCAGTCGCGGTACGCGGCGCCAAGACCGTATCCCTGCACAACCCTGATGGTTTGCGCAACCTGCGCAATGACATCGCCTCCCTGCTTGGCAACTGGAACAACTATGCCAACTGGCGACGTTGGGGAACTGCGCCGCTATTGTTGTCTGCCGACAAAGCCGGCATGCTGACAACCAGGAACTATCGTGAAGGGTCCTGGCCTGCGGTGGAAAAACTCGGGCTTCCGACCGCCGAGCGTGAATTTTGGGTCCGTCACGCCGCCTGCGCTTTTTGTCCGTTAAAGTGCGTCAAGACCGGCCAAATATCCCACGGCCCCTGGCAGGGAACCATCGCCGAAGGACCCGGTTACAGCGCCGGTGCTATGCTCGGAGCAAATTGCGGAATTAGCGACTTCGGTGATTTGATAGCGTTGATTGCCCGGGCTGACGAACTGGGGCTCGACCCGATTGCCACCGGCAACGTGCTCGGGTTTGTGATGGATCTTTTCGAACAAGGGTTGTTGTCCTCAGCCGACCTGGACGGCTTATCGCCGACCTGGGGCCATGCTCCAACACTGCTGCAGCTGATGGAACGAATCGTCAAACGTCAGGGAATCGGAGCGATCCTGGCCCAGGGCGTCAAAAAAGCCGCCGCCCAATTTGGTCCGGCGACAGTCCCGTTTGCCATGCATGTTAAAGGGCAGGAACTCGCCGGCTGGAATGTGCCGGCCAGTCACGATTTTGCGATTGTATACGGAACCGCCAATCGCGGCGGCAGTCATCAGGACGGGGCCAGTATCCAGGAGCAGCATCGCCGGACGTTTCTTGATGCGCTGTGCGTCTGCCGCTTTGTGTACGGCGCGGTCGGCACGGCGCCGTACCAGCGCGCCCTGTCGCTCGCTACCGGCTGGAATTGCGATGACGCCTCCATGCTTGCGGTCGGAGAGCGGATCTGGAATCTGGAGAAACTGTTTAACAGCCGGGAAGGCTTCCGGCGCATCGATGACAAGCTGCCGGACCGGTTTAACGAAATCACTTTTCGTACCGGTCCCAAAGCCGGCGCCAATTTTTCGGCTGCAAAACAGGAGTCTTTACTGGACAGCTACTATGACGGCCGTGGCTGGGACAAAAAAACCAGCCTGCCGACCACCGAAAAGCTAAAGGCCCTCGGTCTCGACAAGCTGGTCCCCTAACGACCGTATGCGTTAATCAATTGGTCAGGCTGCGAATCGGCGCCGGGATCCGGCCGCCCCGGGCAATGAAATCTTCCGCCTGAAACCGGTTGACTGCCATGATCGGCGCGTGTCCGAGCAATCCACCGAACACAACTGAATCGCCGACTGTTTTGCCTGGCACAGGGATGATCCGTACCGCCGTAGTTTTGTTGTTGATCATGCCAATGGCTGCTTCATCGGCAATGATCGCCGAGATTGTCGCCGCCGAAGTATCACCTGGCACAGCGATCATGTCCAGTCCGACCGAGCAAACGCAAGTCATGGCTTCCAGTTTTTCCAGCGTCAGTGCGCCACGCTCCACGGCAGCGATCATTCCTGCATCTTCGCTGACCGGGATAAATGCGCCGGAAAGGCCACCGACATGGGACGAGGCCATCAGGCCGCCTTTTTTTACCGCATCGTTCAATAGCGCCAAGGCTGCAGTTGTGCCGGGAGCGCCAGTGCTTTCCAGCCCCATTTCCTCAAGGATCGCCGCCACACTGTCGCCGATCGCCGGTGTCGGAGCTAAGGACAGATCGACAATGCCAAACGGCACGTTCAATCTGCGGGAAGCTTCCTGCGCGACCAACTGGCCGACCCGCGTGATCTTGAATGCAGTCTTCTTGATGGTATCCGCCAGCACGCCAAAATCGGCGCCACGGACTTGTTCGATCGCCCGCAGCACAACTCCGGGACCGCTGACTCCGACATTGATGCAAGCCTCGGCCTCGCCGACGCCGTGGAACGCCCCGGCCATAAACGGGTTATCTTCCACCGCATTGGCAAAGACGACCAGTTTGGCGCAACCGATTGCATCGCGGTCTTTTGTTAACATCGCCGTTTGTTTGATGATTTTGCCCATCCGGGCTACGCAGTCCATATTGATTCCGGTCGAGGTCGAAGCCAGATTCACTGACGAACAGACGCGCTCGGTGACTGCCAGCGCCTCAGGAATCGAATCGACCAATATCAGGTCGCCTTTGGTAAAGCCCTTGTGAACCAGTGCGGAAAAGCCGCCGATGAAATTCACGCCGACGGTTTTCGCCGCCCGGTCCAGTGCCTCGGCTACGGCGACATAACTGTCGGTGCGGCAGGCTTCGGCTGCGATGGCAATCGGGGTGACCGAAATCCGCTTGTTGATGATCGGTACGCCGTATTCCGCTTCGATGTCTTCGCCGACCTTCACCAGATGCTCGGCCTGCCGGGTGATTTTTTCATAAATCTTGTCGCAGAATGTCCGCAAAACAGGATCTGCGCAATCTCGCAGGCTGATGCCCATCGTTATCGTCCGCACGTCCAGGTTTTGCTCTTTGATCATGCGGTTTGTTTCTAATATATCTTCCAGTGTGATCATTGATTCGCCCCCTTACACCCGGTGCATGACTTGAAAAATATCTGCATGCTGTACTCTGATTTCCAGGCCGATTGCTTCGCCTTTTTCTTTCATGATTTGCTGCAGCTCTTTCAGGCTGATCGAAGCGCCACTCATATCCGCGGTCATGATCATGTTGAAAAAACCGTCCAGGATGGTCTGGTCCAGATTGAGGATATTCACGCCGTTTTCAGCCAGCACCGTGGCCACCATGGCAATGATGCCGACGCGATCGCGGCCGAGAACACTGATTACGATTTTCATGGTAACGCTCCTTTTCTGTTTGTTCTATTCAGGGTACCTATTATTGTATTTTCCTGTCGCGCATAATGCAAGCAGGCAACCGCCGCGAGAGCAAAAAAAGTGAAGCAGGTGAGCGCATGAATCTGTTCGATGTCATCGGACCCATCATGATCGGCCCCTCCAGTTCGCACACCGCCGGTGCTGTCCGTCTGGGACGGCTGGCAAGAGAACTGCTCGGCGAACCGGTGATTGCCGCCGATATTGGTTTGCACGGTTCATTTGCCCGAACCGGCAAAGGCCACGGTACCGATCGGGCGTTGATCGCCGGGTTGATGGGCTGGCAAACCGATGATTCCCGCATTCCCCATTCGTTTGAGCATGCTGCCCAGACCGGACTGGCCTTTCATTTTGAAATGGTGTGTCTGGGCGATTCGGCCCATCCCAACACGGTGGTCTTTGCGCTCAAAGGGCACAGCGAAGGCGTGCTGCGAATCACCGGCTGTTCGGTCGGCGGCGGCCGGATCAAGATCACTGAGATCAATGGATTTCCACTCGAACTCACCGGCGATTTTTCGGCCTTGGTCACGCTGCATCAGGATCGTCCGGGCGTGATCCACTCCGTAACCGGAATCCTGGCTGCCCGCTCCGTAAACATCGCTGAAATGCGGGTGTCACGACGAAAGCGCGGCAGCACCGCTGTCATGGTGATTGATGTCGATGGCGAGGTTCCCGACGAAGTGGTAAGCGAAGTCGCCGTCCTGCCACAAATCCTTGCGGTCCGGCGACTCAATCCGGTCGTGGAATAGGAGGCGTAAGCGATGGAAAAACTGAGTTTGTCAGCCTGGCTTGATGAAGCTAACGCCAGCAACCTTTCATTCGGCAGGTTTTGCCTGCACACGCAGGCGCAGGAACTGGAACTGACTGAAACAGAGTTGTTTGAACGAATGAAACGAGCACTGTCAGTCATGCAGGAGGCAATTGCCTACGGACTTAGCGGCGTCCGCTCTACCGGCGGTCTGGTGGGGGGCGCCGGGTTACAGCTACAGCAGTATAGCATCGGCGACCAGGCACCCCGTAGTCTGCTTGGCCCTTTAGCAGCCAAAGCTGCAGCATATGCACTTGCCGCCAATGAAGCGAACGCGGCGATGGGGAAAATCTGCGCCGCCCCCACCGCCGGTTCCAGCGGTGTTTTGCCAGGGGTTCTGTTTGCGATTGCCGAAGAGCGTGACATCGCCCAGGATGATTTGGCGGTTGCCCTGCTTGTCGCAGGTGCAATCGGCATGGTCATCGCTTCCCGCGCCTCGCTCTCAGGCGCCGAAGGCGGCTGCCAGGCCGAATGCGGTTCGGCCGCCGCAATGGCTGCCGGAGCGGTCGTTGCTCTGCTCGGTGGAACTCCTGAACAAGTAGGCCATGCGTCGGCTTTGGCGCTAAAAAATCTGTTGGGTCTGGTTTGCGACCCGGTTGCAGGCCTGGTCGAAGTTCCTTGCGTAAAACGCAATGCCGGTGCGGCGATGATCGCCCTGCTTTCGGCCGAGATGGCGCTAGCCGGCATTCATAGCGCGATTCCGGTTGATGAAGTCATTGACGCGATGGCGGCAGTCGGCAGAGCGATGAATGCCGACCTGCGCGAAACCGGCCTGGGCGGACTGGCGGCCACGCCAACCGGCCTGGAATGCGCCGAACGGATTTTCGGCGCCAAAAACCATCCGCTGGATTAGTTTTGCGGACTGATTAAAATGACGGGGCGGGTTGCTTGTCGCAACCCGCCCCGTCATTTTTTCACCGCTGATTAATCAGCGCCGCCGTCATTTGCCAGTTCGAATTTGTCGAGCACATAGAACATCAGGCTGATCAGGATCGATACGATCGTTCCGAGCGCCATCCCTTTCAGTTCCACCGCACCGACTTTGACTGCTGCACCGCTGATGCCGGAAATCAGCACCACCGATGTCAGAATCAGGTTGCGCGACTTGGTGTAGTCGACTTTCTTCTCGATCAACATCCGGATACCGGCTGCCGCAATGACACCGAACAGCAGGATGCAGACCCCGCCCATGACCGGCACCGGAATGCTGCGGATAATCGCGGCAAATTTGCCGACAAAGGATATGCCGATCGCAATGACCGCAGCCCCGCCGATGACCCAGACGCTAAATACTTTGGTAATCGCCATGACCCCGATATTTTCGCCATACGTAGTGTTGGGAGTCGCGCCGACAAAACCGGACAGAATGTTGGAAATCCCGTCGCCGAGCAGCGAGCGGTCCAGACCAGGATCCTTGACCAAGTCTTTTTCCACGATGTTGCCGGTAACCACCAGGTGACCGATATGTTCGGCCAAAACGACAAAGGCGGCCGGCATGATCATCAGCATCGCGCTGGCATTGAATGTAGGCGAATATAATGTGGGTACTTCAAACCAGGCAGCGGATGCAATACTGGCGAAATCGACAATACCCATGAACATCGAAAAAAGATAGCCGGCCACAACTCCCAGCAGCACAGGAATCGCCGCCATAAAACCCCGCAGCAGAATCGAGCAGAGAATCGTCACGCCAAGAGTAAACATCGACACGGTAACTGCTGTCGCATAAGGTATTTTCAGTTGATCGATCAGCTTACCGGTCAATCCGGCCATGTCTGTCGCCACCGGCGCCAGTTCCAGGCCAATGATCGCAACAATCGCCCCCATCGCCGCTGGCGGGAAAATCACGTCAATCCAACGGGTTCCGGCCACACGGACCAACTGGGAAACGACAACAAAAAATACGCCGAACATGATGAATCCACCTTGGGCGGCCGCATAGCCTCCCAGACTGGGGTCGGCCATAATTGCAAATACCGGTGAAATGAATGCGAAACTAGAACCCAGATAAGCGGGAATCCTGCCTTTGGCAATAATCAGATAAATCAGCGTGCCGATTCCGTTCATCAGCAATGAAGTGGCAGGATTGACCTTGAACAGGAAGGGAACCAACACCGTCGCCCCGAACATGGCAAACAGATGTTGCAGACTTAGTGGAATCGTCTGGGCCAGTGGCAGTTTTTCTTGAACCTGAATGATTCTTCTCTCCATACTTTCCTCTCCCATCATTTTCATTAAATAGTTGGCGGCCTGGCGCAGGAAAAAAGACGTCCACAATTCGTATCCGCTACAAATCATGACACGTCTTTGTGTCTGATGAACTCCTCTCATCATTAATTCCCTTTAGTTAAGTTCGCAGTCAATTACAAAAATCCTGTCACTTGGGCAGAAATATTTTTCGGCTTACATTTTCTTTTTGTTTGCCCGGAAATACTCATAAGTCAGCGGCGTCCGGTCAGCCACGACCATGCCGCCGGTAATCTCCGCGACAAACAGCCTATGCGTCCCCACATCCAATATCTTATCCGGCAACACATGCGCCTCCAGATAAGCCATGCAATCGCACAGGATCGGGCAGCCGTTCTGCCCCAGCACATAACTGACCTCGGCGAACTTGTCCATCAGTCTGCCTGACTTGTAACCGAAGTTCCGCACCATGTCAAACTGTTCCTGCCCCAGGACCGATATGGCAAAACAACCGGATTCGGAAATGAATTCGTGAGTCAGGTTATTTTTATTCAGGCATACGGCGATTCTCAGCGGTGGATCGGTCAACTGGAACACGGTATTGGAAATTTGTCCGTTCAGTTTTCCGTCTTTGACCGAGGCGACGACGTAAAGGCCATAACTGATTTTGTCGAGGGCTGCGCGCGAGGTGCCATCCGTTGAGGCCAGCACGCTGTTGGCCGATAGTCGGCGGATCGTATCTTCGAGCAAAACGAACATCTCGGGGCCGACTCCGCAAATCGGACAGACTTCCGGCGGACCGTCACCCTCATGGATATAATCGCAGACGGTGCATTTCCATCGCTTGGGTTTGGCGCCAGGCGCGGCCGCTTCATCCTCATAAAGTACAAATTCCTCTGGTCCAACGCCGCAAAGCGGGCAAGCCTCCGGAGGCGCATCCCCCTCATGAATATACCCGCAAACTTTGCACCGCCATTTTTTCATCCGCTTCTCCCCCAATTGCCGAATTTGTTGCTGTTTTTCTTCTACCAAGAAATTCGCCGCTCAATTGTCTATTCCTGCAAAATTCGGCAAATTGACAGGAATAGCCGAAATTGTTAGTATGAACTCAAAACTGCGGAATACTTTTCTGCCTGCGAAAGGGGAATTGTCGATGATAACGAAGGAACTGATCACCCGCATCAATGTTCTGGCGCAAAAGCAGAAGCAAACAGGTCTTAGCGACGCAGAAAAACAGGAACAGGCCGCGTTGCGACGTCAGTATCTCGACGGAATCAAGGCCCAGGTCCGCAGCCAGATTGATGCAGCAGTTGCTCCATCAAAGCATGGCGGGCATTGCTCCTGCGGTTGTCACGGGGAGCACCGGCATTGATCCCGGTCATTTCGTTCATCGGACGCTCCGGCGTCGGCAAAACGACTTATCTGGAAAAGCTGATCGCGGAACTGAAAAAGCGCGGTTACCGTGTCGGCGTAATCAAACATGACATACACGGATTTGAAATGGACCGCCCCGGCAAGGACACCTGGCGACATGCGCAGGCCGGCGCAGATGTGGTCTGCATTTCTTCGTCCGAAAAGTTCGCCCTTATAAAAAAAATGCAGCGTGACATGCCGCTGGATGAAATTGTGAGCCGTATCGATGATGTGGACATTATCTTGGTTGAGGGTTATAAAAACCATAGCGCCCGCCGGGCGGAAATATTCCGGCAGGCTGCCGGACGCGATCCGCTAAACCGACCGGAGGATCTGTTTGCTGTGATTACGGATACGCCGTTATATGACGGATTGCCGCATTTCTCACTCGATGCTCCGGCAACGTTCGCCGACTTCTTGCTGAAACAAATCAAGGAGCATTGGCAATGACCGGGGTTGTCCTTGCCGG
>CAZYJK010000055.1:8001-11630 GCA_964647865.1 uncultured Veillonellaceae bacterium | reverse complement strand
GCGGAAAAAGCGACTGGTTTTTCGGCCGATCAGTTTGGCCCGCATAAATCCGACCAATTTCCCCGCCGCGTCAACAAAAGGAACAACATCATTATAAATCGAGAGATCGATCAAATCATGACGGGTCGAAAGTTGCTGGGCTTTCAGCTGTGTCAGGCCGCTTGCGATTTCACCTTTTACCCGCAACACCTCCGCTGCAAACAGCAAGGTCCGCACACAGATCATGCCTTGATACGTCCCATTTTCATCCTGCACCGGCAGCGAAAAATACGGGACCTGACCAAAAATGGCAATCGCCTCGTCAACGGAATGGCTGCAGCGCAGCACCGGTTCCCTGATCAAATCGTTTTCGCTGAGAAACACGCGAGCACCTCCTGCTAGCTGTCCTTGCCATTGTAAATTCAATTTTATCTATCGATGGATTATTACTTTAAATTGACCGACTTTTCCGACAGTACATCTTTATTTTCACACAAAACACGCCGCTCGTCCATCCCAAAAAGAAAAAAACATCAGGTTGACGGAAAACCTCCGTCTACCTGATGCAAAATTACATCACTTCACTTGAATCCGATTCTTGTCAGCGACGCCGGAAATAGCCAATCGAACATAGCAGAAACAGCACGCTACCGGCCAGAAAAATATTGTTGTTTTCCACCAGGTTGCCAGCCGCCATTAAAACTGCCGCCGCCAATAAGCCAAGCAACGGGATCATCCGCTCACGTTCCCTTCTTGTTTATAATTGCTTTCCGTTCTCATTCCAGCGTGTGGATGACCATGCCGTCGCGCAGCTTCGGCTCGAACCAGGTCGATTTGGGCGGCATGATTTCATTGGCGTCCGCCACCAGCATCAGTTCTTCAATCGAGGTCGGATACAGAGCAAAGGCTACGACGGCCCGGCCGGAATCGACCAACCGGCGCAGTTCGGCCATGCCGCGGATGCCGCCGACAAAACCGATCCGCTTGTCGGTACGCGGGTCCTGGATGCCCAGCAGCGGTGCCAACAGATTGTTCTGCAATATGTTTACGTCTAGGCGGCTGAGCGGGTCGGTATGGTCAAACGTACCCGGTTTCGACGTCAGTTGGTACCAGGTGCCATCGAGATACATGCCAAATCGGTGCACCCGCTCCGGTTTGCCGGTTTCATGGCCACGACCGCGCACCGGTTCGACAATGAACTTTTGTCCGAGCGTTTCCAGGAACGCTTGCGGCGTCGTAGCGCCCCAGTCGTAGACCACCCGGTTGTAATCGAGAATCCGCACTTCATCATGCGGAAACAGCACCGTCAGGAAACGACCGGCATTCGGCCCATCGCTGAGCCGGCTGACACGGGCGGCGGCAGCGGCGCGATGGTGTCCGTCGGCGATATACAGACGCCCGACCGTTTCAAATGCAGCTTCGATGCCGCCTACGACCGCCGGGTCCGCCACTACCCACAGGCTGTGCCGAATGCCGTCTTCGGCGGTGAAGTTATAGGTCGGCGGCAACGCCGTCACTGTGGCAGCCAGGTCGGCGATGTCTTCGTTGCGCCGATATACCAGAAACACCGGGCCGGTTTGTGCGCCGCTGCCGAGGATATGGTCGACCCGGTCCTGTTCCTTGTCCGGACGGGTCAGTTCATGCTTGCGGACAATGCCGGCTTCGTATTCTTCAACTGTGCAGGTCGCGGCAATCCCGGTCTGGACATTATCCCCCATCTGCTGTTGGTACACATAGTAACAGGGCGTTTCGTCGCGCAGCAGTAAGCCGCTTTGCACGTATTCGGCCATTTTTTTGCCGGCCTGCTCATACACGACGGCAGCATGGGCATCGGTATTTTCCGGCAGGTCTACTTCGGCCCGGGTCACCCGCAGAAAACTCTGCGGCTTTTGCGCCACCATCTCGCGGGCTTCCGCCGCATCCATCACATCATAAGGCAGGGAGGCAAACTCCGCCGCAGCTGCAGCCTGCGGCCGCAGTGCCCGAAAAGGTTTTACCGTTGCCATGTCATTGCCTCCTCCGTAGTTTTGTCACTGCAATTATTATACCTGCAACGATTCAAAGTTGACCAGCGTTGCACCAAGAATCCCGTCAACAGATTTCAGCTGTTCGAGCACCGGCACAGGAATCGGCGACTGTACGCTGAGCACCATCATCTGGTTGCCGGCCTTTTCCGAGCGACCCACCTGCATGCTGGCGATGTTGATCCCCTGCGAACCGAGAATCGTGCCGACTTTGCCGATGATACCGGGACGGTCGATATGCGGTCCGATCATCAGCCAGCCTTGCGGAACAAAGTCGACCCGGTAGTCGTTGATCATCACGATGCGGCCTTCTCTGCCGAACAGGGTTCCTTTGACGCAGCAGTAGTCCTTGTCGGTCGTGACCCGCACCTGGATCAGGTTGGCAAAGTTCTCCGTGTCCTTGTTCTTGACTTCCTTGATCTTGATGCCGCGATCTTTGGCCATGCCCGGCGCGTTGACATAATTGATCGATTCTTGCAGGATCGGGCTGAGCGCCCCTTTGATCACTGCGATGGTCAGCAATTTGGTGTCGACCTCGCTGATGTTGCCGGCGTACTCCACACTGATCGACTCGATGCGCCCCGGCGCCAAAGTTGCAGACAGGCAGCCCATTCGCTCGGCCAGGTTGAAATAGGGGCGGATGACTTCCAGCACGTGCGGCGGGATCGGCGCCATGTTGACAGCCGTCGTCACCGGTTCACCGCGCAGTGCCGCCAGCACGCCATGCGCCACGTCGACTGCCACGCCGACCTGGGCTTCCGCCGTCGAGGCGCCGAGATGCGGCGTGGAAATGACTTTCGGATTCTTCAAAAGCGGATTGGCCGGGTCGACCGGCTCTTTTTCAAACACGTCGATCGCCGCGCCGGCGACGATTCCCGCTTCGATCGCCTCATTCAGGTCGGCTTCGTCGATCACGCCGCCGCGGGCGACGTTGATGATACGGACGCCTTTTTTCATCTTGGCGAAGGCAACTTTGTTGATCAGTTTTTTCGTATCGGCCGTCAGCGGCAAATGCAGCGTGATGAAGTCAGCTTTGGCAAAAATTTCGTCCAGCTCGGCCAGTTGCACGCCGAGGGCTTCGGCCCGGTCGGCCCTGATAAAAGGGTCGTAGGCCAAAATGTTCATTTCCATCGCCAGGGCGCGTTTAGCAACGCCGCTGCCGATCCGGCCCATGCCGAGGATGCCGAGGGTTTTGCCGCGCACTTCCACGCCGGTGAATTTCGGCCGTTCCCACAGCCCGCCTTGCATCGAGCAGTAAGCCTGCGGCACATTGCGGGCCATCGCCAGCATCATCGCCATCGTGTGCTCGGTCGCGGCGATGGTATTGCCTTCCGGCGCGTTCAGCACGATGATTCCTTTTTGCGTGGCTGCTTCGACATCGATATTGTCGACGCCGACACCGGCCCGGCCGATGACTTTCAGGTTCTTGGCAGCGGCGATGACTTCTTTGGTCACCTTGGTTTCGCTGCGCACGACCAGCGCGTCATAGTCGGGAATCGTGGCGATCAGTTGCTCCGGGGTCATTTTCTGGATGCTGTCCACCGGGAATTCTTTGGCAAGTATATCGACGCCGGCTTGCGCCACCGGGTCGCTGACCAGTATTTTCGGCATATTGTTTATCCCTCC
>CAZYJK010000055.1:0-7901 GCA_964647865.1 uncultured Veillonellaceae bacterium | reverse complement strand
GGCACCGCATTGTAGGCCGAGGCGCGGCAGCCGCCGACCGAGCGGTGTCCGGCCAGACCGACGAATCCGGCCTGCTTGGCTTCGGCGAGGAATTTCTTTTCCAGTTCTTCATTCGGCAAGTTGAAGGTGATATTCATCCGCGAACGGGCCGCTGGGACGGCGTGCCCTTTGTAAAAGCCGTTGCTGGCATCGATCGCGTCGTAGATCAGCGCTGCCTTCGCTTCGTTGCGCGCAGTTACTGCCGCCAGGCCGCCCTGCTGCTTGACCCAGTCCAGCACCAGTCCCATCAGGTAGATGCCGAATGTCGGCGGCGTGTTGTACAACGAATTATCTTTGGCAAATGTGCCGTATTTCAGCATCGTCGGCAGCTGGGGATTGGCGGTGGCCAGGAAAGATTTCTTAATGATCACCAGCGTGACCCCGGCCGGGCCGAGGTTTTTCTGCGCGCCGGCGTAAATCATGCTGAATTTGCTGACGTCGACCGGCCGCGACAGGATGTCGCTCGACATATCGGCAATCAGCGGCACGTCACCGGATTCGGGAAATTCACGCCACTGCGTGCCAAAAATCGTGTTGTTCGAGGTCAGGTGCACGTAGGCGGTGTCCGCTTGCAGCCGCAGGTCCGACAAGGCCGGAATGCTGCTGAATTTTCCGGCTTTCGCGCTGGCCGCTTCGTAGGTCTCGCCCAGCTTCTTCGCTTCATCCAGCGCTTTCTCGGACCAGGCGCCGGTCGTCACATAGGCGGCCTTCTTGCCCGTCGGCAGGAAGTTCAGCGGAATCATCGCAAATTGGAGGCTGGCGCCGCCCTGCAGGAACAGTACGTCATAGTCCTCGGGGATCGCCATCAGTTCGCGCAGCAGGGCGATGGTCTGGTTGTGCACCGCCTCATACTCCTTGCCGCGATGGCTCATCTCCATGATGGACATGCCCGCGCCCCCGAAGTCGAGCAGCTCGCTCTGCGCCTTTTGCAACACGGACAGCGGCAACGCCGAAGGTCCTGCGTTGAAGTTGTGGGCCCGGTTTGTACTTGTTGACACACGAATCACTCCCGTTTGCATAATATTGCCAAGAAAATAGAAAACCTCCCGTCCCGAAACAGGGACGAGAGGAAAAGGTTCTCCCGCGGTGCCACCCAAGTTGCCGGAAACTCCGGCCTACTCTGTCCGCTGTATCGGGCGGTCCCCGTCATGATTCTTCACCAGCCGCTCCCGGGTGGACCTGTCTGTGCGGATTGCCGTCTCACACCAACCGACGGCTCTCTGAAATCCTGTCACCAGCAGTATCCCGCTCATCGCGTTCCTCTGTTGTTAAATTTATAACTGATTATACTGTATACGTTTTGATAACGCAAGTGTTTTTTTAGCACGGTTGTCCCGTGGCAAAGCACATGAATGACGACGCTCTTTTCAAGATCGCCTTAGAAGGTTTTTGAGTTATAATCGCCAATTATAATAAAAATGAATTAATATC
The DNA here is from genome assembly GCA_964647865.1 of uncultured Veillonellaceae bacterium. Classification (GTDB taxonomy): domain Bacteria; phylum Bacillota; class Negativicutes; order UBA1444; family UBA1444; genus UBA1444. Next base: position 6,431 of record CAZYJK010000055.1, on the reverse strand, counting down.
ACCCAACGCAATAATCAACATTGGAGGTTCCCATCATGCAGGAAATACCATTTGATCAGTATGCGCCGCAAGTTCTGCAGCAGTTGCCGAAAGGGGCGTTTCTCACCGTCAGTCATGGCGGGCGCGACAATACGATGACGATCGGCTGGGGCAGTCTCGGCGTGATCTGGGGCAAGCCCGTCTTCAGCGTGCTGGTCCGCCCATCGCGCTTTACCTACGGTCTGCTCGAGGCCAGCGGCGAATTCACTGTCAGCGTGCCGCTTGCCGACATGGCCAAGGCGCTGGGAATCTGCGGCAGCAAATCAGGCCGCGACCTCGACAAGTTCGCCGCTGCCGGGCTGCAGAAACTGCCGGGCATCAAACTTGCCACCCCGGTGATCGGCGGCGCCGGTCTCCATTATGAATGCAAGGTCGTGTTCAAACAACCGATGAATCCGGCTTTACTCGACGCCGGGATAAACGCCGCATCTTACCCCAGCGGCGACCACCACACGATTTACTATGGACTGATTGAAGCCTGCTGGCTGGAATAATTCCCGCGTAGCGGCAATCCGGAAAGGAAGGGACCCTTGTTGCCTACCGAAAAACTCTATTATCAAGATGCCTACCTGCGCGAGTTCACGGCCCAGGTCATCAGCAAGACCACGCTGGCCGACGGCAACTTCGCCGTGGTGCTGGACCGCACCGCTTTTTACCCGGAAGGCGGCGGACAACCCTGTGACTTGGGAACGCTGAACGCGGCGGTGGTCATTGATGTGCGAACCATAAACGATGAAATCGTCCACACGACCGTTGGCGATCCGGGTGACGGCCTGTTGACCGGACGGCTCGACTGGCAGCGCCGCTTCGACCACATGCAGCAGCACAGCGGCGAGCATATCCTGTCGGGGATTTTGCTGGCCAATTATCAGGCGGAAAACGTCGGTTTCCATCTCAGCCCAGCCAGTTGTCAGATCGATGTCACGCTGCCTTCGCTGACCGCTGAACAGGCAAATTCCATCGAGGATGCCGCCAACGCCGCGATTTTCGCCAACTTGCCGGTCGAAGGCAAATTTATTGAACAGACGGACCTCGCTGCGTATCGACTGCGCAAGGAACCCGGCAAGGAGTTTGCGCAAATCCGGCTGGTTTCGGTCGAGGATTGCGACTGTTGCCCTTGCGGCGGCACGCATGTTTCGCGGACCGGCGAAGTCGGCCTGCTGAAAATCCGCAGCTGGGAAAAACGCAAACAAAATATCCGGCTCGATTTTGTCTGCGGCGGTCGGGCACTGGCCGATTACCGGCAGAAGCATGAGCTTGCACGGGCCTTGTCCAGTCGTTTTTCCGCCCCGGTGGAAGGCACGCTGGCTGCCGTGGAACGCACGCTGGAAAAACTGGATGCCTGTCAGTCGCAGCTTGCGGTCAGCCGCAAAGCCTATCACGAAGAACTGGCCGTCCGCCTGTTGACGGAAGCTGAAACCTTTAACCCTACAGGGCTGCGCATCGTCAGTCGCGTATTCGCCAATTACGGCGCCGGCGATTTGCAGGACTTCGCCGTGCGAATCACCTCGGCCGGCGGCATTTGCCTTGTCGCCGCCAGCGACAGCGACAGCGGCCGAACTTCACTGCTGTTTGCGGCAGCCAGCAATCCGCCGCTTGCGATGAACGAACTGCTGAAACAGACGCTGACGCCGGTTGGCGGCAAAGGCGGCGGCAATGCAGTGTCCGCTCAGGGCGGAGTGCAGGGCGGCGATGCGGAAAAAATCCTGGCTGCAGCGCGCGATTTGCTGCAGCAGAAGAAGCAGGAATAATCCGGAGGTAAGGGATGAGTACCAGAGAAAGCGCCAGCCCGGACAATGCGGTTCAGGCGGCTACGCAACACTTGCTGCGGACATTGATTGATTCGCTGCCGGACCGGATTTACGTCAAAGACAGACAAAGCCGGTTTCTGCTGAACAACAGCGCCCACTTGCATGCCTTGGGCGCAACTTCGCAACAAGACGCCTTCGGCAAAACCGATTATGATTTCAGACCGGTCGAATTCGCCGCCCGTTCCCATGCCGACGACCAGAACGTGATGGACAGCGGTCGATCGTTAGTCAATTATGAAGAACCGATGCGGCTAGCCTCCGGCGAAACCGGAACACTGCTTGTCAGCAAATATCCGCTCTATGGACCTGACGGGGGCCTGATCGGCATGTATGGCATCAGTCGCGACGTCACCGAGCAAAAAAAGGCGGAACAAAAGCTCCGCGACAGCCAGGCCCGCATCCGCGCGATCACTCAGTCAACCCAGGACGCAGTCTTGATGATGGATCCCGATGGTCGCATCTCCTTCTGGAATAAGGCCGCCGAACGGATTTTCGGCTATAGTTCGACAGAAGCAATCGGCAGCAATCTGCATCAGTTGCTGGCTCCGGCGCGTTACCACGCCGCCCATGCCGACGCTTTCAAAACCTTTCGGCAAACCGGCGCCGGTAATGTCGTCGGCACCACGCTCGAACTCACCGCCTGTCACAAATCCGGCAGAGAAATCGCTGTCGAATTGTCCTTGTCGGCCATTGCGTCTCCGGATGGCTGGCACGCGGCGGGAATCCTGCGCGATATCAGCCAACGCAAACAAATGGAACAAGAACTGCGACAGTATGCCAGTAAACTTGAAGAAACGGTGGAACTCCGAACCCAGGATCTCCATGCCGTGAACCAGGAATTGACTGCTCTGAATCAGACTCTGGAAGCTGAAATCCTGATCCGGCAGCAAAAAGAAAGCGACATCCTGCTGCGGGAAAAGCAATACCGGGCCACGACACGCTTGCTGACGAACGCTGACGACAACACGACCGACTTGCTGAAATCGGTGCTGCATGACGCGGTACGGCTGGTCGGTGCGCCGGAAGGCTATATTGGCTATTTCGAAGAACATGGCGCCAATTTCGTGGTTCACCACGAAATTGGCGCCATCGCCGATTTTTATCGAACCCACCTGATGCCTGCGGTTAAGCTGGAGCAGGGACTCTTGTCACAAGTCTATCGTAGTGGTGACGCCTGCTGGGAACGGGACTACCGATCCCACCCGCAGCGCATTCCAACCCCCCACTTCAACCGGGTCGCCTCGCTGATCATCGTGCCGCTGAAGCTGGGTGAAATGGTAAGCGGCGCGCTTGCCGTCGTCTGGACCGACAACGTTCATCCGGTAACCGGGGAAGACGTCGATGTCGTCAGTCAGTTCGCCGCGCTCGCATCGATTGCACTCGAACGGTCCTTTGTCCAGGAAAAACTCAACTATCAGAACAAATTGCTGCAAAAGCTTGCCGAAACAACTGCCTCACTGGTGACTGAACTGGATCTGGACAAGGCATTGCAAAACATTTTGGAACAAGCCAAATCGTTCATGGGAATTCCGCATGGCTTCATCGTCCTGTTCACGCCAGACGGCCGCCACGTCGAAGTGAAGTGCGGCCTGGGCCGCTATCACAGCCAAACCGGCATGATCCGCCGCTTCAACGGTCAGGGCATCTTCGGCGAAGTCCAGCGCACCGGCAAGTCGGTCGTTATCCTCGACTACGCGCACTGGCCGCAACGGATGGTGAACGACTTCAACCAGGAAATGACCGCCGAGATGCAGGCGCCGCTACTCATAGACGGCAAGACGATCGGCACTATCGGCCTGGCCCTGTTCGGCGAACCGATCGCCATGGATCCGCAAAAGTTGGCCGTATTCGAACAGTTTGCCACCGTTGCGTCGATTGCCGTCAAAAACGCCCTGGCCCACCAACGCACCAGACACCAGGCGTTTCATGACCCGCTGACCGGTCTGCCCAACCGGGCTTATCTGAACAACCAACTGGAGGCAGAAATGAAAAAAGCCCGCTGCGGACAAGCCAGCGGGGCGGTACTTTTCATTGACCTGGACGACTTGAAAACGGTGAACGACAGTTTCGGCCATTCAAGCGGCGACGACCTGATCAAATCCGCTGCCGCGCAGATTTGCGAAGCGGTGGGGCCAGACGCCTTTGTAGCACGTGTCGGCGGCGATGAATTCATCGCGATCCTGCCGGGCGAAAAGAACCTCCGCCATATCGCCGACATCGCCAATCAGCTGGTGAGTGCAGCGCAACGAGAATATCTGGTGGGTGGTCACAACATCCACATGTCGATAAGTCTTGGCGTGACCTTATACCCCAGCGACGGCGACCAGGCCGAAGAAATCCTCAAGAACGCCGACAATGCCATGTATGCCGCCAAGGCCGCCGGGAGAAACTGCTGGCGGTTCTACGAATCGGCGATGCTGAAGGATGCTTATGAGAAACTGCTCCTGACAAACAGCCTGCGCCATGCGTTGGAGCGAAATGAATTTTCGCTGCATTTTCAGCCGCAAATCGCGCTTGGCAGCCGTGAAGTACTGGGATTCGAAGCGCTGCTGCGCTGGCAAAGCCATGAACACGGGGCGGTTTCGCCAGCACGCTTTATTCCGTTGGCCGAACAAAACGGTCTGATTCTGCCGATCGGCGAGTGGGTGTTTGGCGAGGCCTGCCGGTTCGCCGGCAAATTGGCCGCACTTGGTCGCAGCCACCTGCATGTCGCCGTGAATGTCTCACCACGCCAACTGGCAGATGCCGATTTTGTCGCGATGGTCTGCCGCTCCATCAGCGACGCCGGGATTCAGCCGGCGCAACTGGAAGTGGAAATCACCGAAAATGTGCTGATCGAATCTTTGGAGGACAGTACGCGCAAGCTGGCCGCGTTGGGCGAGCTGGGCATCAAATTGTCGCTCGATGATTTTGGCACCGGCTATTCGTCGTTGACTTATCTGCGCAGTCTGCCGGTGGCAACGCTGAAGATCGACAAGACCTTCATCGACAGAATCCTCGAAGACAAAGTGCAGGAAGGGTTCATCGGCTCCATCATCGACATGGCGCACGTACTGGGACTGCATGTGGTGGCCGAGGGAGTGGAGACAACGCAGCAGCTCGAAAAACTGGTCGTCATGGACTGCGATTGCGTGCAGGGTTATGTGTTCAGCCGACCGCTACCCGAAGCAGCGGCGCTGGCATTCACGCCGCCTAACCTTTGATCCCGTTAAGCGGTGTGACCAAATTTCAAGACGCAAAATCAGCGGATTTCAATACATAGCGCCGCCCCATCATCCCATCGCTCGGGACTTTCGGCGCATTGCCGCAACAGGTCGACCATTGCCACGGCTGATGCCGGAGCAACTGGGCGGCCTTGTTTTGTCAACATTTCATAGAAACCGTCAGTCATAAAACAGAAGAAATCGCCTGGCGACAACTCTATCACCAGTTCACCGAAATCGGGCTCCGGCAGAATACCGGTCAGACTGCTGCCCAGGCGCTGCCAGCCGGGATCGGGCGCACAGGCGTAGAAATGATGGATGCCGCCGCCGGTGATTCGCAGCTGCGACAGTGTCAGGTCAAATTCAAACAGCAACAGGGCGGCGAACGTAGTTTCGGTAAAATAGTGCATCAACTGCATGTTCAAATCGCCGAGAAACCTGACATCCCACTGCGACGATTCTGTCAGCGCCCGCTGCAGAATCACACTGGTCGCCGTCGTTTGCAACGCCGTGGCTACGCTGTGGCCGGTGACATCGAGCACATAACCTCTAAGACGCTTTTCTTCGGCAAACCAGTGATAGCCGTAAGCATCGCCGCTGACCCAACGATACGGGGCATAAACAGTCTGCAGGCAAACCGACTCATTGTCCAGCCCCGGTTGCAACAGTTCCCGCTGGGCGGCGCCGGCCAGTTCGAGTTCGTCGGCCAGTTGCTGCTCCTGCTTGCGGATTCGCTCGATGGCCCGGACATTGGCAACGGCCATCGCAAAGACCGGCGCCAGCTGGAAAGCCAGGTTGCGGTAGTTACGCAACTGCAGCGGCAATGCGACCCCCATCGCGACTACGATGGCCAGTCGCGCACCTTCATGCTCCAGCGCAACCGCAATCCCGCCATCGGGTTGCAAAACCGGGTCCACCAGATTGTAGCGCGGCACTGCGCCGTCCGGCAAAGCCAGCGTTTTCAGCCGGCCGGTCGGCTTGACCGGATAATAGATGACGCGGGCCGGTGCGAACAGGATCTGCAAAATCTCCAGAATGGCGCGGGCCGTCTGCTCCTCGTTCTGCAGGCGGTCGAGCCTGGCAATCAGGTCGAAAGCCATCGCGTAGTCGGCAAGCTGCCGCGCCGCCGGCGTCGCATTGTCCGATTTGCTGCCGACTGCATCGACGGATGCGCTCTGGCGCAGCATTTCCCGCAGATGCAGGCCAAGCACGTCGGTACCGACCGACAGGCGTCGCGCCGGTCGGTCCAGGTAGGCGGCAAACTCCTGCAACTGTTCGGCGGCATCAGGTAGCGCGCCGGTATCCAGCAGTACGAACTCACTGGTACATTCGCGGAAGAAGGCCCGGGCCGTGGCCTGGTCAAACCCCCAGTCGGCCA
>CAZYJK010000054.1:0-11765 GCA_964647865.1 uncultured Veillonellaceae bacterium | reverse complement strand
ATGTGGCCGCCATGCTGCGGGCCGTGTTGATGTAGAAACTGTTGTTCTGCGCGATCGTTCCAGAGGCCACACTGCCGTCAGGTGTAAAAGAAACCTCCGTGCCTGCCTGGAATGTGGCCGCCATGCTGCGGGCCGTGTTGATGTAGAAACTGTTGTTCTGCGCGATTGTTCCAGAGGCCACACTGCCGTCAGGTCTTAGTGACACATTGGTTCCGGCCTTGAAAGTGGCTGCCATGGAATGGGCAGTATTGATGTAATAACTCGCATTGTTCTGGAGTACGGCAGCTTCCACTGCCAGAGACGAAGAAACCAGGAACAGAAGCGTCAGGCCCACCAGCAACATCGACTGCATCCGTATTCTTGCCATCATTACCCCTCCTTTTTTCCTGTGGCCGATTATGATTGGCTACAGGATTTGCTGCAGATATTCGCCAATGGCCTGGATTTTCCCTGCAAATAAATCGCCCCGGCGCGATGCCGGGGCGATTTATTTGCAGTGTCTTTCTGTTATCGCAGCAGTTTGCCGACCATCCACTCAAGAATCTCAACGCCGTTGATCATAGCCGACCGATCGAACTTCATCGACGGGTCATGCAAACCGGGGGTCAAGTCACAACCGAGTCCGATATAACCAGCTTTCAGCGAAGGCTTTGCCTGAACAAAGTTGTGGAAATCTTCGCCGCCCGGCGTCACAATCGGCTCCAAGAGTCCCGACTCGCCAAGCACAGTGCGAATCGCTTGCCGCGCCAGCTCAATGATTTCCGGGTGATATTCCGCTGCAGGGACGCCTCCCTTGACAACTGTCGTCGCCGTGGCGCCAACCGTTGCCGCACCGGCTTTGATCGCATTCTCCGCCTTTGCCAGCAAGGTTTTCATCGCATCATTTTGCTGCGCCCGCAAATCCAGCGCCAGTTCTGCCCGGTCCGGAATCTGGTTCAGCGTCGCCCCGCCGGCCTGCATTCGGGTCACTTTGCAAGTCGAAGGAATCACTGGGTTGATATGGATCGCGTTGATCGCATTGATCGCCGCCGCTGCGGCATCGATCGCGTTGACGCCGAGGTGCGGCCGCGCGCCATGCGCGGTCTGCCCGCTGATCGTCGCTTCCATGATGTAACTGGATCCGTGGTACAGGGCAGGTGTGGCTTGCCCTGTCTTGGCCTCCTGAATCGGCCGCAGGTGAATCCCCAGTACGATATCCACGTCGTCCAGCGCGCCGGCTTCGATCATCCGGGTGGCACCGAACAGTTTTTCTTCCGCCGGTTGAAACAGAATCTTCAACGTGCCGCGCGCGATCCCGGCCGCAGCCAGCTCTTGCGCCGCCGTGAGCACCATTGTGCAATGAGCGTCATGTCCGCAGGAATGTACGCAGACATCCTGCCCGTCTACGACATGCGCCAGCGCATCCATATCGGCCCGCAGCGCGACCACCGGACCGGCTTCCTTGCCTTTGAGAACGGCAACGACGCCTGTCCCGCCGACACCTGTTGTCACGGCAAAACCGGCCGCCTTGATTTTTTCCGCCAGCCATGCCGAGGTTTTCACTTCCGCAAAACCCACTTCCGGCATTGCATGCAACGTATCATAAGTTTCCTGAATTCTTGCTTCTTTGTTATTCATCGCAGCAAACCTCCCCCCCAACTTACGCAATTTATGCGAAAATCCGCATGATAATCATCGAAATGATCGCATTCAAAATACTGATCCCAAACAACATCGGATAATAACGGCCCTGAATGCCGGCCGTTCCCAGCAAGCGGCCCATATACTGGATTTGCGCCCCCATCAGGAAGATGGCTGGCAACAGAATCGTGACATGCGTCGGATTGAGGATTTTAGCCGCATACAGACTGGCAGCCACACCGACTCCGCCACCCATCGACATCCAGGCGCCAACCAATACCATGACCGCCTGCCCCGGCAAGCCAAACACGCCCATTACCGGGTTGAACAAAACCCCCAGCATGTCGAGCAGTCCGCTCAACCGCAATGCATGAATCAAGACAAACGCCATCAAGACATTGGGAATGATGCTACTAATCCCAACATTCCAGCCTTTTTTGGCGCCTTCGACAAAAATATCCGGCAAAGTTTTTTTCTGCTCAGCGGCCATCGTTAGACACTCTCCTTCTCAAACCGGTTCAGATAGATTCTTACCAGGTTGGCACCGAATATCTTCAGCACGAAAATCAGCACCAACGGCAAAACGATAGGTACGGTGACAAAGCTGAACAATGCAGCGCCGGACGCCAGATAGTTGGTCACGGTACCGCCGGCGGAAAACTGAAACGCACAGAACACCGTCTTTTCGTTTTCGGTGATGCAGCCGGTCTCCCGCAGCATCCGGGTCATGCCGGCCCCAGCGTCAGTGCTCTGGAAACTGGTGACCATCGCCAAACCGGCGACGCCCGGGATTCCCAGCAAGGGACGCAGAATCGGCGTCAACAGTTTTTCTGCCGCCTTGAGTCCGCCCAGATGGTCAACGATTTCGACCATACCCAGCGCCAACATGACCGAAGGCAACAAACCGAAACCGAACATGAACCCGTCGCGGGCGCCAAAGCCGCCTTGGCCTTGGAACGTTGCCTTTGCCGCATCCTTCATCACGCCGAACTTACCAGCCAGCGCGTTGAAGTCAAATGCAGTGATCCAGCCTTTCTGACTGGCAAGCAGGCCCGAAAAGAATACCACGGCAAAAACCAAGGCAATATAACCTGTCCAGGGAACTTTTACCGATTGAGTTTCACAGGATTCCTTTTTTTCTTCCGACATATACAGAAACCTCCCTCTTCCTCTTTGCTTTGTTCAATAATTGCGCAAAAGCCTATGAATTAAGTTTGCCTGAAAACATCCCTCCTGCATTTTGACTCACCCTGCCGAAGTTTTGCCGGAAACCTGTTTGATCCGGGCGCAACGATCAGTTTTTCCTATTTTCGCTCTGTTGCGACAAAATCCCTGCCGTGCGGAATATGCAGCCATTGTCGTTCCCATAGATACTTGCATGAAAACCCAGCTTTCTTCAAAGCTCCTATTTGCGCCATCCCATTGACTTTTGAGAGTTCAAGCGATTCTTCGCTGCCAAATCCGCGAAAAAATAACCAACGCCACTATTGCGAATAAAGCAGCGTTGGTCCTAATAAATCAATTGTTTTCATCATTTATTGCCGTTTTTTTTCACGAATGAACTTTCATTGCTTATTCTGCCCGTCCCACCTTGAACCAGGCCGCATAGGCCGCCGGCAGATAAATCAGGGTCAGTACGGTTGCCACCAGCAGTCCTCCCATGATTGCCACCGCCATCGGTCCCCAGAACGTGCTGCCGATGAGCGGAATCATTGCCAGAATCGCCGCCGCCGCAGTCAGCATGATCGGCCGGAACCGGATGATCGCAGATTCAACGATGGCTTCCCAGGGTTTTTCCCCCTCGGCGATGTGTTTTTCAATCTGATCGATCAGGATGACCGAGTTACGGATGATCATGCCGGACAGGGCGATGATCCCCAGCTGCGTGACAAAACCGAGCGGTCGCTGCAACAGTAGCAAAAAGATGCTGACGCCGATCATGCCGAGCGGCGCGGTCAGCAATACCAGGACCATCCGGGAAATGCTCTGCAACTGGAACATCAGTAGCAACATCACCACGCCGATCAAGATCGGATAGACATCTGCCAGTTCCTTGCCGGATTTTTCACTTGCTTCCAGATCGCCGGACGCCTCGATCCGGTAACCCGGCGGCAAGGACTCGTTCAACGGTTCCAGTTCCTTGAGCACCGCCGTCGCCACGTCGTTGCCGAGAAGCCCGGGCCGTATCGATGCCTGTACCGTGATCGTCGGCAGCACATTGCGCCGCCAGATCAGTTCATGTTCCTGCGCATAGCGCACCTGGGCGATCTGCTCGAGCGGGACATACTTGCCGCCGTTCGCATCCACATTGACATACAGGTTGCGCAGGTTGTCGACCTGCTTCCAGCGGCTGGTGTCATTACGGATCACGATGGGAATCGTTTTGTCTCGCTCACGAAATTCCGATACGGCAATTCCCGACAGGCTGGCCTGCAAGCTGGTCGCCAGCGTCGCGCTGTCCAGTCCAAGAGCGCGCGCCTTGTCCTGGTCGACTTCCAGCACCGCCACCGGGCTTTTCTCAAACCAGTCGAACACCACGCCGGTCACCGCCGGATTCTTGGTCAACGTCTGCCTGACTTTGTCTGCCAGTTCCTGTACCTGTTCATGCTTTTCGCCGACTACCCGCAGCATGACCGGAAAAGCCGATGGCGGCCCGTTGGACAGCACCTTGGTGTTCAGCCGCACACTGGGAAATGCCGCGGCCCACTCGCTCTCCACCTTGTTGCGCAGTCGGTCCCGCGCCGCCGCCCCATCCGTCAACACGATCAACTGGCCGTAATTATCAGCCGCCATCGAACTGTCCTGCACCAGGACAAATCGCGGCGCGGATTGCGCCACATAGCCGGATACGTTCAAGACATCCGGTTCCTTTTGCAGCAAATCGGTGATTCGTTTCATTTCACTGTTGGTCGCATGAATCGACGCACCGGTGGGCAATGTCAGTTCAACAATCAGCTCCGGTCGGGTGGATGGAGGGAAAAACTCTTTGCGCACCAGTGCCATGCCCAGCAAGGCCAGCACAAACACGCCGATGGTCGTGCCAATCACCAACCAGCGGTGATGCAACGATTTGTCCAGCAAAACCCGGAAACGCTTGACGAATTTTGAATCCGGCGGCTTAGCTTCGCCTTCGGCCAAAGCCTGATGCGGTCTTGCCTTCAGCAGCCACTGCCCGACCAGGGGAATGACCGTGACCGCCACCAACCAGGACGCAATTAGGGCGATCGTGATGACCCAGAACATCGATCCACAGTATTCGGACGCGCCGCCGGCCGAAAAGGCCACCGGCATGAATCCGGCCGCCGTGACCAGCGTGCCGGTCAGCATCGGAAACGCCGTCGCGGTATAGGCAAATTCGGCCGCTTTGTCCTTGGCCCAACCTTCCTCCAGCTTGCATTCCATCATTTCCACGGCGATCATCGCATCGTCGACCAGCAGCCCGAGCGCGATAATCAATGCGCCCAGCGAAATCTTCTGCAATGTGATTCCCATCGCTTCCATCGCCAGGAATACAGCGCACAACACCAGCGGCATGCTGACCAGCACCACCAGTCCTGCCCGCAGCCCGAGACTGATGAAACACACCGCCAGTACAATCACTACCGCCTCGCCCAGCGACTGGGTAAACTCACCGATCGATTCTTCCACCACTTTCGGTTGGTCGGACACTTGGCTGAGCTGCATGCCAGCCGGGATTTCCCGGTTGATCCTGCCGATCGCCGCTTTCAGCCCTTCGCCGAGTTCCAGGACATTGCCGCCGGTTTCCATCGCAACAGTAATCGCAATCGCCGGTTTACCGTTAAAATAAAACATCGGTTGCGGCGGATCCGGATAGCCTCTGGTCACGTTGGCGATATCGCCGAGACGGAACATGCGTCCGCCCTTTTGTATGGCGATGTTGCGAATGTTCTCCACTGTGGAGAAAATCCCGGTCACCCGCAAATAGATATTGTCGCTGCTGGTTTCGATCCGGCCTGAAGCCTGCATCGCATTTTGCCGCTGCAATGTCGCGATGACGGTGTCCGGATCGAGTCCCAGCGTCGCCAGCTTGCTGTTTTCCACCTCAATATAAATCCGCTGTGGTTGCACGCCGACCAAATCGACCTTGCTGACTTGCGGCACATTGAGCAGCAACAGCCTGATGGAGTCTGCCTGCCGCTCAAGTTGGGCCGGGGAAAACCCATCGCCGGTCAGCGCATAAATCGAGCCGTAAACGTCGCCGAACGTATCGTTAAAGAATGGTCCGACTACGCCCTGCGGCAGCGTTGGCGCAATGTCTTTCACCAGGTTCCGCACTTTCACCCAGGAAGGCCAAACGTCCTTCGCTTTTACCTGGTCGCGCAGATTGACAAATACCGTCGCCTTGCCGGGCTGGGAATAGCTTATGACCGTGTCCAGCCCCGGTAGTTCCTGAATTTTCTTTTCTATCTTGTCGGTGACCTGCTCTTCGACTTCTTTGGCCGAAGCGCCAGGCCACTGGGCTTGCACCAACATCGTGCGAATGACATAACCCGGGTCTTCTTCCCGGCCCAGCCGGAAATAAGACAAAATGCCGGTGACAAAGACCAGCACCATGATGAACAGCATCAAAGAACGGTGATTCAAAGCCCAGGTGCTGAGATTGAAGCCGTCTTCCTGCTTCATAGCTTGGCACCGTCCCAAATTTTGACTTTCTTGCCTTCCTGCAGTTTCTGCACGCCGGCGGTCACTACTACATCGCCTGGTTTCAGTCCCGAACGGATCACCACGCCTTCAGACAAGAAATCGCCCAGTTCCACCGGCTGCAATCGCAGCACATTGTTTTCGACCAACCAGAGATGCGGTTTGTTGCCGCTCTGATAAACCGCGGCAATCGGCAGAACGATCCTCGCTTTGGCTTCACCCGGCCACACTTTTACCGTTGCCGACATGCCAAACTTCACGACATCAATCTGCGGAATGGCGACCCTCACCATATAGGTACGGGTTGACGAGTCGGCCAGCGCCGCGACTTCCCGGATCACTCCGTCGACTTCCATTTGCGGCAGCGCCCAGAAATTGACCCGGATCTTGGCGGCCTTGCGGATTTCCTCGACCCGCTGTTCCGGCACATGGATTTGCACTTCCATCTCACCGGCCCGCACCAGCGTCAATGCGGCCTGCCCCGCGGAAACGACCTGTCCGGCTTCCACCTTGATATCGGCAATCACTCCATCGGCATCGGCAAGCAGCGTGCCATAGCCGTATTGCTGGCCAGCCTGCCGGTATGCGGCTTCAGCAGCCCGCAACTTGGCCGTCGAGACCTGAAACTGGGCTGTATGGTTGTCAAATTCGCCTTTGCTGATGACCTCCTGCCGCGCCAGTTCCTTATACCGGTTATAGGCAAGTTCATTCAGCCGGTAATCCGCCTCGGCCGCCGCCAGGTCGGCCCGGCTCCGTTCGAGTTGCGTCTTTAGGTCGGCGAGGTCGATCCGCATCAATGCCTGTCCCGCTTTTACCGCTTCGCCGTTACTCACCATCCGTTCACTGATCCGGCCACCGGCCTGAAACGCGAACTGACTCTCATAACGTCCCCGTACATCGCCGGCATAAGTGAACGAAGCCGACTGCAGTCCGGCTTGAATCGTCTCAGCCTGTACCACGATCGGATGCTCAACTACCGGTTGTTTTTTGGCACAACCCGCACCGCCCAAGACCAAGAGTACAATCAGCCCCGCACCAAACAGGCAACGAATCCGCGGCTTCATCGATGTTCCTCCTCGTATTCCATCGGATCAAACGTCCCAGCAATGTGAAACAATGGATATTGCTTATAGATTTCGCAGTTTAGCCAAAGAATCCTCCTGTCGGTTGCGAGTTTTGTAATTTCTTTTTGCAGCCTGTCAGCGGTCTGCTGCAGGATTCCGCCGCCGCACAGCGAATTTGATAATATCATGAAGATTTTTGCCAAACCGCAGCGAATCCGGCGCAAAAATTTTGACGCCAGCCTCTCCTTCCATGGCAGTAGCGTGCCTGTCCCTGGCCGAAAACTGTTGACGCTGGAAACCAAAATCATTTTGCTGGTCTGGGTCGTTGTGGCGTTGTCGCTGTTCACGACCTACATTTTGATTTCCAACAAAGTCTATGAGATCGTCGAAGAAGTGATGGGGAAAAACGCGACCCGTATCGCACAGGTCGTTGCCCAGTCGCCGGCCATCGTCGAGTCTTTGACCAGCGACAAGCAATCGCTGGAAATCGCCAACTGGGCCGCACTCCTCGGCGAGGTCACCAAAGCCGATTTTGTCGTTTATGACAGCAACGGAACCGTCCGTTACCGTTCCTCGCCAAAGCCATTGGTGGAAGAGGTCAAGGAAGATGACACTTTACCGCTGGAAGCAAAGGATTATATTTTTGTCCAGCAAGTATCGCAAGGCTATTTTTTGCGGGCCACCAGTCCGATCACCGGGCCGGACAATCGTCTCATCGGAACGGTAGCCGTCGGCATCTCCGTCGACAGCGCCTCAGAGGCGCTCGGCGAAAGTCGTTTCACCGTCATTTTCGCCAGCTACTTCGGCTTGCTGCTTGGCATGATGGGAGCGCTGTTTCTGGCCAAAAACATCAAGGATACTTTGTTTGGCTTGGAACCGTTCGCAATCGCGCGTCTGCTGCAGGAACGCGATGCAATGCTCCAGTCGGTCCGTGAAGGAATCGTAGCGATTGACAACAAGGGCAATGTCACACTGGTCAACGAGGAAGCGCTACGCGTTCTTGACATGGAAGGGCAGCGCGACGAATTGCTCAATCAACCGATCGAATCGGTCGTCCCGCACACCCGGCTGCTAAACGTACTCGAAACACGAACCGCCGAATATGACCAGGAAGAAGTGCTGAACGGCACTGCCGTTGTAATGAACCGCGTCCCAGTCAATGTCGATAAAAAGACGGTGGCCGCCATCGCGACCTTCCGCGACCGCTCCGAAATCAAACAGATGGCTGAGGAATTGACTGGCGTCAAGAATTATGTGGAAGCACTCCGCTCACAAACTCATGATTTCATGAATAAGCTGCATGTGATCCTGGGCATGGTCCGGCTGAAATGTTATGACGAACTAAGCGAATATATCGCCCGGATTTCTTCCGAACAGGAAGAAGAGACCGATTTTGTCGCCCAACGTATCAAAGATCCCGTACTGGCCGGTTTCTGGATCGGCAAACTCAGTCGGGCCCGTGAACTGGGAGTTTATCTGCGGCTGCAACCCGATTCATACATGCCCAATCTTGACAATATCGACTTCACCAATGACTTGGTCACTTTGATCGGCAATCTGGTCGACAATGCGATGGAAGCGCTGCAAGACGCCGACCGAAAGCGTGTTCGCCTCACGCTGACCCGCGAAACAGATCATCTTTTCATCGAGGTGCAAGACAGCGGCGGCGGAATTCCTGCCGAGCTGCAAGCAGACGTCTTCACCAAAGGGTTTTCGACCAAAGCGGCAAACCGGGGCTTTGGGCTGGCTTTGGTCAAAAAAGTGCTGGAACGGCGAAGCGGAGAGCTATCGCTTGAGTCCTCGCCGCAAACGGGAACTACGTTCCGAATCAAAATACCATATTGAATTGACGAGGTGAAAATCAGACCATGACCCGCATTTTGATCGTCGAAGACGACCCGATGGTTGCAAATCTCAACAGCCGCCTGATTCAGACGATGGAAGGATTCGAACTGGCCGGCATTGCCAGCGATGCCAAGGAAGCCCTGTCCTTTTTGGCCGAAAACACGGTGGACTTAATTTTATTGGACATCTACATGCCCGGCATGAACGGACTGGAAATGCTCAGCCGTGTCCGCGAAATGAAATGTCCGGTCGATGTGCTGGTTGTCTCGGCGGCGCGCGACAGCAACAGTATCCAGAGCGCACTTCGCAACGGCGCCGTGGACTACCTGATCAAACCGTTCGATTTTGAGCGGTTGCGACAGGCTTTGCAGGCTTATGCCAACCGCTCCCGCCTGATTCGCAGCCACGAAAAATTGACCCAGCAGGAACTGGATGGACGGATTCTAAGCAAGGACCATTCCGATGCGGACGTGACGCAGTTGCCCAAAGGACTGGATCGTCATACCCTAGCCATGATCAGCACTTTTTTGCAGGAAATAAACGAGCCGTTTACTACAGAAGAACTATCTCGCCAAGTAGGAATCTCGCGCGTAAGTGTCCGCAAGTACCTCGATTACTTCTGCGACGTCGGTTACCTGGAAAAAGAAGCCTCTTACGGCGCAGTGGGCAGACCGGTTTTCCGCTACAGCAAATGCTGATTGCATTAGTTTATTAACTATTTCAACCTACATTAACTTACCTTTTCCTTTCCCTGGTAGTATGCTGTGATTGAACACACATGCTACCAAGAAAGGAGGAGTTGTTACAATGGCACAGGCAAAACCACCTGTAGCGGAGGCGCTCAAAATAAAAACCGCCGATATCATCTTTGGCATTATCGCTCTGGTCGCCATCGCCGGACTTGTTGTTTTTATGAAATAGCCGAGAATCGTCAAAAGACCGCTCCCTTTCGGGGCGGTCTTTTTTTTGCGCTTTCCTTTATGTGTTACTTGTAACTGTGCAGTCCTGGCAACAGGTAGGTGACGCCGAACAGGGTGAACATCACTGCAGCAAAGCCAACCGCAGAGAACCATGCCGTAGCCTGTCCACGCCAGCCAAACCGATTGCGACCATGCAGATAGACCAGATAAATCAGCCAGGTGATCAGCGCCCAGATTTCCTTGGGATCCCAGCCCCACCAACGGCCCCAGGTTTCTTCCGCCCATACCGCGCCGGTCACCATCAGTACCGAAAGAAAGAAAAAGCCAAACACGATCAGTCCATGGACGTACCGCTCCAACTCGATTGCGGCAGGCATGTTCCAGTAACGAACCGCCCAGCCCGTCTCGGTTGCCTCGTCTTTTTCCTCGCTACGGGTCAGCATCACGACCGCCAACACCGCAGACACGGCCAAGGCCCCGTATGCCAGGATGCCTGACGCGACATGCGACTGCAGCCAGCCGCTACGCAGGGCCGGCATCAAGGGTCTGATATCTCGCGGCATCATTGCCGCAACCCCGATCAGCAAAGTTACCAGTGACAAGGCCAGCGGCGCTGTGGCGAGTAAACGAAACCGAATGGCGCAGCCAACAAACAGCAGCAACGTCACCCAGCCAAACACTAAAGTGAATTCATACAGATTGCTAAACGGCAGCCGTCCTGCCGCCAGACCGCGCACCAACAGCAAGCCGCTGTGCAGCGAAAACGCCGCGCCTGTCAGTAGTAGCCCCGCAGCAATCAAGCGGTTGTTTTTCATCCAGTATCTAAGCGAGAAACTGATCGTCGCTCCCACATATACAACAAAAACCAGCAATAGCAGAATCGCTTCCCACTGATTCATATGCTCTTCTTCCCTCCCAACGGCGCATACCGGAGCATCAGGCCGATCAGCGACAAACTGAGTCCTGTAAATATCCCTGCGATCCCCGGGTCTTGCTTCACTTGCAGCCCCGAATAACGCCTGATCTGTTCGAGCCGGATTTCCAGATTCCCAAGCACTGCCGTCGTGCCTGGCGACAAAACGGCCGCCTTGCGGTCGCCTGTTGCAGAAAGCAATAAAAAAGCCGCCTCCTGCTTGGCATTCGGATGCTTGTCTGAATCTGCCATGATTATCCCGCGTAGCCTGTCATCCTGTTTTCCGGCAGAAAACCAGCCGCCGTTGACAATCGCGAACGGTTGGTCTGGTCCTTCCGGCAGTTGCTTGATCGTCCCTTCCAACATCCAGCCGTAGCTCATCTGAAAAATCTTGGCGCCTTCATGGTCCAGCGGAGAGTTGACTTCCAGGCTACCGCGCCGCAGTTCCCTGCCCTCTCGCAACAAAGTCACTTCACTGCGATATTGCCGAACTGCATGACTGTCCGGGTAATACTCGATCAAAAAACGATCCAGCCGGATATCAAATGGCAGTCCCTGTTTGGTGAGTGTCACCAGCTTTCCTTCCGGCGCTTCGATCATCAGGCTTTTGCCCCACCAAAGGCTTACGGCTGTAGAAACCAAAAAAATCAGTAAGCCGACATGCAACAATACCGAGCCGGCGACCCACAGCTTACTGTTGCCGCGCAACAAAGCAATCCGTTTGCCGGTGCACACCAGCAA
>CAZYJK010000053.1:0-11994 GCA_964647865.1 uncultured Veillonellaceae bacterium | reverse complement strand
CCCTCCACATCATCCAGCGTCTTGGCCGAGAAGGATGCCGTGACAAAGCTGATGAAAGCCTTGATCGCATTGGACATATAACGCCCCTTGGGCCAAACCAGGCCGGTTTCCAAGAACAACGGTTCTTCCAGCGGACGGCTGACAATACCGTGTTGCTTACGGGCAATGACGTCCAGCAAAAAGGATATTCCGACGCCTTTCTCCACCAAACCGATGATTGTTTCCAACTGACTTGTCGAAAAAATGATATTCGGCACAAAATGATTCTTTTCGCATTGCTCCAAAATCATCTGCCGGTTATATGTCCCCTTCTTCAGCAAGATAAACGGTTCGTCATGCAGACTCGACATCGGGACCGCCGGCAGCTCCGCCAGCGGGTGGCCTGGCGGCAGGCAAACCATCATCTGCCCTTTGGCCACCGGCAACACTTCCAGGTCCTTTATCTGATCAAACAGCACTACAAAGCCAATATCCAGCTTGCCTTGCTCGAGCAGACGCAAGATGGAAATCGTGCCTTCCTCGACCACCGTCAGTTCGTATTGCGGATACAGGGCGGTAAACGTGGTGAACACTTTGGGAAACAAAAATACCCCGATCATCGAAGGGATCCCGACCCGGATCGCGCCAGATTGCCGCAACCGGTAATCGTTCATCTCCGCCACGGCGTCATCGACCCGGCTGAGGATCTCATCGACCCGGCGCAAAAACACGCTGCCTTCGACCGTCAAAGTGATATTGCGCTGGCTGCGGTCGAACAATGCCAACCCCAATTCGGCCTCCAGCTTGTGGATCGAGGCGGTCACCGAAGGCTGGGCGACAAACAACTCTTCCGCCGCCTTAGTGACGCTCTGTAACCGGCTTACCTTCTGAAAGTACTTCAGTTGCCGCAATTCCATGCAATACTAGCCCCCAAACATCGGTTTAAACTATGAGCGTATAGAAAAAGACTATTTTACGCCATCAGATCGTTCATACTATAATGAGCAAGGATTTAATCACAATTCTCATTTTACCATCATTATCAACGAATTCATCCATTATTTATCCAGAATTGAAAGGAAAGGAACGATTTTTATGTTATTAATTCTCACCGCAATCATTATCGCTTTATCTCTCTGGCACTTTATTCATGGTCGCGTTTTCTTCAACACTCTGATGCGGATCAAGGAAATGAACCGCCGCAAAGATGCGCTGACTGAAGCCGAAAAAGCGCAACATTCCAAAGACACCATGAAAGTGCTCGGTTATAGCATTTTCCTGGTCTCATTCCGGCTGTTCTTCTTATACAACGTCTATGCTTTGGACCCGTTCCACTGGCCTACCTGGGTCATGACCGCCGTCACGTTCGTCAACCTGATCGCCTATGAGCAGGCAACGCAGTCGCCGCGCACACCATTGTCGATGGGCGCCAACATTGTTTATTTGGTCTACGGTCTCTGGATCCTGAGCCTGTTGTTGAAATAACAGACTCATTGTCTCAACACAAATTTTCAGCCGCGGTGAATTGGATTTGATTCGCTGCGGCTGTTTTGTTTAGTCTGCGTCTCCGCCGCCACCGCCGCCGCCATCCCCGCCGCCACCGGAGAATCCCCCGCCATCGCCGCCACCGGAAGAACTGCCACCCGATCCGCCTGACGCAACTGCGGCTGTCACAGCGCTGGACCAAGAATCATTCAACGACCCCATTACCTCGGAGAATCCGGCCAGTCCGGCAAAAGAGCTTTGGCTCACACCGGCCCCGTCATAGCGGGTGTGGCTCATGCCACCCCAATAATAACCGAAATTACTGCCCGGGTCGTTCAGTTCCGGATACACGAAGGGCAGCTGGCGAATCACTTCAGCGGCAACTCCCAGCGCCACCGCATATACCAGATAATGCTCCCATAAAATCAGCTGCGGCAATTGCGCCCGGTCCAGATTGGAAAAGTCGGTCAAAAATCGCCGGAACGCCTGCCACAAATCGTACTGCTGCTGGCCTTCCTGGGTAAAGTGTCGCGATTTCAGTGCAACCGCCGTAAAAGCCGCCGCCACCAGGGCCGACGCCAGCATCGGCGCAAATTCTTGTCCTCCGTAGAACAGCATCGCCAGGCCGGCCGCAATTACCGCGCACCAACCAGCGATTTTCGCAGCTCTGCGCTTTTTCTCAAAATACCCCTTGGCTTCAACGGCCAATTCAACAACCGTGCGAAACTGGTCAACGAAATTTTTCGTCGCCTGGGGATCTGCCTTGCGAAACTGCTTAAGCGCACCGAACCAGACAGCCGGTTGCAACTGCCCCACCTGGTTGAAAAAGAAATCCAGCAACAGTCGTTCATGCACCCGCAACTCTTCGCCGAACGGTTTCAGCTGGCGAACCAGGATATCGGTCGTTTGCGGCGTGGTCGAAGGCTCCATGCGGACATAGCCCCGCCGGGCCAAATCCATGAAAGTGGCGGAAATCGCCTGCGGTTTCAATGTGCCGACTTCGTGGAGATAGCCTGCCTCAGCCGGTGAATAAGCACCCGGCAGTTCCCGGTAATACTCTACTTCCAGCGGACTCTTAAATTTTCTGCCGTAGCGTTGATAAATGAACCAGGCCGCCAGCCAGCCCAGCAACGTGCACACCACCGATGCCGCCAGCACATATAACGCCTGCTTTTGCTCCGCCGCCCGCTGATCGGCCCAGCGCTGTTCCTCAGCCAGTATCGAGCCCAACGCCGCCCGCCCGGTCAACACTTTTGCCTGCGGCGTCAAGCGGGGAGGAAATACCACCCGGCCTTCCAGATAGCGGTCCCTGGGCAAGAACGGAGTTTCCCACCATAGCTTCTCTCCGCTGATTTTACGAACTTCGCCGCGCAGCGGCCCATGTCCCCACAGCCGCACTTCTTCTGCTTGCGCTCCCGGCGGCAGTTGCAGGGAAACCGCCATGAACTCCGTGTCCACCGAGCGGTTGCGACCGATAAACTGCCAATAGAGTTCGGCCACGTCCGTATGCAGCCGGACTGCATCAAGAACCAGGTATTCGATGACAAACGTCCTGACTTCATCTTTGGCCTGAAAATACAGTTCGATGTTGAATACTTCACCGCCTGCTTCACGACCACGAGCAAAGGTGTACTTCCCGGCCGGTCGACCGACGGCTGCCTGCAAACGCTGGTAGTCCTGGGCCGGCTCCGCCACCCGCACAATCCGCATGTCAGAAAAACCTTTGTGCGGCAGCTGGCGGCGATAGCGGGAAAACTCCCCGTTAAACCGGAGCAGGCGCGTTTCTTTGACACTCATGCTGCCGTCTGGCAGTACCCTAGCCTCCACACGCAACTCGAGTTCTTCAAAAAACTTCTCGCCAGTCACCCGCCGAAACCAGGCCGACTCGCCAAAAAAAATCAATACGGCGAAAGCCAGCACAATCAGCAGTACGATCCCTTTAAAACACCAGCGAAGCAAGCGCACCGAACCGCCCCCTTAGAACTTGACTGCAACCGCCTCGCGTTGCAAATCATCCACCTGAAAGTAGGGCATTGATTGAAACCCGAACATACCGGCCAGAATATTGGTCGGGAACGACTGAATCTCAGTGTTGAACTTCATTGTCGTGTCGTTGAAGAACTGGCGGGCAAAAGCGATTTTCGCTTCCAAATCCGACAGTTGCTGCTGCAGGTCAAGGAAGTTCTGATTGGCCTGCAATTGCGGGTAGGCCTCCGCCACCGCAAACAGGGAACGCAGCGTGTTGGTCAGCATGTTCTCTCCCTGCTGACGTTGTTCCAGCGACTGGGCCGACTGAATCATCGAGCGCGCCTGCGTGACTTTTTCAAACACTTCCCGCTCATGCGTCGCATAGCCTTTGACGGATTCCACCAAATTGGGCACCAGGTCAAAGCGGCGCTTCAGCTGGACATCGATCTGGGCCCAGCTGTTTTGCACCATGTTGCGTAGGCGCACCATCGAGTTATAGGTCGCGATCAACCAGCCGCCCAAGCCCAGAACGATCACCACAACTGCGATCAACGCCATCATTCCTGCCGACATTGTACACCTCCCCTTTCATCACTCGTCCAATTGTCGTACCGGCAATCGGTCAAACTGTTCTTCTACTACAGTAATACTGATTCGATTCGCTAAACCCTGCTTTTTGCCGAGAAATTCTTTTTGCTTTATGCCGGTAATCTGCCATAATAGAAGTAGAACCATACAGTAAAGAAGAAGGGATTGCCATGAATAAACAAATCAAGTTCAGCCTGATTGCACTAGTCGCGTTGGTATTGCTTGCTTTCGCCGGTTGGCAGCTATTCGGCGCTTCATTGACTGAAACCGTCAAACAAAAACTCATTCAAACGGCATCAAACTCACTCAACGGTTCCTTGTCCGTCGGCGCGGTCGATTTTTCCACCAGTGGTTCCCTGACTGCCAAACAGGTCGCGCTAAAGGATAAAACGGGAGCGCTGGTCGCCTCGGTGCAATCGTTATCGATTCAGTTCGATCTGTCAGACCTGCTGAGCCGGCGTTTTGATGTCGAGCGGGTACGCAGCGTTAACCTTGACGGCATGCTGCTCAATCTGGACCAGAATAAGCAAAAACAGTGGAACGCGACCACTGTTTTGAAAAGCGCCACTCAGCCGGCGGCCCCCGGCGGAACCTTTCGCGGCAAAGTTTCCGTTAGCAACGCGACAGTCAACGTCGCAACTCCGGACAGTCGCTATGTGTTCAAAAACGTAGCCGGCACGCTCGATTTCGCCAAATATCCGGATATCGCCATGGACCTAAAAACGCAGGAAGGGGCATCGGTCCTTGCTGTCAAAGGCAACTGGAACTTTAGCGGTGGCGGCAATCTTGCCGTGAGCGCCGAAAGCGTTGAGCCTTCTTCCTTCACCACTTCCGTCAGGCTGAAGGGCCCGACGTCTTTTCAGGCGACCATTTCCGGCACTACCGTCAATCCGGTCGCCAAAGGCTCCTTCAAACTTCCCTCGGGATCGCTGGTTGATATGGCAATCAGCAACGCCAGCGGCGATTTCAGCTTCGCCAACAGCACTCTGTCGCTCGCCAACACCAAGCTCAACGCCTTCGGCGGCAGCATCCAGACCAGCGGCCCGTTACATCCTGACACGCTCCGCTATGTCCAGAACGTGTCCGGGCAAAACCTGGATAGTTCGCAGCTGTCTGACAAAGACATCACCGGTCGCTTGAACTTTTCGGCCACGGTGCAGGGACAGGGCGCCTGGGAGAACGCCAACGCGGACGGCACCTTTGATATGGGCGCCGGGTCGGTTTCCGGCATTTCCTTTGATGCACTGTCAGGCAACTTCGCCAAGCGCGGCGCCAATACCCGTTATTTCAACATCACCGCCAAAATAGCCGGGCAGTCGATTTATATCGGTGATGCCGAAAGCATCAACAACCTGAAACTGCTGTTCAAAAATCCATTGCTGCCTGGTCTGCCGGGCGCTCCCGCCTTGCCGGGAACCCCTTCCGCGCCGTTTGCTCCGGCGATCCCGAAACTGCCCGCCTTGCCCAGACTGTTCTAAGGCGACTCAACTTTCCAGTTTGAATTGTTTCAACTTACGGTACAACCGCATCTTGGGAATTTGCAACCAGGCTGCCGCCTGGGTCTTGCAACCGCCGCATTGTTCCAGCGCCTGACGGATACTGTCGGCCTCCACTTGCGCCAGCAAGGCCCGGAGGCCTTTGCTTTTGTCCAGCGGAACACTGGAATTGCCCAGATTGCGCCGGATATAGGCCGGCATGTCTTCCAGTCGCGACACTCGCCCCTCCGCTTCCAGCGCGATTTTTTCCACCACGTTGCGCAATTCCCGGATGTTTCCCGGCCAGGAGTAGCGTGCCAGCGCAGCCAGACATTCTTGCGAGATGGTTGCGTAACAGCCGTTTTCCTGATAAATCTGACCGAGAAAATGATAGACCAGATTGGGGATGTCTTCCCGCCGTTCACGCAGCGGGCCGATTTTCAGACTGAGCACATTCAAACGATAAAACAGGTCGCGGCGAAATCCGCCGGTCTGCACCAGCGATTCCAACTCAACGTTGGTCGCTGAAATCACCCGCACATTCACGCGGATGATCTCTTTGCCGCCGACCCTTTCAAACTCCCGTTCCTGGAGCACTCGCAGCAATTTTGCCTGCATCGCGTAAGGCATATCGCCGATTTCGTCGAGAAACAGGGTGCCGCCTTCGGCCAGTTCAAATTTTCCGGCCTGTCCGCCTTTCTTCGCGCCGGTGAACGCGCCTTCCACATAGCCGAACAATTCCGATTCCAGCAAAGTCTCGGGAATCGCCGCACAGTTGAGCCGGACAAACGGCGCGTCGCGCCGGGGGCTTTCCAGATGGATAGCATGGGCGAACAGTTCTTTACCCACGCCGGACTCGCCGATAATCAACACGTTGGAATTGGAGCGGGCGATGCGGCGAACCTGTTCCTTGCAGGCCCGGGTATCGGGACTGTCGCCCAGGATGTCATGCAAACCGTATTTCGCCTGATAGGGCGATTTTTCTTTTTCATAATGCGCCAGTTTGTTCAGCAGCAAGCGGTTACGCTCGGCCAGCAAGTATACGTCCTGCACGTCGCCGAACAGGATGATGCCCAGCGCGCCGATCAGTTTTCCGTTATCGATGACCGGAATCCGGTGCACGATCGCTTCGCGCCCATCGGCAAAGCGATGCCGCTGGCCGATTTCCGCCTTACGTGTCTGCAACACGATCGGCAAACGGGAAGTCGGTTCAATTTCATAAATGTGCCGGCCTTCAACATCATGGGTAAATTTGAAGTAATCGAGCATCGCTTTATTGAGCCGGATCACTTTGCCGTTTTCATCGACAAAGTTGATTCCGATCGGCATATGATCGAATATGCGAAACACATTTTCGACAAATTTTTCTTCCAACGCTGCCGGTCGTTCCTCGTTCATCCCCAGCGCACCGCCTTTCTTTTTCAACGAATATCCTAATTCGCCGCACAGCCGGCTTTAGCCTGCCTGTCTGGCAAAAAACAAGGGCCCGACTTGCGCCAGGCCCGCTCGAAGCAGTAAGTCCTTATGCTTTCGCCGGTTGGAAGAACAACTTGTCGCGGTCGGCAGATTCTGCCATGCCGCCATGTTTGGCCAGCGCTGTCATGACACGCTCCATGTTGACCGCATAGCGTTTCATGATTTCGACGCCTTCGGCATCGGTTTCGGCGTCAAACGCGCCGCGCGCTCCGGCAACGCCGACATTCCAGTACATCGACCCCGGCACGACGATATCATTGATAAAGAACCACAGCAGCAATTCGGCCGAGGCAAAAGCCTGCCCGGTCCGCCGCGCCACCGTCACCGGTCCGCCGACTTTCCCTGCCAGTGGTTGCCCGGCCGCACGACCGGAAA
This sequence comes from uncultured Veillonellaceae bacterium, assembly GCA_964647865.1. Classification (GTDB taxonomy): domain Bacteria; phylum Bacillota; class Negativicutes; order UBA1444; family UBA1444; genus UBA1444. The sequence goes on along the minus strand of CAZYJK010000053.1, from coordinate 4,648 downwards.
AGGTCGCCCGTTCCAGCAAGGCCGACATCAGCGCGGTAGGTCTGGCCACATAAACAGGCGAACCGATAAGAATCCCGTCCGCCGCCCTCATCTTATCAAAGACCTCGGCAAAATCATCTTCAATGGTGCAATGCCCGGCTGACAAGCATTGGTAACAGCCCCGGCAAGGCTGAATCGTCTTGCCCCGCAGCGAAACGAACTCCGTCTCCACCCCTTTGCTTGCCAGCTCATCAAGCACGACCCGCATAAAGAATTCCGTGTTGCCATTTTCGCGCTGGGAACCACAAATTGCAATTGTTTTCATCGAGTCACCTCTTTTTTGCTAGTTACATATTTTTCGTGATTTGCAGCGAAAACTCCTGCGTTATGAATGATCCGGCGTGGGGATGGCTTCGGCCGCCTTAGCTTTCTTCTTGTCCGGCAATGCGCTGCGGACCTGCTCGGAAGTCATCAGCGACACGACGATCATCACGACGATCGAAACCAGGAAAGCAATCGCGCCGGTATCCAGTTTGGGTGCAATCATCTTGGCGGTTTTCATGAAGTAGAGAACCAAGGCAAGACCGCCGCCGATGAACATACTGGCCAGAGCGCCCTGCCAGTTGGCCCGACGCCAGCGAACGCCAGCCACCAGAGCTGGGCCCAGACTGGCCGACAAAAAGCCGAATGCGGCGTTGCCCAGCCAGGCAATCAGGTCAGGCGGTTTGACTGCCAGCAAAACGGTAAGCAGGCAAATCGCAATCGAAGCGAAGCGAGAATACCACAAGCCTTGCGACTCAGTCAGTTTTTTGCCCATCCCCTGTTCAAGGATATCGCGCGTTACTGTAGAGGCTGCCACCACGATAAACGTGGAAACGGTGGACATGATCGCGGCGACCGCAGCGGCCAGAACCAAACCGGCCATCGTCGGGTTCATGAATGTGACGATATACTGCGATACTGCCAGGTCCGGGTTGGTTAGCGCAGGAACTTTGCCTTGCAGCACCGCCGCCCGGTAAATCATGCCCGAGAACAGGAAGAACGTAATCACGAAATAGCAGCTGGCAGCAATCGCCGGTGCCCAGCGCAACATATCCACTTTACGGATGGTGTAGAAACGGGTGGTGAATTGCGGTTGTCCGACCGTTCCGACCGCATACAACAGGAAGAAGGAAATGAACGTCCAGAAGGACAGTCCGTAGGTGTCGGAAAACGGCAAGAGTAGCTCGGGCCGCGCTTTTCCCAGCGTTATGTTCATCTGGGTGAATCCGCCGACATGGTCAAACCCGAACAGGATGACAAGAATCCCGCCGAACATCATCACGACCATTTGGAATGCGTCATTGTAAATGTTGCCGGTTTGTCCGCCAAAGGTGCAGTAGCCACCTACAATGACCACTCCGACCAACAGACCCACGATGTAGGTCGATCCCAGCAAAGTCTGGAACATGATGCCCATGGCGGCCCACTGCGAAACCATGTACACGAAAATACCGATCAAAATGATCGTGGAGCAGAGGGTACGAATGTGTTTGTTCTCATACAAGGTCTGAAACAGATCCGGCACCGTCAACGCGCCATGTTTTTCACTCAGATAACGCATCGGTTTGGCCAGCAATCCAAACACCACGACATAGGCAAGAATAGCGTTAACCGCCGGCAAGCTGAGCAGTGGTTGGTAACCCAGATTGTAGCAGAGGCCAGGCAGGCCGACAAAGAAGAAGCCGCTGGCGATGGTAGCGCAAGTGGAGAAGGCGACAAGAATCGGTCCCATCTGCCTGCCGGCAACAATGAAGTCCGTCATGTTTTTTTGCGTTCTGGAGGCCATATAACCGAGCCCCAGCACAATCGCGAAATAAGCCACGAAAATACCGATAATTACAGGATGTCCCATTCGTCTTCCCGCCCTTCCTTATATAAGAATCCATAGAGAAAGCTGAGCAGTAGCCATAGTGGCCAAATTACGAACAACATGACGAACGAGATCGTAGGCAAACCAAACATGTCAAAGTCTCCCATAGCCAATCCTCCTTCTTTTATTGTGAATCAACGTATTGTGTCTCAACAAAGTTGCATCTTTTTCGCTTCTTCCAACAACATATCGCGGAATTTGGGATGCGCCACCGCGGACAGCCGTTTGACCCGTTCCGCCAGGTTGGTGCCACGCAAGCTGGCAATCCCGTACTCGGTCACAACATAGTCCACATCGTTGCGCGAAAGGGTCACGGCCGCTCCGGGACTGAGCACAGGCACAATCGAAGAGAGCGAGTCCTCTTTCACTGTTGAATACAAAGCCATAATCGACTTGCCGCCTTTGGATTTCTGTGCTCCGGCTGCGGTATCTGCCGCTCCGCCGCTACCGCTGTACTGACGGAAACCGATCGCTTCCGAGCAGCACTGCCCGAACAGATCCACCTGCAATGTTGTATTGATGGAAACCATCTTATGATTTTGTCCGACCACGTACGGATCATTGACGACCGAGCCGCGTTGCATCTCGATCATCGGGTTATCATGGATAAAGTCGTACAGTTTTTTGGAACCGAAGGCGAATGTTGCGACAATCTTGTCTTTCCAGATGGTCTTTTCCCGGCCGGTAATTGCGCCGGCTTCCACCAGGTCAACGATCGCATCGGACAGCATCTCGGTATGAACCCCCAGGTCCCGTTTATCGGCGAGGAACAGTGCGGCAGCATTGGGAATTCCGCCGATTCCCAGTTGAATTGTAGAGCCATCCTCAACTAACTCGGCGATATACTGTCCGATCAATTTGTCTTTGTCGGTTGGCACAACGGATGGCAGCGCCGGAACAGGTCGATGATTCTCCACGATCACATCCACGTCGCGGATGTGAATCAGCGTGTCGCCATGAGTGCGCGGCAAGTTTTCATTGACTTCGATCACCACTAGGTCCGCATTTTCAATCGCGTCTTTTTCCACCATGATCCCCAGCGACAGATTCAGGCAACCGTTTTTGTCCATCGGTGCCGCAGTACCGAAAAAAATCCGCGGGTTTTTCACATCAATCCGTTTTGCCATGCAGTTGTGCAAGTGTGTCGGATTGTAGGCCACCGTTCCCTGACCGAACACCTTGCGGCAACCACCGCCGAAGTACCAGGCGTTGAGCATGAAGTGCCCCTTCATTTCCGGCTTCATGTAATAATCATATTCACCGAGCGGCAAGACCATGACCACCGAAACATCTTCCACCTGGTCCTTCACGGTATGCAGTTTGCTCAGCAAGCCCGGCGGTTCCGAAGCCGCAACCGCGACAATGATTTCATCATGGCTGTGGATTTTGCGGACAGCTTCTTCCGCTGTCATCAATTTGCGTTTGTACAGCTCCGCAAATGACATTGTTCTCTCCTCCTTCCGCTTTTCTATTGGCGGCGTCCCCAACGAATCGCCGTTGCCGAAAAAGCATAGCCGGTTCCGGCGCCGAGAAATACGACTACCGAGCCGTCGTTTACTTTGCCTTGCTGCAGTCCCATCTCCAAGCCGATCAGTTGGTCGCCGTGACCGCAGTGACCATAATCATAAAGATAGGCGCCGTGATCCTCCGTCAAACCGAGGTCAGTCAAAATCGCCTTGTGCGCTTTGGGATTGATATGCACCGGGCAGACCCAGGCAACGTCCTGTTCGGTTAGCTCGCTGCGTTTGAGCGCGCCGCGCACTGCGCCGGTGAAAGCCTGCAGCGAAGTCGCTCCCAGACGCTGCTTCATTCCCTCGGGATCGGTGACGTTGATCCGCCAACCTTCGGTCGCTACGTCTTCTGCGGTTAACGGATTCTTGGTGCCGCCTTTGACGGACATAACATCGTTGCACATTGAACTTTCGGTGATGATATGGGATTCCAGCACCTCGTTCTCCAGCCAGTCCCGTTTCAACAGCATCGCCAGGCCGCTCGGCGCCATGTCAAACATAAACGATTGTTCGGGACGACGGTAGTCAATCAAATAGCAGTTGGTATTGCCCCCGGCGATTAACACGGTTTTGATTTCCGGGTTGGCAAACATCAGGTCCTTGGCCAGTTTCAGCGACAACGGGGTGCCGGCGCAGCGCAGCGCGCTGTCAAACGCCCAGGCGTTTTTGGCGCCGATCGCTTCCTGCACCGCAATCGAAGCCGTCCAGCAAACATATTCTTTGTAGTCCTCCCCTGCCCAGATGATCAGATCGATATCCTGCGGGTCCACCCCGGTTTTTTGCAGACATTGTTTTGCTGCTTTGATTCCCATTGCAACGCAATGATCTTCCGGTCCGCCCAGTGGTTTTTTGCAAAAGCCCATTTTTTCCTTGATGATGTTTGCCGGGATATTGATTTGCGGCGATAGTTCCTCCGCCGTGATGTAGTTTTCCGGCAAATAGAGTCCCCAACCAACCAAACCTACATGAAAGTCCTTTTTTTCCATTTTAGCTTCTCCTGTTCTTACTGATCACTTTTTATGAGTTGCGCAACTCATCCATTAAGCATCGCAAGAATCGTGCCAAAATTTCAGCATATTGTTTAAAAGCCTGTTAATTCAGCATTCTTAACGGTTTTCTGTTCAAAGGCAACGAGCATTACAGATCGTTTCGTGACCGTCGCGCCAATAAAATTCGCAACAATATGTTACGCGCGCGACAATAGTCCTTGAATATTCAGGCTTTTCCGGCTGCGTCACATTTTGTT
>CAZYJK010000052.1:8382-12142 GCA_964647865.1 uncultured Veillonellaceae bacterium | reverse complement strand
GTATACTGCGTGTTCGACAGCGGCAACTGCGTGCGGAAAATCCGGTCAAACCGATAATATGCCCCCGCCACCGCCGGTGCTGTCGGAATGGTGGCAATTTCACCGATTCCCTTGGCGCCGTAAGCAAGCGCCGAGGGGTTTTTTTCGACCAATTGGATTGCAATCTCCGGCATATCGGTGGAACGCATCAAACCGAGGGTACCGAACTTTGCCGTCGGTACGCCGCGCTTCAGTGGAAAATCTTCCTGCAGCGCATAGCCGAGTCCCATCGCAATCGCCCCTTCGATCTGCCCTTCGATCGTGGCCGGATTGATCGCCCGCCCCACATCATGAGCGGCAACCACTTTTTGCAACCAGCCGGTGTCGTTCAGCATCACGACCTGGGTCGCATAGCCGAATGCCACATGATTGACCGGATGCTCTTTGTCGGAAGTCAGCGGATCGGTCTCGCCACGATATTGTCCGGCAAATTCCTGACCGGCAAGCTCCGCCAGCGGTTTGGTTTGCAGCGCGTCGGCCAAAGCCAGGGCTGCCTGCCGCACCGCCTCGCCGGTGAACATCGTTTGCCGCGATGCTGTGGTCGTGCCGGCATCCGGCGTTACATCAGTGTCCGGCTCATGCATCAAGACTTGTGAAGGCTCAATGCCAAGCGTTTCGCAAACAATCTGCCGCAGCACGGTTGCCAGTCCCTGACCGACGCAAGCCGCGCCGGTCAGAATCTCCACCGCCCCTGCGCCGACCCGCAAAACGGCCCTGCCAGTATCCGGCACCCCGACCCCGAGGCCGGTATTTTTCATCGCACAGGCGATTCCTGCATAGCGCGCCGCCTCATATTCGTGTTTCACCGCCAGCAGGGTTTCTTTGATTCCCGTACTGGCATCGGCAATCTGCCCGGTAGCCATCACCGCGCCCGGTTCGAGCGCATTGCGATAACGGATCTCCCAGGGGCTGATGCCAACCATGTCTGCCAACAGGTTCAGGTTCATCTCACAGGCAAACGCCGACTGCGGCACGCCAAAACCGCGGAATGCACCGGCCGGCGGATTGTTTGTGTATACTGCCATGCCGTTGATTTCGACGTTGGGAATCTGATATGGACCGGAAACATGGGTACAGGCCCGTTGTACCACCGGACCGCCGAGCGATGCGTATGCCCCGGTATCGGCGACGATGCGCGCCCGCATGCCGACCAGCCGGCCGTCAGCGTCACAGCCGGTGGTCAGTTCGATTTCCATCGAGTGTCGTTTCGGATGCACCCGCATGCTTTCCTTGCGGGACAGCGTCAGTTTCACCGGTTGACCGGTCTTGTGAGCCAACAGCGCCGCATGATGCTGCACCGACAAATCTTCCTTGCCGCCGAACGCTCCGCCGACCAGCTTGCCGATCACCCGCACCTGTTCGCCCGGTAGACCGAGAATCGCCGCAATTCCATGATGATCGTCAAACACGCTCTGGCTGCCGACATAGACAGTCAACTTGCCATCTGAACCTGGCACCGCCAGCGCGCTTTCCGGTTCAAGAAAGGCATGCTCGGTGAATGGGGTGTGATAACTGCGGGTCACGACATGCGCCGCCGTCTCGATCGCCTGGTTTGCGTCGCCTCTGGCAAATGCGACCCGGCTCAGCACGTTGCCGTCCGGATGCAGCTTCGGCGCTGTATCGGCCAGCGACTCCTGCGGCGACAACAATGGTGACAATTCTTCATATTCCAGCCGGATCGAGCGAACGGCCTCCTGGGCGATTTTTTTTGTCCGGGCCGCGACAATTGCCAGCGCGTCACCGATGTAGCGAGTTTCCTCTCCCTCGCCGATCATTGCCGGCCAGTCCCGCTTCAGGTGGCCCCATTTCTGCTGACCGGGGATATCTCCCGCCGTCATCACCGCTGCCACCCCCGCCAGTCCAGCGGCAACCGAAGTGTCAATCGACAGAATCCGCGCCCGCGGCACCGGGGTCCTGAGCACAGCAGCATACAACATTCCGGGGACTTTCAGGTCATCGACATACTCGCCGGTTCCCAGCGTCTTGGCCTCGGCATCCATGCGGGCAGCCCGCGCCCCCACGCCTGCGGCAACGTCGGTCGGCACCGGCAATCCTTCGCGCAGCGCCTGCGCCGCCATCATGATCGCCTGTTCAATCTTTACATAGCCGGTGCAGCGACAAATGTTGCCGCGCAGCGCTTCCTTGATCCGGGCGGCGGACGGCTCGGGGTCCTTGTCAAGCAGTCCCTTAGCGCTGATCACCATCCCCGGCGTACAGAATCCGCACTGTACTGCACCGGCTTCGGCAAACGCCCAGGCATACACTTCTTTTTCCCGCTCAGACAGCCCTTCCACCGTAATCACCGTCTTGTCCTGCAACCGGCTGAGCGACAGCAGACAGGCCCGCATCGCCAGCCCGTTGACCAGCACCATACAAGCGCCGCAGGCTCCTTCGCCGCAGCCGTTCTTCACCGAAGTCAGCCGCAAGGTTTCCCGCAGATATTCCAGCAGGTTCTCGTCTTCCGTTTCCTGGTATACGACGCCATTTATCGTGAATTGGTACATACCGCATCCTCCCTCTGTTGCCGTTTTTTTCTCGCCAGATAACAACCGGTCGGCCCAGCGGCGATCCGCCCCGCCTGCACCGCATGCAGCCCCCGCAAAAACACTTCACGCACCCGGCCCTGTTGTTCGATGCCTTCATAGGCGTTGTAGTCGACCCGCTGCGCCTGCGCGGCCGCCGTGATAAGGCAGCTCTGGCCGGGGTCCCAGACCACGATATCGGCATCGCTGCCGACCGCCAGCACCCCTTTTCGCGGATACAGGCCAAACTGTTTCGCCGGCCCGGTCGAAATGCAGGCGACAAATTGCGACAAACTGATTTTTCCGGTCGCCACGCCAAAGCTATATAACAGACCGAACCGATTTTCCACGCCGGGAATCCCGTTGGGAATCCGCGAAAAATCGTTCTTGCCGATTTCTTTCTGCCCTACAAAGTTAAATGAACAGTGGTCTGACCCCACACAGACGATTGCACCATCCTGCAATCCCTGCCAGAGGGGGTCCTGATTGCTTTTGTCACGCAATGGCGGCGACATGACGTACTTTGCCGCCGAAAAGTCCTTCGTATCATAACGCGACGCATCCAGCAGCAGATACTGCGGACAGGTTTCCGCCGCCACCGGCAGCCCCTGCCGCTGCGCCTGACGGATCAGCGACAACGCCCTGGCACTGCTGACATGGACGATGTAGATCGGGCAACCGGACAGTTCGGCAATCGCTACCGCCCGCGCCACGGCTTCCGCCTCGACAACTTCCGGCCGCGTCACGGCATGTTGGGCCGGTTCCAGCCGTCCCGCCGCTTTTGCGTCTACAACGAGCTCCGCGATCAGCTCGCCATTTTCGCAATGCAGGCAGACCAGCATCCCCTGATCGCGACAAATCTGCATAACACGAAGCAGGTCAGCGTCGCCGACCTGCATCACATCCTTGTAAGCCATGTAAAGTTTGACAGAAACCACCCCGTCGCGTTCCGCCACTGCCGCAAGTTCCGCCAACGCCTGCGGCGTGCAGTCGCACAGAGCGAGATGAAAGCCGAAATCGACATAGGATTTGCCGGCGGCCTTGGCATGCCAGGTCGCCAGCGCATCCGCCAGGGAGCCGCCGCGGCTTTGCGTCGCATAATCAAGGACCGTCGTCGTGCCGCCAAGAATCGCCGCCAGTGAACCGCTGGCAAAGTCATCGGCGGTTGTCGTGCTGCCGACATCCAGATCAAAGTGGGT
>CAZYJK010000052.1:0-8282 GCA_964647865.1 uncultured Veillonellaceae bacterium | reverse complement strand
CCAAAACAGAGCGTCTGGTCAATGACCGCTTTCGTATCCACGAGTTGAATCGCTTGGTAAGGACAGCTCTTCACACAGTTGCCGCAGGAAATGCAGCGCAATCTTGTGACGTTTGGCGCAGTCGCCTCGGTAGAGAACTGCCGCTGCTGCATTTTGCGCCGAGTCAGTCCCTTCAGCTCGTTTACCGACTGATAACAGTGAGAATCCAAAAATGCAGACAATTCCGCCGCGATTTTGCCATAAACCGCCGGCCCTTTGAGAATGGCCTCGGTGCAAAGCTGGACAGCCGAAGCGCCAGCCATGAACATCTCGGCGACATCTTTGCCTGTCGCTACGCCGCCCACGCCAAAGATCGGAATCTTCACCGCGTTGGCCGCATCAAAAATGCAGCGGACCGCAAGGGCCTTGATTGCCCTGCCGGACAACCAGCCATAGCCTGACTGACTTCCCATCAGCGGCAGGCCGGTTTCAACGTCGATTCCCATACAGGGGCCGAACGAATTGATCATCACCAGCGCGTCGGCGCCGGCGGATTCCACGGCCACGGCAATCTCCTGAATGTTGGGATGCGGGCTCATTTTAACGAAAACCGGTACATCCACAGCGCGTTTTGCCGCTTTGACCGTCTCGATGATCGGCGTCAGATCATTGCCGATATAATGGCAGGACAACTCCAGCGCATCGGCGAACGGACGCACCATCGGCGCCAGTTCGGCAATCTGCTCCGCTGTATAGCCAAGCCCGACAATCAGCGGCACGCCGGCCGATTTAGCGATGGCGTACTCGTGCTCCAACCACTGTTCTTTGGGCAGTTCAGACCAAAGTTCGGTATTGAGCATGCCGACCTGTACGTCCGACATACAGGGGCGCGGAATCTGAGCCGGTTCCAGGGAAATCGTCTTGCTGACGATCGCCGCCGCGCCGCCGGCCACTGCCGCAAGGCAAGCCGCGCCGTCGCGCGTCGGCGGCCCGGCCGCCGGCATCAATGGCGATGAAAATCGCAGCCCACAAATTTCAACCGATAAATCAGCCATCTGTCGCGCCTCCTCTTCTCGCTCAAGGGAAACACTGAATAATTCCGAGTTCCCCTAATCTACCGTTTTCCCCGTCTCCGGCGTCAGTCCCGCCATCAGCAAGCCCAGCGTCTTTTCATCAGCCTGCGCCACCGGTAGCACCTGCATGATACGGCCGTCAAAAAACACCGCGATCCGGTCGCTGAGTTTCTGCACTTCGTCCAGTTCCTCCGAAATCAGGATGACTCCCATCCCTTCCCGGCTGGCCTGAACCAGCATTTCATGCACATATTCGGCCGCGCCGATATCGAGGCCACGGGTGGGATACGCCGCCACCAGCACTTTTGGCTGCCGGGTGATCTCACGGGCCAGGATCAGGCGCTGGATATTGCCGCCGGACAATTTGCCGGTCTGTGTTTCCAGGTCGGGGGTTTTGATGCCATAGTCTGCGACCAGCTTTTCGCTATGGGCGCGAATCGTTTTTTCGCTCAGCAGCGCGCCCCGGGCGAACGGCTTTTCCGCATGGTCTTTGAGTAACAGGTTTTCCCAGATATGGAACGAGGGAATCGTTCCCACATGCAACCGGTCCTCGGGAATGAATCCCAATCCCTTGTCAATGATTTGTTTCGGCGTGCAATGGGTAATCTCCTGTCCGCTTAGCAGAACTTTGCCGGACTCAACCGTCCGCAAGCCGCTGATTGCCTCGGCGAACTCTTTCTGTCCATTGCCGGATACCCCGGCAATGCCGAGGATTTCGCCGGGATTAACGCCGAGGGATATCCCCCGTAGCGCCGGCGTTCCCATGTTGTTGTTTACGCAGAGGTCTTCCACGCACAACACACAGTCGCCGTCGAACTGTCTGGCTTCACGGCTGAATGGGCGGGCATCGCGCCCCACCATCATCCGGGCCAGTTCTTCCGGGTCGGTATCGACTGTCGCCACTTCGCCGGTTTTTTTGCCGTCTCGCAGCACGACGACCCGGTCGCTCACCGCCATCACTTCGTGCAGTTTGTGGCTGATGATGATGACCGAACGGCCCTGTGCGACCATCGTCCGCAACAACACGATCAGGTCCTGTGCTTCTTGCGGCGTCAAGACCGCTGTCGGTTCGTCCATGACCAACAGGTCGGCGCCGCGATACAGCGCCTTGATGATTTCCACCCGTTGCTGTTCGCCGACGCTGAGCTGCCAGACGTAGGCATCCGGGTTCACCGCCACGCCGTACGTCGCACCGATTTCGACAATCCGCCGGGCCACCGGCTCCAGATCGAGCAAGGCTCCCTTTTCCGACGGCAAGCCGAGTGCCACGTTCTCGCTGACCGTCAACGTAGGCACAAGCATAAAATGCTGATGCACCATGCCGATCCCGCAGTCGATCGCCATCCGGGGCGAGTCAATCTGCACCGGTTTCCCGTTGATCAGGATCTCTCCCGCATCAGCCTGGTACAGCCCATACAGGATGTTCATCAAGGTGGTCTTGCCGGCTCCGTTCTCGCCGAGCAACGCCAACACTTCCCCGGCCGAAACTTCAATATTCACATGGTCGTTGCTGAGAACGCCGGGGAATCGTTTTACGATCCCCCGCATCTCCAGCTTCTGGATTCTGGCGTTCATTTTATTTCAGCTCGATTTTGAGGGTTCCAGCCGCGATATCTTTCTTGGCCTTTTCCACCGCCGCTTTCGCATCAGCCGGAATCTTCGCTTCCAGTTTCGGGTTGTATTTCAGTTCCAGCATACCGTCAGCAAACGACAAGGTCAGATGCTGACCGCCGAGGGTGCCTTTTTTGCGCAGTTCAAGGATTTTGCCAAGAACTTTTTCCCAGTTGTAGACTTGCGAAGCCAGTACCGCATCCGGGGCGACCTTGCTTTGGTCCATGTCGGTCGACAACCAGTACGTACCGGGTTTTCCGGCAACCGCTTTGATCGCTCCCACTGCCTGTTGGCTGGAACCGGTCAGGAAGTCTGCGCCGGCATCCATGTGGGTCTTGGCAATTTCACCGGCCTTAACAATCTCGTTGAACGAACCGGTATAGGCAATGCGGGTTTTTACGTCGCCACCGGCGGCAGCCACGCCCTGCATGAAGCCTTTGTTGTATTTGATAGCGTCACCGGCTTCAACCGGTCCGACAATGCCGACAATCTTGGACTTGGACATCTTGGCGGCCAAAATTCCCATGACATAGGCACCTTCCTGGGCTTGGGGATCATAGGCGAAAATGTTGGGGCCGGTCTGGAATCCGGTGCCATAGGCGAAAGTGATCTTGGGGAATTCGGGGGCGATTTCCTTGACTACGCTCTGATATTGGGCGCCATGAGCGATGATGATGTCAAAGCCCTGGGTCGCGTACTGACGGATGGCAGCACCGGCGTCAACCGGCTTACCCATGCGCTCGCTGACCGCCAGCTCAATTCCACCCTTGGAGTCCGCCTGGATTTTTTTCACGGCTTCATACATCGACTGGGCCCAGGCCATATCATCGACGGTGCTCGGCAGGACAAGGGCGATTTTGATTTTGTTCGACTGGGCTTTCGGCGCTTCGGTTTTGGCCGGAGCCGGCTTGCTGTCGCCGCCGCAACCGGCCAGCAGCAACGAAGCGGTCAATAACATGGCAACGAGCAGCAGAATCTGTTTCTTCAGGTTTTTCATGGTTGGTTTGCCTCCTCAAATTTCATTCTTTTCATCAGCGGATTGCAGCGCAACTAGCCCCGGACGCCCCGTTCATAGGGTTTTCCCAACGCTGCCGGCGGCCATACCCGACCGAAGGATATCATCAGGGCAATGATCGTAACAATGTATGGGAGCATGACGGCCATTTCATACGGGAAGTTGATTCCCAGCACCTGCACCCACAATTGGAACGAATCAGCCATGCTGAACAATAAGGAACCGGCCAGAATCCCCCAGGGACTCCAGCGACCGAAATACACCAGCGCGATTGCGATGAAACCGCGGCCTGCCGTGATATTATCGGCAAACATATGGGTATTTGCCACCGTCAGGGTGGCGCCGGCCAAACCGGCCAGCATCCCGCCGAGAATCAAACACTGGTAACGCAGACCGCTGACACTGACCCCCATGGTATCGACCGCCTGCGGCGTCATGCCGACTGCGCGGACGCTGAGGCCCCAGGTGGTACGAAACAATACGAACCAGAGAAATGGCACCAGCAAGAACGCAAAGTAAACGATAAAATGATGGTTGAAAAACATCGGCCCGACGATTGGAATGTCGCCCAGTCCGGGGATTTTCCATGCCTTGAGTCCGGCAATCGACTGGATACCGTCCACATACAGCCGAAAGAACAGTCCGGACAAGCCCCAGCCCAGCATCGACAGCCCGATGCCGCTGATTCCCTGTTCCGCCTGCAGGGTCACGCTGACAAAAGCCATCAACAGACCCATCAGGCCGCCGGTGACGATAGCCGCCAGCAAGCCGAGCAGCGGCGACTGGCTGACATACGTGATGTAGAAACCGGCAAACGCGCCCATCAGCATGATGCCTTCCAAGCCCAGGTTGAACACGCCGGCCCGCTGGCTGAGCATCTCACCGAGCGCCGCCAGCAGATAGGGGGTCGCCAGCCGGATGCCTGTGGCGATCATCCCGATCAGAATTCCCTGTTCCAAGCCTTCCGTCATATCAGGACACCTCCCCGGAGCGCCGGCTCCACTTGCTCTTCCACTGGCCGAGCAACTCCGGCCGACGGATGAATACGTCACTGGCTACGACAAACAAAATCACGAAGCCTTGGATAACCATCACAATCGCAGCCGGAATGCTGACTGCCCGCTGCATCATATCAGCGCCGAGAATCAGTGCGCCAAACAACATCGAGGCCGGAATGATGCCGATCGGATGCAACCGGCCGAACAACGCCGCCACGATTGCGCTGAAGCCGTAGCCGGCGGAAATATCCTCAAGCGCCCGGTGATGCACGCCCAGCACCTCGACCGTACCCGCCAGACCGGCCAGCGCTCCGGCCAGAAACATCGACAGGGCCATGTAAAACGGCACATTGATTCCGGCGTAGCGGGCTGCTTGCGGACCGGCCCCTACCGCGCGCAAGCGGTAACCGATCGTCGTGTGCATCAGCAGATAATAGACCGCAATCGCCAAGACAATTGCCAGAATGAAACCGGTACTGAGACGTGAACCGGGAATCAGCCGGGTCATCCAGACCGCGTCCGGCAGCAGCGCCGTTTGCGGCACGCCGGTGCCATAAGTTACTTCCTGCGGATCGATCAATATACCGCGAATCAGCAGCAGATACAACTGGGCCGCAATTTGATTCAACATCACGGTACTGAGGATTTCATTCACGTTCAGGCGCGCTTTCAGCACCCCGGCGATTGCGCCCCACAATCCGCCGGCCACAGCACCCGCCAAAAGCACCAACAGAAACAGCACCACGCCCGGCAGGGTCGGCATCGCTAGCGCCATACCAGCCGAAGCGATGGCGCCGATCAGAATCTGCCCCTCACCGCCGATATTCAGCACGCCACAGCGAAACGAAATGATGATGCCCAGTCCCGTCAACAGCAGCGGCGTCGTCCGGACCAATGTCTCGGTAAAACCAAAACTACTGGAAAAAGGCCCCGTCAACATGACTTTGTAGGCCCGGATCGGGTCCGATTTTGCCAATAGGATGAATAAGGCGCCGATTGCCAGAGCCCCGACCAGTGCCGCCAATAATACGAAAAAAGTCCTGCCTTTCAAGCTTTGCCTGCCTCCTACACAAAACGCCCTGCGGCGATTCCCCCCGCAGAGCGTCTTCGCTCCAATGCACAAATGTCCATTTTTCTACGTTATTTCCCTGCAATAGTTTACCCTATTTTACTGCCGCCGTCCAGCAAAAAATGTGGAAACAACATCAAAAACGCTGCCAGAGTTTTTCGGCCTGCTGCCGCGCCCCGGCGGCAATCTTCGCGCTATCGGCCACCAGGATTTGCCTGTCCTGCATCAGCACCCGGCCGTTGACCACCGTCGTGCGCACCGCCCGACCCATGCAACCGAACAAGATATGCGCACCGAGGTTTTCTGCTGAAAGCGGCGTCGGCGGCTCATAGTCGAGAACAATCACATCGGCCGGCGCGCCAGGGACGATCCGGCCCAGTGTTTCGCCGAAACAGGCCGAAGCAAATGCCGCGTTCTGACCAAACAACATTTCATGCGGCTCGGCCCAAGCAACCGAAGCATCACGCTGCACATGCTTGTGCAATAGATTAGCGACTTTCAGCGATTCCAGCATATCGGCGGTGTACCCGTCCGTGCCCAGACCGACGCGGACTCCCTGCCGCAGCATCGCCAGCACCGGGGCGCAACCGACGGCATTGCCCATGTTCGATTCCGGGTTATGCACAACCAGTGACTGCTGCTGTTGCAAAATTTCCATCTCGTAAGGATCGACATGAACGCAGTGAGCGGCAATCGATGCCGGACCGAGTACGCCGAAATCCCGCAGCCGCTCCACCACCCGCTTGCCGTAGCGACGCCGGCAGTCATCGGCATCGGACAGTGCTTCCGACGTGTGGATGTGACAGCCTGCAGCCAGTTCCGCCGCCTGTTCGGCGCTGCGCCGCAGCAAATCGTCATTCAGGGTAAAGGAAGCATGCAGTCCGAACAGGGCGCGACGCATCGGATCATTCGCCTGCTGACAATCGCGGATGTATGCGGCGTTTTCCGCAATGCCCTGCGCGGCCACCGCTTCGCCGTCGCGGTCCGACACTTCGTAGCACAAGCATGTGCGCAAGCCCAGTTCTTTTGCCGCATCGGCAATCTGGAACAGGCTGCCTTCGACGCAGCCGGGACTGGCATGGTGATCAAACACCGTGGTCACCCCGTTGCGGATGCAGTCCAGCATTGCCACCGCCGCGCTGTAATAGACGTCTTCGGGAGTCAACACCTTATCCAGTCGCCACCACAGCCGTTCCAAAATCTGACCGAACTCTTGCGGCGACTGCGCCTTCAGATCCATGCCGCGGGCAAAACTGCTGTAAAAATGCATATGAGTATTGATCAGACCCGGCATGATGAGGCCGCCAGCCGCATCGACAAAAGTCGCGCCGGGATATTTTCCTCGCAGCACCGTCGTATCGCCGATTTCTACGATCCGATCCGAATCGATCGCCACCGCGCCTGCATCAACCACTGGATTCTTCGCATTCCGGGTTACCAGACAACCATTGCCGACCAGCAGCATCATTTCACCCCACCCCGTATTTTTTGCTCAGCCGCCCGCACCTGGATCAATTCGCCGACGATGCTAACCGCCAGTTCCTCTGGCGTCTCTGCGCCGATATCCAGACCGATCGGCGAATACACCCGATTGATATCCTGTTGGGTAAAGCCTTCTTCCTGCAGCGCCTGGTAAATCTTATCCCGTTTACGCCGGCTGCCGATCATGCCGATATAGCCGGCTGAAGTCCGCAGCGCCAGCCCCAGCACCGTCTTGTCGTGAATGTGTCCGCGCGTCAGAATGACGATATAACAACCGGCGTCAATCGGCAGTCCCGCCCAGTCGTCAAATGAGTCCAGTACCCTAATCTCCGTCTCCGCAGTAAACCGGCTACGGTTCGCATACTCGGCCCGGTCATCCAGAACCACGACCCGAAAACCCATTTTTTCACATAGCGGCGCAACCTGCTGCGAAACATGACCCGCACCAAAAATCAACACGGTTCGCATCGGCCGGATCTGCTCCACCAGAAAGCGAGAGTCGCCGTATTCCTCGGTAAATATCGCCGCCGAAGCCTTTTTTCCGGACCATTCCCGCACCAACGCCGGCGATAGTTGCAGCGAACCGTGTACCGCATCCGACTCGTCCAGCAAGGCAAATTGCCTGCCATTTCCATCTACCGGCCCACTGATTTCTGTAACCAGCCAAGCTTTTTGCCGACTTGCCAACACCGCTTGGATTGCCCGGCATACCGCCAGTTCCTGCCCGGCACCGGCAGAATAATAGTGCAGCCAGACCTCTCCTTTGCCGCCGCAGATCATATCCATCCCGGCCACATCGCTGCCAGTCAGGTCAAACGAATAAATCGCCGACTCTGCTTTTTCAAATAACGTAATCGCCAGCTGCACCGCATCATGCTCCAACCGACCACCGCCAATCGTGCCGCGGATTGAACCGTCTTTACGCACCAGCATCCGGGCTCCGGCCACTCGGGGCGCCGAACCTTTCGCCTCAAATACCGTCGCCAGCACGACAGGCTGTCCCGCTTGCAACAGCGTGCAACATTCCTGGTAGATTTCGATCATGATTATCCTCC
>CAZYJK010000051.1:0-12239 GCA_964647865.1 uncultured Veillonellaceae bacterium | reverse complement strand
TATCCAGAAACTGTTTGCCGGCGATGCCCGGTTG
The DNA here is from genome assembly GCA_964647865.1 of uncultured Veillonellaceae bacterium. Taxonomy (GTDB): domain Bacteria; phylum Bacillota; class Negativicutes; order UBA1444; family UBA1444; genus UBA1444. The sequence continues at coordinate 12,205 of CAZYJK010000051.1, read as the reverse complement.
CGTCATCTCACCCGGCGACAAAATCACATCCAGTTGCTCTTCTGTCAGCAAGCCTTTCTGAATCACGATTTCCTTCACGGTTTTGCCGCTTCCAAGCGCCTCCTTGGCAATCAGCGAGGATTGTTCGTACCCGATGTGAGGCAGCAGGGCGGTCACCACTCCGACACTGGCATCGATCATCGAATGGCAGTGCTCCACATTGGCCTTGATATGTTGCACGCATTTCAGGTTCAGCGTATTCACCGCATTGGTCAGAATCGTGAGCGAGTGGAACAGATTGTAGGCGATGACCGGGTCCATGACGTTCAGTTCAAACTGCCCGGCTTCCACCGCCAGACTGATTACCATGTCATTGCCACAAACCTGGAAAGCCACCTGATTCATCGTTTCCGGAATGACCGGATTCACCTTGCCCGGCATAATCGAAGACCCTGGCTGCATTGCCGGCAATAGCAATTCGTTCAGACCGCATTTCGGCCCCGAGGCCATCAGTCGCAAATCGTTGGCAATCTTCGACAACGCCAGTGCACTCACTTTCAGCGTGCCGGAAAACTCGGCCAACTCGTCGGTATTTTGCGTCGCATCCACCATGTTTTTCGCCGAATGAATCGGCTCGCCGGCCAGTTTGCTGAGCTCTTCCGTGACAAAAGCGATATATTCCGGTTCGGCATTGAGGCCGGTCCCCACGGCGGTCGCCCCCATGTTCACCGCATGCAACGACTGCACCGTCAGTTCAATCCGCCGCATCGAGCGCTTGATCGCTTCGGCGTAAGCCTGGAACTCCTGCCCCAGCGTGATCGGCACCGCATCCTGCAGATGAGTCCGCCCCATCTTGAGTACCTGGGAAAATTCTTCGCCCTTCGCTTCAAACGCTGCAGCCAAAGAACCCATCGCCTGAAGAAGTTTCTTTGTCTTGCGGATCGTGCAGATGCGAATGGCGGTAGGAATCACGTCATTGGCTGATTGAGCCATATCGACATGATTATTCGGCGACACAAGGTCATAATTCCCTTTCTTGGAGCCGAGGATTTCCAACGCGCGATTCGCGATCACTTCGTTAGCGTTCATATTCATCGAAGTGCCTGCGCCGCCTTGAATACAATCAATGACGAACTGCTCTTGCCACTGCCCGGCGCTGATTTCTTCGGCTGCTTTTACAATCGCCGCCCCGATAAGTTCAGGCATCCGGCCGGTCCTGACATTCGCTCTGGCCGCTGCAGCTTTGACTATCCCCAAGGCCACGACAAAATCCTTGTCCAATTCATAGCCGGTTATGTTGAAATTATGCATGGCCCGTGTTGTCTGTATTCCATAATATAAGCGATTCGGAATCTGAATTTCGCCCAAAAAATCCTTCTCGATGCGCATTGTGCAATCCCCTCTGCTAATTCTTTCTGTTTCTGCTGTTATGGTTGTGACAGAAACTGTTTGCCGGCGATGCCTGGTTGCGTCATCTCACCCGGCGACAAAATCACATCCAGTTGTTCTGCCGTCAGCAGTCCCTTGCGTACAACAATCTCTTTGATCGAATGCCCGCTGCCAAGCGCTTCCTTGGCAATCAGCGAGGCTTGTTCATATCCGATATGCGGCAACAAAGCGGTCACCGTTCCGACACTGGCATCAATCATCGAATTGCAGTGTTCCACGTTCGCCTTTATCCCCTGCACACACTTGCTGTTCAATGCGTTGACCGCATTCGTCAAAATCGTAAGCGAATTGAACAGATTATACGCCATGACCGGCTCCATCACGTTCAGCTCAAACTGCCCGGCTTCCACCGCCATGCTGACCGCCAGATCGTTGCCGATGACCTGGAATGCAACTTGGTTCATCATTTCCGGTATCACCGGATTCACCTTGCCAGGCATGATCGAAGACCCCGACTGCATTGCCGGCAACAGTAGTTCGTTCAGACCGCATTTCGGCCCCGAGGCCATCAGTCGCAAATCATTGGCAATCTTCGACAACGCCAGCGCACTTACTTTCAGCGTGCCGGAAAACTCGGCCAATTCATCCGTATTCTGCGTTGCATCCACCATGTTTTTCGCCGAATGAATCGGCTCGCCGGCCAGTTTGCTGAGCTCTTCCGTGACAAAAGCGATATATTCCGGTTCGGCATTGAGGCCGGTCCCCACGGCGGTCGCCCCCATGTTCACCGCATGCAACGACTGCACCGTCAGTTCAATCCGCCGCATCGAGCGCTTGATCGCTTCGGCGTAAGCCTGGAACTCCTGCCCCAGCGTGATCGGCACCGCATCCTGCAGATGAGTGCGTCCCATCTTGAGCACCTGCGAGAACTCCTCACCCTTCGCTTCAAACGCCGCTGCCAAAGCTGCCAACGCCTCGATCATTTTGCGCGCTTTGCGGATTGTGCAAATGCGAATGGCGGTAGGGATCACATCGTTAGTTGATTGCGCCATGTTAACATGATTGTTTGGCGAAATCAGCGCATAATTCCCCTTGGGCTCGCCGAGAATCTCCAGCGCCCGGTTAGCAATCACTTCGTTTGCGTTCATGTTCATCGAAGTACCGGCGCCGCCCTGAATGCAATCGACCACGAATTGATTCTGCCATTGGCCGGCAATGATTTCTTCCGCGGCTTTTACAATCGCTCCACCAATCACCGCCGGCATCCGACCGGTCCGCATATTGGCCCTGGCCGCCGCCGCTTTGACAATAGCCAGCGCGACAATGAAATCTTCATTGATTACATGGCCAGTAATCGAAAAATTGTGCAATGCACGCGTAGTCTGAACCCCATAGTATAATTCGTCGGGGATTTCAATTTCACCGAGAAAATCTTTTTCAATTCGCATTGTTATAGTCTCTCCTCACCGCTTGATATTTCTGCATCCTTCATTCTCCTGGTTGTGTTCACTTTTTCGTGAATCAGTTTGATTTTTGACTATTTTCGGTTCATTATTCTCCATTAGTGTAACGCATTCTGAATTATCCTGCAAGCATTGCCCCTTCATCGCTCCACCACCTCGCAGACCGACAACACGCGGTCACGTACTGTGAAACGAATATCAAAACGCAAAAATTCAAAACCGTAGATCCGTTCGGCATCATCCTGATACGAAGGCCGGGGATCGTTCGCCAACACACCGATCAAGGCCTCACGCCGTTCAACGGGGATAATTCGGAGCCAGTGTTCAGGAAAATCAACCGAAAGCGAGTACTCCTTTACCGAATCGGCAAATCCGCCGACTGCTGCCTGGTGACTATCGGTAAAGGGAATATAGGGTTTTATATCAAAAATCGGGGTATCATCCATCAAATCTGCCCCGACAACATGTAATACCGGGCCAAAATCCGGGTGTACTTCAATTCCTGTGAGTCGGACCGAAGACAATCCTAAAGGGTTGGGACGAAATGGCGACCGCGAGGCAAAAACACCGATTCTTGTATTGCCACCCAGTCGTGGCGGTCGCACCGTCGCCGACCAGTTTTCGCGCAGGCTCTCCGAAAACTGCCAGATAAGCCAGATATGAGAAAACCCTTCCAGCCCTCTCACAACGTCAGGATTTCTAAATTCAGGTTCAAATACGATCATGCCTTTTAACGACTCGACGAGACCGCTTTGGCGCGGAATCCCGAATTTTGTCGGAAAATCCGTGCGAATCCGGGCGATGATTTTTAACTTTGTTCCCATAGTGTCACGCTCCATTTTGCCATTGATTCAGTCCTGCAAGAATTTTCGACTTGTCTGCGGTTTCATTATAAAGCGAATTAGTCGGCAAGGAAAAGGGGAAATCGTCAAAAGAAAAGAATATAACCACAGATAGATTACAATGAGGAAGGAGCCCTGCCGATGGAGTCGTTACGAGCCAAAAAAGGCTTTTTGTGCGATATGGATGGAGTAATCTACAAAGGCAACAATCTGTTGCCTGGCGTCAAAGAATTTGTCGAGTGGCTATACCGCGAACAAAAGGAATTTCTGTTTCTAACCAACAGCAGCGGCAAAACGCCCAAGGAACTGCAACAGAAGCTTGCCCGTATGGGGCTGGAAGTTGACGAAAACCATTTTTACACCAGCGCTCTGGCAACTGCCAAATTCCTCAGTCACCAAAGCCCCGGTTGCAGCGCTTATGTGATCGGTGAACCGGGACTCTTTAACGCCCTGCACGATGTAAACATTACTTTCAATGATGTTGACCCAGACTATGTGGTTGTCGGCGAAACCGCGAATTACAACTACAGCCTCATCTGCAAAGCCATGAGCCACGTGCTGAACGGCGCCAAGCTGATCGGCACCAACACCGATCTCACCGGTCCTTCGGAGAACGGCATCCTGCCAGCTTGTCGGGCGCTTGTGGCGCCGATTGAAATCACTACCGGAAAAAGCGCCTACTATATCGGCAAGCCAAATCCGTTGATGATGCGGACCGGATTGCAGCTGTTGGGGATTCATTCCGGTGAAACAGCCATGATTGGGGATCGGATGGATACGGACATCCTGGCCGGCATTGAGAGCGGCCTGGATCCGATCCTGGTCCTCTCCGGGGTCACAACACGCGCCGAAATCAAACAATACCCCTATCGGCCCCGCTTGGTGCTGGAGGGTGTCGGAACGATTGCAACGACATAAAGCGCACAAAAGCCGCCTTCCGTTTTGGGAAAGCGGCTTTTGTGCGCTTTATGTCAGTCCATCTTTAGGATTTTCGCTTTTCCGTCGATTACCATTACCCCTTCTTGATTGGTGACAGTTGTACGGAAAATCAACCTGTGCTTTTCTTCAATTTTTTCAATCAGTTCGCAGGTAGCTGTCACCGTATCGCCGATTTTTACCGGCGCTTTAAAAACCAGTTCCTGCGACAGGTATACATTGGTCGGTCCAGGCATGATTGTGCCAAGAACGGCGGAAATAAAACCAGCCGACAGCATGCCGTGGGCTATCCGTTCTTTGAACATGGTCCCTTTAGCAAATTCCGCATTCACATGAATCGGGTTGAAGTCGCCGGTAAGTCCTGCATAAGTATAGATGTCATGCTCACTTACGGTTTTTGACAAACTGCCCTGATCGCCAACCTTTAGCTCAGCAAAAGGAATTCCACGCATATTTAATCACCCTCCTCATTACTAGCGTAAAATCGAACCGGAAATGACCATACGCTGCACCTGATTGGTGCCTTCGTATATTTGAGTGATTTTGGCATTCCGCATCAGACGCTCCACCGGATATTCGCGGCTGAAGCCATAGCCACCGAAGATTTGCACCGCATCGACCGTTATTTTCATCGCGGCGTCGGAAGCATACATCTTCGCCATAGCCGCTTCCTTGGAGCAGTTCTTTCCTGCCTGTTTCAGGAACGCAGCACGGTAGGTAAGCAGGCGGGCCGCATCGATTTCTGTCGCCATATCCGCCAACATAAATGCGATGGCCTGGTTACTGCAAATCGGCTGACCGAACTGCACCCGTTCCTTGGAGTATTTGATGGCGTGATTCAACGCCGACTGGGCAATACCCAGTGCCTGGGTCGCTACCCCGATCCGGCCTCCATCCAGCGAATGCATGGCGATTTTAAATCCGTCACCTTCTTTGCCCAGGCGGTTCTCAACCGGAACCTTGACATCCTCGAATATCAGTTCTCGTGTCAACGAAGAACGGATTCCCATTTTATGTTCTGTTTTGCCAAAACTGAAACCGGGCATGCCTTTTTCCAGAATAAAGGCGGAAATTCCCTTAACCCCTTTCGATTTGTCAGTCATGGCAAATATTACGTAAATTTCAGCCGAACCCGCGTTGGTAATGAAAATTTTGCTGCCGTTAAGAACATAGTGGTCGCCAGCCAAAACCGCCACAGACTGCTGCGCCGATGCATCAGTCCCCGCATTCGGTTCAGTCAGGCCGAACGCGCCAAGTTTTTTCCCTTCAGCCAGCGGTACCAGGTATTTGCGTTTTTGTTCTTCGCTGCCAAAATTAAAAATCGGCATAGCACACAGCGATATTGATGCCGCATAACCTGTCTGCATACAATCATCAACGATTGCGATTTCTTCGCTGGCCAGGATATAACTGACATAGTCGCCCCCGGCACCGCCATATTCTTCAGGAAAACAGATCCCTGTCAGGCCTAACTCTCCGGCTTTATCATACAACTCACGAGAAAACTCTTCCTTTTCGTCGCGCTCTGCAACCCCTGGGGCCAGCTCTTTTTCGGCAAACTCCCGCACCATTTTTTGCATCATCAACTGGTCTTCGGTAAAAGTAAACATTGTTTCCATATCCCCCTTTACACTTTTTTCATTTGGTCTAAGACCAAATTGCGTCCGCACTCGAACGCTCTGGCATCATCATCATGAAACTTCTCATCAACCATGCTGAGCAATTTTTCGAGTACCGCCTCCGCTGGAAGAACGTCGCTTATTACAGTAAAAGCGCCCAGCATCACCACGTTGGTCAACAATACATTGCCCAGTTCTTTGGCGGCTTGCGTCGCATTGATAAAATAGCCTTCCACGCCTTTTGCTTTTATGGCAGAAATCATTTGATCACGCGACGGATATTCATCCACCTTCAGGTTGGAAAGGATCGTGGGCACCGGCGCCGTATTGATAATAAACTTCCCGTGCCTGCCCAGCATATTGATATAACGCATTGCTTCCAGCGGTTCAAAGCCTAACAGCACTTCTGCCTGTTCCTGGGGAACCAGCGGCGAAAAAATCTCGCCGTCGGCAATACGCACATGGGACAGAACTGACCCACCCCGTTGGGCAGCGCCTTTAGTTTCAGTGTTTACTACATTGTAGCCGGCATCCATGGCAGATTTCGCCACAGCTTGGGATGCTAAAATATTGCCTTGTCCGCCAACACCGGCAATGACTAAATCAAATTTCATTTCATGGCCCCCCTTTTGCATACCGACACGCAAACACCGCATCCGTTACAGGCGCTTGTGTCAATCATTGCCTTACCATCTTGCCCCAGGAGTATTGCCGGACAACCGAAGGTTGTCAAACACAGTCTGCATCCATTACAAATCGCCGGATCAACGGTAACAATCCTCTTCGTATACGAGACCCTGCCGTCGCGACCAAACTTCAGATAGCACAGCGCTTCGGCAACAACAACTTTAACCCCGGGCTGCGCCGCTGCTTCAGCGAGAACCTGCTCCGTTTCTTCGACGTGATAAGGATTGCAGCGGAACACTTTCGCTCCCATCGCCGCGCAGATTGCGCCGGGTTCCATCGGATTAATTTTATTGTTCAGATTGTTGCAGCTGCCAGGATGCGGCTGAAAACCAGTCATCGCCGTGGTTTCGTTATATGCAATGACCACAGTGATATCGGCGTTGTTATAAATCGCACTGGCCAGTCCTGTTAAGCCGTTGTGAAAAAATGTCGAGTCGCCGATCAACGCATATACCGGTTTTTCGAAGCCGGCCTTCTTTATGCCATAAGCCATCGGAATCGACGATCCCATGCAAAAGATCGTGGATTGCAGTTTCATCGGTTCAAAGGTCCCTGCATCATGGCAGCCGATATCACCGGTAACAACCCCGCCATTCTTGCGGGTTACGTTTTTCATGGCATACACCAGGCCGCGATGGCTGCAGCCCGAACATTGTGTCCGTGTGCGAGCAGGCACGTAGGTTTTTTCCGCTTCCTTTGGATAAGCTTCGCCCGCGATCGCCGCTTTGACCGCCGTCAAAACGAGATTTGTGACGAGTTCCCCTTCCTTCGGCAGATAGTCCTCGCGCCCCAGCACTTCAACACAGACCTGGTTCACAAAGCACAACTGCTTAATCAGTCGCTCCACCACCGGTTCGACTTCTTCAAAAATAACGACTTTTTTCAAGCCTTTGACAAAGTTGAGCACTTTCTCTTCCGGCAACGGCAGGGTACAAAGTTTCAAAATCGGTAGTTTCTTGCCATAAATCTGCTCTGCTTCTTTGAGAAAAGCGTAGCCAATCCCACAACCGATGAATCCGACTTCACCCTCGCCGGTTTCTACTGCATTGAATTCTGACGCTTCCATAATCGCCTTGAGTTCGGTTTGCTTGTTATTCAACCAACGATGTCGCATTTTGGGACGCAATTCGCCGCCCAGTTCCTTTTCCACCACTGCGGACATGACAAAACGGCTGCGGTCAATCCGATATTCCGCCGGCCGCTTGACAGCATCAAGCTCGCCATGGGTAACCATTCCGCCAGCATGGTTGACGCGCATAACCGGCCGCAGGGCAAACAGCATTTCAGTCTTTTCCGAGAGGTCGAAGGCAGCCTTGGTCATGGCATAAGCCTCCTGGACACTTGACGGGTCAAACACAGGCACATGGGCATAATTGTGGATCAAAATCCTGGTATCTTCCTCGCATTGGGAAGAAAGTGCACCCGGGTCATCCGAAGAAATCAATACTAAGCCTGCATTTACGCCGGTAAAATTCACATGCATCAAAAAATCAGTTGCTGCATTTGTGCCATTATGTTTCATAACCGCAAGTGCTCGCTGGTTTGTCAACGAGGCTCCCATAGCCACTTCAAAGCCATGCTTTTCATTGGTCGCCCATTCAGCATACACACCCGGGTATTCCGCGCAATTGTCAACAATTTCTGTAGCCGGCGTGCCGGGATAGCCTGATACGACTGTAACTCCGGCTTCTGCCGCCCCACGGGCAATTGCTTCGTTGCCCAACATGAATTTTGTTCCCATTGTCGCCCCTCCATTTTTTACAAACTTTACTGATCCATTCTGAAAATCTTGCCCGGATTCAGAATCCCTTTAGGATCTAATGCCTGCTTAATCGATTTCATCATTTTAAGTTCGATCGGATCTGTAAACATTTCCATTTCTTTTATTTTCTTTACTCCTATGCCATGTTCTCCCGATAGGCGTCCACCCAGTTGATATACAAAGCCAAACAGGTCTTTATGGTATTCATCCAGCTTACTATTCCAGGTGTCCACAGGCAGATCGCCTTTCAACACATTCACGTGAATGTTTCCATCCCCGATGTGGGCGCACGTATGGGCTGCCAGACCATATTTAGCTTCCAACTCCGGCAGTTTTTTCATCACTTTCACGATTGCATCGAGAGGCACCACGACATCTTCCGGTGAAAAAATCAAACTGTCGGCCCGGGCAGCTTCGGCAACATTACGCCTTGCCTTCCATATCCGCTCCTCATCCGCAACCAACACTTCGACAGCTCCACATTCGGTGCACAAAGCATCAAGCAATTCTGCCTTGCGATCAATCTCATCCTCGCTGAATCCGTCAATCGTGATGATGACATATATTCCGCCCTTGTTGGCGTAAGGCAAATCGACCTTGATATATCGACTACAACTGATCACACAGAGATTATCCATAAATTCCATGCAGGTTGGATTCAATCCCGCTTTCGCGACTTTGTTCGGCAAAGTCAATGCCTTATCGATATCGGTGAATACCGCCAAGAAATCCATGTTATGCGGGGGCAGCGGCTTAAGCTTCAGGGTTACTTGCGTAACGATCGCCAAGGTTCCTTCCGATCCAACCAACAATTGTTCGAGGGCATAGCCGGTACTCTTTTTTGCCAGCCTGCTACCGACATTCACGATATCCCCTTCGCCAGTCACCACTTCCAGTGCATAAATCTGATCGCGTGTTGTCCCATATTTAACCGCTTTGTTACCTCCGGCATTAGTGGCAATGTTTCCGCCGATCTGACAACTGTCACTGCTGCAGGGATCGCCGGCGTACAATAAACCATGTCGTTTCGCTTCCTTTTGCAGTTCATCGGTACGGACTCCGGCCTGCGCAACGACATACAAAGACTCTGTATTAAATTCAACAATTTTATTCATCCGCTCCATAACCAATACAATCCCGCCATAAACCGGAATAGCACCGCCGGCCAGTCCCGAACCGGCCCCCCGGGGCGTAACAGGAACAACATATTTATTGGCCAAACGCACAACCGCTGCAACTTGCTCCGTGTTTTCGGGGAATACCACAACTTCGGGGTAGTGATGATACTTTGGATTAGCTTCTTCATCCGTTTTGTACGTCTCTAATTTGTCCACGTCGGTGGAAACAAATCGCTCTCCCAAAGCTGCCCGCAGCTCTTCCAGCATTTCTGCCGAAACTTTGTTAAAAGTGTTCACGAAATCAACTCCTCAATTCATATTGAAACAATTATCAGCACTCGTGCTGTGTCCCAAAAAAAATTACCAGGGCTTTGTTCTCATATGAGAACGTCGTTCCGATATTCGAGTATAGTATATAACAATTAATCAGATTATTCTAGAGTTTCCGGAAAATATCCTGGTCAATGCTTGCCCAAACGCATGGATATACTTGCGGCCTGGTCTGTTACTTTCTTGATCAGATTTTCGCAAAGATCATCGCCGCGGGAAGCAATCGGCACAGTTGCGCTGATAGCTGCAACAATCCGTCCCGTCCTATCGAGAATCGGCGCCGCCACGCACACACCGCCTGGTATGATTTCTTGATTGTCTATGGCGTAGCCTTTCTCTACTGTATGCTTCAGCTCCGCTATCAACTTCTCATACGACGTTATGGTGTTTTCTGTGAACCGCTCCAATTGAATGTTTGAAAGTCTGGTTCCCCATTCATGCGGATTCAGCGCGGCCAACAAGACTTTGCCTAAAGCTGTTGCGTGCGCCGGTATTCGAAAACCGATATTGGTTACCACACTTAAATCCGTCGTGCTTTGGCATTTTGCAATGTACACAATGAACCGTCCATCCAGAATTGCCGCATGGGCTGTCCAGCCTAGCTCGTCACTGAGCTTTCTCACGCCCAATGCGATTTCTCGCGATATGTCGATGTTGTTGATGCACACGGCGCCTAGCTGGATCAACTTGATACCGGGATAATACACTTTCATATCGGGGTCGGTGTAAATATAGTCCCGCTCAATCAAATCCTGCAACAGATAGGATAATGAGCTCTTGGGAATATCCAATTCTTCACGTATGCGACCAAAGGTAGGCGCTTTGACGCTATTAACGATGAATTCGATTACATCCAGCGTCCGCGCTGCTGATTTGATGTTGGGCTTTTTGACCATTGTCATTATATTTTCAACATCACCTTTCGCACTTTTATTGAGAGATTGTCTTTTTTATTATGGTCAGTGTTCAATATTCTGTCAACAGCTTTAGTTTTTCATCATGCATCAGCTCCCATCTCTGTCGACTGGCGGCAAAAAAATAGCCCCCTGAAAACCAGGGAGCAAATAAAGTGAACCCAACGCATTATTTATGATTTAGAATCTCTTCCACTGCCAATCGGCAAAGGGCCTCCTCTGACGCCGCAAGTGAATTCACACTGCAACCAGCAATCCTCACACACGCCTGATTTTCCGGCGCCTTGTGCGAAGCGCAGGAAACAGCGCAACCGCTAAGATATACAACAAAATCTGCGTTTCTATCATTGTAAGTCACGGTTATCCCCAATGGTTCGAGCTGCTCTTTTATCATAGCAGCCAATCTACCCCGGTCGATATTGGGATTGCAACCCCCGCAGAATGTAATGCTAACCTGCATTTTCACGCTGTCCTTTTCGCAAAATAGCAAGTGCCTCATCAATCAACCGCTGGTTAACTTGTGTGACAGCTACTACGCCGTTCACTTCAGGGCATGCTTCTTTCAGTTCAGCTTCCACCAGTTCGCTGAGAGTCTGTTGAGCGCCAGGGCAAGTCGCACATGACCCGATCAATCTGACCTTGACCAGGCCTTCGGCGCTGACTTCCAACAATTCGAGATCCCCGCCGTGCCTTTGGAGCAACGGTCGAATTTTCGCTGCAATCACTTGCTGCAATTTTTCCATACAGGACTATTTCCCCGCTGGAATCCCGGCTATCGCCTTTGCCAGTTCTTTTTTTTGTTCGATGTTTCCCTGCCGCGCAATCATGATCCTTTGTGCTTGCGGCGAACCGGCACCATGCATTGATTCCGTCAGATAACCAACGGCCGCTGTCCCCAGCGTCAGGTTTTCAATCAGGCGCATAATCCGCATGCGATATTCGGTGGGCACGGAAGCAATCCCCTTGAAATATTTCTCGACCAGCTTTCCGATTTCCGGATGACGAAAATCCTTTTCGGACGGCATCGTAACCATCAACCCGCCGGCAATGTCCTGGGCCAACCGGGCAATTTCGTACGGGAACCGGGTCACGTTCTGTTTACAGACATTCGCCAGTAGCAAATCAATTATGTAGTTGCCTGACGCTGTCTTTGTCCCTTCCGCCGA
>CAZYJK010000050.1:0-12456 GCA_964647865.1 uncultured Veillonellaceae bacterium | reverse complement strand
TGCTGGCAAATTCACCGCCGAAGGCGGCAAATACCAGGGACTGTCTGTCGAGGATGCCAACATTCCTGTTCTCAAGGACTTGGCAGCGATTGGCGCTTTGCTGGGCAAAGGAACGATCCGCCACCAATATCCGCATTGCTGGCGTTGCAAGAGCCCAATCATTTTCCGTTCGACCGAGCAATGGTTTGCTTCGATTGACGGGTTCCGGGCCAATGCACTGCAGGCAATCAGCGATGTTGAGTGGATTCCCGGCTGGGGCGAAGAACGAATCCACAATATGATCGCCGACCGCAAAGACTGGTGCATTTCGCGGCAACGCGTCTGGGGCGTGCCGATTCCAATTTTCTATTGTGAAGACTGCGGTGAGCATTTCATCAATGATGTAACAGTGAAAGCGGTCAGCGAATTGTTTACCGCCGAAGGGTCGAATGCCTGGTGGGCGAAGAGCGCTGCCGAAATTCTGCCGGCGGGTTTTGTCTGCCCACATTGCGGCAAAGATAAATTCCGCAAGGAAACCGATACGATGGATGTCTGGTTTGACAGCGGTTCCAGCCATGCGGCTGTGCTGACCCAGCGCCCGGAGCTGCAATGGCCGGCTGACATGTATTTGGAAGGCAGCGACCAACATCGTGGCTGGTTCCATTCCTCGCTGCTTACCTCGGTAGCCACCCGCGGTGTTGCACCGTATAAAGCGGTTTTGACCCACGGCTTTGTTGTCGACGGGGAAGGCCGCAAAATGTCGAAATCAGTCGGCAATGTCATCTACCCGCAGGAAGTGATCAAACAATACGGTGCCGACGTGTTGCGCCTGTGGGTCGCGTCTGCCGATTATCAGGCCGACATCCGTATTTCCAACGAAATCCTCAAGCAATTGTCAGAGGTTTATCGCAAAATTCGCAATACCTTCCGTTACATGCTGGGCAATCTGTATGATTTCGACCCCAATCAGGATTGCGTCGCATATTCCGACTTGCAGGAAATTGATAAATGGGCATTGTTAAGATTGGAACAGGTACAAGAGAAGGTAACAAAAGCATATGAGGACTACCAGTTCCATTCGCTGTATCACACCATCCACAATTTCTGCACTGTCGATTTAAGTTCGATTTACTTCGATATTCTGAAAGATCGGCTATACGCCTCGACTCCAGCCTCCATCGAACGCCGCAGCGCCCAGACCGTGCTGTACGAACTGCTACAATCGCTGGTCGTCCTGGTTGCGCCGGTACTGACATTCTCATCCGAGGAAGTCTGGCAGCACATGCCCAAACGCGCCGGTCTGCCCTTTAGCGTACAATTGGCTGCCTGGCCGGTAGCCAAACCGCAATACCTGAATACGGAGCTAGAGGCTAAATGGGATAAACTGTTGGAACTGCGCAGCGAAGTAACCAAAGCACTGGAAATTTCCCGCCGCAATAAAGAGATCGGTAATTCGCTGGATGCAGATCTGCTGCTCTACGCGGAAGGGGAAGTAATGGATCTGCTGCGTACTGTGGACGCAGAACTGGCCAACTATTTCATCGTCTCTGCTGTTAATCTGGCCAACCTGGATCAGGCGCCAGAAACGGCAGTTCGCTCGGAAACATTGCCTCTGGCAGTACAAGTCGTGCCGGCAGTGGCCGAAAAGTGTGAGCGTTGCTGGATTCATGCCGAACTGACATCGCCTGCACCCGGAGAACCGGGACTGTGCAAGCGTTGCGCCGCTGTAATGACTGAAACAGGAGTCGTCTGATCTGTCCGAAAAATTGATCGTAGCATCAAGAAAGAGGCAACCTGTGGCGCTGATTGGTTTGTCGAGCCTGGTCATTATTATCGACCAGGCAACGAAATACTGGATTCAATCCCGGATGGCTTATGGCGAATCTGCGCCGGTCATTCGGGAAGTATTCCATATTACTTATATTCTCAATCCGGGAGCGGCCTTCGGCATCCTGGAAAACAAAACCTGGTTCTTTATTGCGGTTGCCCTGATTTTACTCGTGGGAGTCGCCTATCTTTACCCCCGTCTGCCGGCAAACCAACCGATCGTGAAACTGGGAGCGGGGCTATTGGTCGGCGGCGCTATCGGCAATTTGATTGATAGGGTACGAATTGGTTATGTGATTGATTTTTTTGATTTTCGTATCTGGCCGATTTTTAATGTAGCCGATATTTGTATCGTCTGTGGTGTGGCCTGCCTGGCCTATTATTTGCTTATGATCCCCGATGAAACCGAACCTGCTACACCAGGCAAAGAACAATGATGATTGGCGAACAAACCTTCCCGGTCGGACCGGAAGCGAACGAACAGCGGCTGGATGTGTGTCTGACCGAATGCATGCCGGAGTTGACGCGTTCGCAAATCCAGCGTCTGATTGCCGAAGGGCATGTCACCGTGAATGGACGAATTCCCAGCAAAGCCGGTTACCGGTTGACGAACGGCGAGACCGTGCAGGTTTCGATCCCGGCGCCGACGGCGGATACGGTTGTCGCGCAGGATATTCCGCTCGACATTCTGTTTGAAGATGAACAACTGGTGGTCATTAACAAACGACGCGGCATGGTCGTTCATCCAGCGGCAGGCAACCAACAGGGAACACTGGTTAATGCATTGTTAGCCCATTGCAGCGACCTATCCGGCATCAACGGCGTAATCCGGCCCGGTATCGTGCATCGTCTGGACAAAGAAACTTCCGGCGCGATGTTGGTCGCCAAAACGGATCTGGCGCATGTGTCGCTGGCCGAACAAATCCGCTCGCACTCCGCCGGACGAATCTATCTGGCCGTTGTCTACGGCAACCTGGTTGCAGATGCTGGCAGAATCGAAGGTGCGATCGGCCGTCATCCCAAAGACAGAAAAAAAATGGCTGTCGTCCGACAGCTTGGTAAACCAGCAGTGACCCATTTTCAGGTAGTGGAGCGGCTGGGCCGCTATACGGTCGTGTCCTGTCGGCTGGAAACAGGTCGCACGCATCAGATCCGCGTGCACATGGCCTCGATCGGACACCCTTTGGTTGGCGACCCCAAATATGGTCCCGCCAAAACTGAGCCAGGAATAAAAGGGCAGGCATTGCATTCGTCGGAAATTCACTTTACCCATCCACGCACAGGCGAAACAATGACTTTTTCAGCGCCGCTGCCGCAAGACATGAAAGATCTGATTGAGCGATTACGAAAATCCCGTTAAGGCAAACTGTTGGGGAGGGATAATCATAATGTCGAAATGGGTGGAAAAAGCAGTACTGATGGACAGTGATGCAATTCGTCGCTCACTAATCCGGGTTGCGCACGAAATTGTCGAAAAAAACAAAGGCGGCTCCGACCTTGTGCTAGTCGGAATCCGCACCAGAGGGGTACCGCTGGCCGAACGCCTGGCGGCGGAAATCCGCCGGATCGAAGCGACGCCGATTACGTTTGGCGTACTGGACATCACCTTATACAGGGATGATCTGTCACGGCTGGATTATCAGCCGGTAGTGCGGGAAACCAAACTGCCCGGCAATATCAACGGCAAAAACGTGATACTTGTCGATGACGTGCTATATACCGGCAGAACGATCCGGGCTGCACTGGATGCGATTATGGATATCGGCCGGCCGCAGACAATTCAGCTGGCGGTTTTGATTGACCGCGGCCATCGCGAATTGCCGATCCGGGCTGATTATGTGGGCAAGAACGTACCGACTTCACACCGGGAAAACGTCAGCGTACAACTGGGAGAAACCGACGGCGAGGACAAGGTGGTCATTGAGGAACTGACGGCTTAATGCCGCCTTGCAGGAGTTCGTTGATCTCCGTTTCGCTCGGCGTCATGCGCAAAGTTTTCTGTTTTTCATAGATAACAAAACCGGGCTTGGCCCCGGAAGGTTTTTTTACATAACGGCGCTCGGTGTAATCGACCGGAATATTGGCTGAATTACGAGCCTTGGAAAACCAGGCGGCGAGATGCGCCGCCTTTTCAATGTCCGCCAGCTGCGGCGAGGCGCCCTGACTGCGCAATACAACATGCGAGCCGGGAATATCTTTGGTGTGAAACCACAGGTCACGCGGCTGGGCATGCTTGAAAGTGACCAGATCATTCTGCCGGTTATTGCGTCCGACCAAAATCACCGCACCGGATGCGAGCTGAACTTTACGCGGTTCCGACGGTTTGGCATTCTGCCGCGAGCGGGGCGTGGTCGGCATATAACCGCTTTCACTAAGTTCTTGAATTATTTCCTGCACTTCCAGATTCGTAATCACATCAGTCAGCGACAAGGCGATCCCCTCAAGATACAGGATGTCCTGACGGCATTGTTCGATCTGAATTTGAATCAGCTCCTGGGCCCGTTTGGCCCGGGAATATTTTTTATAGTAGCGCTGGATATTCTGCATCGGCGACAGGGCAGGGTCCAGGGCTATATCCAGCTCCGTGTCATCAAGCGGGTCTACTAAGCGGATGGTGGTGAGACCCTGTTGCAATATATGCAGGTTGGTCATCAATATGTCGGCCAGCCGGCGAAAATCTTCCGCTTTTTGAGAATCAGCCATTTCCTTGCCGAGTAACATCAATTTGCGTTCAAGTTTATCCAATTCAATGCGGACTTTCTTTGCGGTTTCCTGGTGAAGAGTTGTTTTCGGCGCAGCTGATAACGAGGCGGCGAATTCGATGGCTTGAGTAAGTGAAGCAAACCGTTCCAAATGATTGGCTGCCAAGTGTTGCGGTGCAAAATTGGCAATCGCCAGTAACCGACCGTCATTGTCCATTGCAACAAATGCTGCGCAAGGAATCTGTCCCATCGGTAACAGAAAATCGGTCAATGCTGCAAGCAACCGGGTCAATTCCGTCGGCGCAACGGTCGCAACTTTGCGTTTGGCATCAATTCCGGCACGGTGCAATAATTCCGCCAAGCCAAACGGCCCGATGCCATCCAGAGAAGACATCAGTGCCTTATCCAGCGTCAGGTCGGCCTGCGCTACGATGGCGGCAATGATATTGGCTGGTTTTTCCTGCAACGGATTCAGCCTGATTCGTTGCGGCGGCGGCAAATAGGGAATTCCGGGAACGATCTGACGGATCCGGCTACTGTTGAATCCCACGCGACGGGCTGCATCCACAATCAAACCGTCACGACGCAAAATCAGGTTACTGTTTTTTCCGGCGAGTTCAATCGTGAGGATTTTTGTCTCAATTCTTCCTTGCCCTTCGCGGAGATCAACATGAAAGTGCAAGACGCGGTCCAGGCCAGCCTGCTGAGTGACGGCGGCTATGCGGCCATCTGTCAGTTGTTTGCGCAGCAACATGCAAAGTGAGGAAGGTTCCAACGGATTCTCCCTGGTTTCACGGGTGAAATGAACCCGTGGATCTGCAGGATCGATCGAAATGGCCAGACTTATTTCCTGCTGAGTCAATCGGATGCGCAGTAAAAACAGATATCGCGTCGGTTGCGTGATACGCAAGATGCGTCCACCAGACAGTTCAGTATTTAATTCGTTTGCCAGGCAATGAATTGCCAATCCTTCAATATTCATAATTCAAAGTATATCATTTGGCAAGAACGGCGTCATCCCTGCACTGGGGGCAAGTGGCAGAAAACTGTTCAGACGAAGACGCCAATTTGATATAATGTCAATAGTGAGAAGCGCAATTTATTCATTGAATGAGCTAGGAGGGCGAAATGTTTACAATTGAAACCTTACATCAGCCGCAAACCCTCAGTGAAGTGAAGCAACTAGTGGAAAAGTTCCCGGACATAACGATATTGGGCGGTTGCGGTTTTCTCAAGCTGAGCAGTCGAAAAATTCCCGTTGCCTTGGATCTGTCACGCTGTGAACTGGACAGAATCCGGGAAACCGAGCAGCAGATTGAAATCGGAGCCATGGTGACACTTCGCGACATAGAGAAGAACCCGGCTTTGAACCAATGGTTTGACGGCGCGTTGCCCAAAGCGGTTTCGCATATTCTGGGCGTGCAATTTCGCAGTTGCGCCACAATCGGCGCTTCTGTATACTCAAAATACGGTTTTTCCGATATTCTGCCTGCCTTATTGGCGCTGGAATGTCAGGTGGAACTGCTGCGGGGCGGACTGATGCCGCTGGAAGAATTTCTTGGTAAGCCGATTAGCCGCGATGTACTGATTCGTATCAGCATAACCAAAGATAAACGCCGGGTTTCTTATCAGAACTTGCGCAATGCCGGAGCCGATTTTCCGATGCTTAACGCGGCGGTATCAAGACACGGCTCAGATTGGAAAGTCATCGTTGGCGCCAGGCCGGCGCGGGCCGAAATCGCCGTGCAGGCCAGCCAGCTCCTGTCGGACATGGCTGCCGACTCCATCGACATTGACAAAGTAGCGGCCACAGCCGCAGCTGAGCTGACCTTTGGCAGCAACAACAAAGCCTCTGCTGATTATCGGCGTGCGATGTGCCAGGTACTGGTAAAGAGGGCAATCGGGGAGGTATTGGCGTGAAACTGGAATTGTTGATTAATCAAAAAGCCTATGTACTGGAAGCGGCGCCGGATGAAATGTTGGCCGACACGCTGCGACATCTGGGCTTTCTCAGTATTCGCAAAGGTTGTGACACATCCTGTTGTGGTCTATGCACGGTCTGGGTCGACGGAAATCCTGTCCTCTCCTGTACCATGCCAACCTTCCGCGCGCAGGGCAAAGCAATCACCACGATCGAAGGCATCCAGCCAGAAGCAGAAAAATTCGCCCGGATTTTGGCGGCTGAAGGATCGGAACAGTGTGGCTTTTGCAGCCCCGGTTTTATTATGACCGTCATCGCGATGAAAAACGAACTGACCAATCCCAGTGAGCAAGACATCCAGCACTATCTGGCCGGCAACCTCTGCCGCTGTACCGGGTATATGGGACAAATGCGGGCGATCAAAACTTACCTGGGAGGTGAGGTCCAATGAAATGGGTCGGCAAAAACGTCAGTAAAATTGACGGCGTGGCGATCGCCACCGGCAAACCGCTCTATACGGAAGACCTGACTGTACCGGGAACGCTGGTGGTAAAACTGCTACGCAGCCCGCATGCCTTTGCCCGGATTACAGCGATTGACACCGATGCTGCCAAAGCACTGGCGGGAGTGGAGTGCGTGTTGACGCACCAGGACGTGCCGCAGGTTCGCTACAGCAACGCCGGGCAATCGTTTCCCGAGCCGTCACCGTATGACCGAC
Source organism: uncultured Veillonellaceae bacterium (assembly GCA_964647865.1). Taxonomy (GTDB): domain Bacteria; phylum Bacillota; class Negativicutes; order UBA1444; family UBA1444; genus UBA1444. The sequence continues at coordinate 5,309 of CAZYJK010000050.1, read as the reverse complement.
TGATCCTGGACCCGATTGTACGTTACGTGGGTGATGAAGTGGCGATTGTCGCCGCTGTCGATGAAAAAACCGCCCTGGCGGCGCTCGACCTGATCAAAGTAGAGTATGAAGTTTTTGCACCAGTCCTTGATTTGTCGACTGCGATTGATCATCCTTCGGTCGTACATCCGGAAACCGACCTACATTGCAATTTTCCAATCGGCCTGGAACAACAGCGTAACATTGCTGCCAGTCATACGGTGGAAGTCGGCGATCTGGAGGCAGAACTATCCCTCTGCGATGTCGTAGTGGAGGAAAGTTACAAAACGCAGGCCCAGGCCCAGGCGATGATGGAGACTTTCCGCAGCTTTACCTATATGGACCAGGCCGGCAGGCTAGTTGTAATCAGTTCGACCCAGATCCCGTTCCATGTCCGCCGCCAGTTAGCCCGGGCCCTGCAAATCCCGGCCACCCGGATCCGGGTAATCAAACCTCGCATCGGCGGCGGCTTCGGTGCCAAACAGACCGGCGTCTGCGAAGTATATCCGGCGATTGTGACGCTGAAAACCGGCAAGCCGGCTAAAGTCGTCTATGAACGGAAGGAAACTTTCATTGCATCGAATAGTCGCCATGCAACCGAATTCAAGGTGCGCATGGGGGCCAGCCGCGACGGGATCATCCGCGCAATTGATATCGTGGGGCTATCCGATACCGGCGCTTACGGCGAACATGCACCGACAGTCTTTGCTGTAATCGGCGATAAAACGATGCCTTTGTACAACAAAACCACAGCCATCCGTTATCAGGGACATGCCGTATATACCAATAAATTGCCCGGCGGCGCGCTGCGGGGCTATGGCGCTACCCAAGGCACATTTGTCCAGGAATCGACGGTAAACAAATTGGCAGCAGAACTGGGGATCGACCCGACCGAAATCCGGCTGAAAAACCTGATTCGCGAAGCAGAAACCTCGCTTTATTACAAAGGTAAGAAACTCGGTAGTTCTTCGCTACATCGCTGCATCGAAACCGGCAAATCCCTGATCGGCTGGGACGCCAAATTCCCGCGAATTGATGAAGGCAATAAAGTGCGCGGGGTAGGGATGGCCGTGACTATGCAAGGATCGGGAATTGCGAATATCGACACCGCATCGGCCGAAATCCGCTTGAATGATGATGGATTCTATACGGTGCTGGTCGGATCGACGGATATGGGAACAGGCAGTGACACGATTTTGCTGCAGATGGCGGCGGATGTGCTGAACGCGGATATGAACCATTTCATCATTCATGCCGCCGATACGGACGTATCGCCATTTGACCCCGGCTCCTACGCCTCCAGCACCACCTACGTCACCGGTATGGCGGTAACGAAGGCCGCCGAAGAATTGCGCGGCAAGATTCTCGAACAAGCTGCCAGTGTGCTGCAGGTTCCGGTTGATCAACTGGAGCTGATTGGTGAAGAGTGCATCGACTCGGCATCCGGCAAAACTGTGAGCATAGCCACCATTGCCGCCGCTGCCGTGGTCGGTCCGGATCATCGCCAATTATCGGCCTACGCAACCTTTGGCAGTCCGGTGTCACCGCCGCCGTTCGTCGCGGGTTTTGCCGAAGTCGAAGTGGACAAGGAAACAGGCAAGGTAACACTGCTCGATTTCGTTGCGGTCGTAGATTGCGGCACGGTCATCAATCCGGCGTTAGCCAGGGTGCAGACCGAAGGAGGCATTGTCCAAGGTATCGGCATGGCTCTGTTTGAAGATGTGCAGTACGACAAAAAGGGGAATCTGCAGTCGAATTCGTTCATGACATACAAAATTCCCGGTCGCGGCGATGTGGGAACCATCAGGGTCGCGTTTGAAGAAAGTTATGAACCGACAGGTCCGTTCGGGGCAAAGTCTGTCGGCGAAGTGGTGATCAACACACCGTCTCCGGCAATCGTCGCAGCAATTTACAATGCAGTGGGAGTACAGATAACCGATTTGCCGGTCACGCCGGAAAAAGTCTTCAACGGCATGCAACAGAAGCAGAAAATATAAGTTACTATTTCACATAACAATTTTTATATATTAAGAACATACGTTCCAGCTCGATAACTGATTTATTTTATTCAGTTATCGAGCTTTCTCTTTGTGTTACGTCAAGTTTTTTAGGAATAAACACTTCGTAGTCTCAGCAATATAAAACATATGTTCTTGATACTTGAAATGGTTGCTGAATCAGCCTCACAACAAGTATTCTGCCAAACAAAAGAAATTTTTCATTCGTCGGATAATTCGAAGGGAATCCCTTGTTTATAGAGAATAGATAATTTTATGAGTATCGTGGAATAAAAACGCTGGAGGGTAGGATGAGAGCTAATTGGCACGAGTTTGTCACGATGATGGTTCAAAACAACTTTGATGTGGAGAGAACAAGTAATAGTTGCAGCGTTTCTTTAGGTGAGGAAGAATCGGTATATCCGGCTTCCTTCCATGTAGTTGAAAATTGCGGCGTATTTTTGGCTCGAGTCAGAGGCGCGAAGAAATTAATCGCAGTTGCACAGGCCGACTCCGTTTTGTTCACTGCGATAGAAGCTGAACAAACGACTACCGTGGCTGGCAAAACAGTCAAAATCGCATTGTTATCGTCAAAAAATGCAGAGTTGTTGCGAAAGCACCTGCCGTTTATGAAACCAGTCGCATTTGGTCGCAACAGCTTTAGCCTTGGACTTGGAGACCGTTTGGGCCTGGCCTCGCCGGGGCATCTGCGTTGCCTGGCCGGGTCGGGAATCAGACCGGTGCTAGCTCAACAGTCGATCCGGGAGTTGACTTTAACGGAGCGTACCTATGGCGATGTGCTGGATGCAGCGTCCTGGGCCGTATTGCAGGAAGGTTTTCATGACGGATTCGGCGCTGACGGCGACCATCTGAAACGCAGTGAAGATATCAAAATGGCTCTGGATTTGGGATTTTCAATGATTACCCTGGATTGCTCGGAAAAAATCGACGGCAATGTCGCGAACCTGAGCGAAGCGGAACGCTGCGAGCGTTATCAGTCGTTGCCGGATGTTTTTCGGACGAAGATGGAAGCCGCTTACCTGGATAAAACTTTCAGTGTCGGCAAATCATCTGTACACTTTGCTGCCGATGCTCTACAGGAAATTTTGTTGACTTATGGTGAGACGCTGGCATTTATTGCGGAAATCGATGCCAAATTCATCAAACCACATCATCAACCGGTGGATTTTGAGCTATCGATTGACGAAACGGCAACGCCGACAACACCTGCTGCCCATTACTTCATGGCTTCCGAGATGGAAAAGGCGGGGATTGTCCTGTGCAGCCTGGCGCCGCGTTTTTGCGGCGAATTTCAGAAAGCGATCGACTATATCGGCGACCTGGCCAGCTTTGAAGCAGAGTTCGCGATCCATGCCGCGATCGCCGACCATTTCGGCTATCGGCTCAGCGTCCACTCCGGCAGCGACAAGTTCAGTGTATTTCCGATTGTCGGACAATACACCAAGGGGAGAGTGCATGTCAAGACGGCCGGTACCAACTGGTTGGAGGCGCTACGGGTCATCTGCCGGAAAGAGCCGGATTTCTTCCGCGAACTGTGTCGTTTTGCACTGGCTCGCTTCGACGACGCGACAAAGTTTTATCATGTCACAACCGATCTGACCAAAGTTCCCGATGTGAAAAGTCTGGCAGATAATGAACTCGAACGCATGCTTAACGAACCGGACGCCCGTCAATTGTTGCATATCACTTATGGTTATATCCTGACGGACAAGGACGCAGCAGGGAAACGCTTGTACCGTGACAGGCTCTATCAGCTGTGGAACCGTTATGAAGAAGAATATGCCAAAGTGCTGATCACCCATATCGGTAAACATGTCAGCTTGCTTAAGAAAAAAATATAGCCCAGGAGGCAAATCATGAAACAATTCCTTGATGATCGCTTTCTATTGACCAATTCCACAGCCGAAACACTCTATCAGAATTATGCCAAAACAATGCCAATCTTTGATTTCCATTGCCATTTGAATCCGGCAGAAATTGCCGGCAACAAAAAATACCGCAACATCACCGAAATCTGGCTCGGCGGTGACCATTACAAATGGCGCGCCATGCGGGCCTGCGGCGTGGAAGAACGATATATCACCGGCGACGCGCCTGATAAAGAGAAATTTTTCAAATGGGCGGAAACAATTCCCCAATGCATCGGCAATCCGCTTTACCATTGGGCGCATCAGGAATTAAAGACCTTTTTCGGCATCGACTTGCTATTGTCACCGGCTACTGCCGAACAAATCTGGAACACTGCCAATGACCTGTTGCAAAAAGATGAATTCACCGCACGCAGCCTGATCGTCCGGTCCAACGTGACCGGGCTGTGCACCACAGACGATCCGGCCGATTCGCTGGAACACCATCTGCAACTTGCGCGTGAGGGAACATTCCCGGTGAAAGTTTTACCGGCATTTCGGCCCGACAAGAGCTTTAACATCGACAAAGCCGGATTTGTCGAATATATCGGCAGATTAGGCAAAACGTCAGGCATGAAAATCGAATCGCTCGATCAATTATTATCGGCATTGCAACAACGCCTGGAGTTCTTTCATCAAGTCGGTTGCCGCGTATCCGATCATGCACTTGACCCTGTCGTTTTTGCCAACGCAACGCCGGCGGAAGTCGATGCGATCCTCAAAAAAGCGCTGGGCGGACAAATTCCCGATGAAATTGAAACTCAAAAATTCAAGACCTTCATCATGCTGTTCCTGGGTCGCCACTATGCCAGGCTCGGCTGGGTCATGCAACTGCATGTCGGCGTGATCCGTAACAGCCGAAGTCGCATGATGCGCGAATTAGGGCCGGATACCGGCTTTGACGCGATTGCCGATTATACCTACGGGGGAGCATTGGCTAAGTTCCTTGATGTGCTGGACAGCACGGCCGAACTGCCAAAAACCGTTTTGTACTGTCTGAACCCACGCGACAATGAGATGCTTGCCTCAATTGCAGGTTGTTTCCAGGAAGGCGGCGTGGTCGGAAAAATCCAGTTTGGTTCGGGGTGGTGGTACAACGATCAAAAAGACGGTATGGTTCGGCAAATGACTGCTTTAGCCAATATCGGCCTGCTTAGCCGGTTCATCGGCATGCTGACTGATTCGCGCAGCTTTTTGTCTTATACCAGACACGATTATTTCCGACGGATTCTTTGCAACATGATCGGTGAGTGGGCGGAAGCGGGAGAAGCGCCTGGCGATATCGAACTGCTCGGCAAGATGGTGCAAGATATTTGTTACAACAACGCCCGGAATTATTTCGGCATAGATCTCAGCCGTAACTAAG
>CAZYJK010000049.1:0-12564 GCA_964647865.1 uncultured Veillonellaceae bacterium | reverse complement strand
TGACCTGGCGGGTCAGGTCATAGGCGAAGGCTTCTTTATAAGGCCGTTTACTCAGCAATGCGTCAAACACATCGGCAATCGCTGTGATGCGGGCCTCAAGCGGAATGGATTCACCGGTCAGTCCTTCCAGGTAACCGTCACCATTCCATTTTTCGTGGTGATAGAGGACGATCCGTTTGGCAATGGGATCGATTTCATCATCGGCAATCATTTGATGACCAATGGCAACGTGCTGTTTCATAGCGGCATACTCCTGCTCATCGAGTCGGCCCGGTTTCCAGAGAATATCCTGTGAAATGCCGATTTTTCCGATGTCGTGCAAAGGAGCGTACAAACGCATTAACTGGGCGAAGTGATGGTCGCAGCCATACAGTCTGGCCAGCAGTTCGGCATAGCCGCCGACGCGGCGATTGTGTCTGCCTGTGAGTTCGTCGCGGAACAGGGAGGCGTTTTCCAGCGAATTTACCATCGCCATGGTCAGGCGTTCGATGCTGCGGGTCTTTTCGTCCACCAGGCTAGTCAGATGGATTTCCCGGTCGGATAGCAGCAGATTCTGTTGTTCGATTTTCGCAGCGTAATGCTTTAGCTTCAGGTGGGTCTTGACTCGTGCCAACAGTTCCGTTTGGTTGAACGGTTTGGTGACATAATCCACACCGCCGGCTTCCAGTCCCTGCACGACATCGAGCGCGTCGTTCATTGCCGAGAGGAAGATGACCGGGATTTTTTCCGTATCAGGAGCGGCTTTCAATTGCTCGCAGACTTCAAAACCAGTCAGGCCGGGCATCATGATGTCCAACAAAATGAGGTCGAAGGCTGTTTGCTTCACCCTTTGCAATGCGTCCTCGCCGCTTTTGGCGAAAGCTACGTCATAGCCGGCTTCTTTTAGGATGTTGCCCAATAACTTGAGGTTGAGCGGGACATCGTCAACAATCAGGATTTTATCACCGGATGAGTCGTGCCGCATCAACCTTCGCCACCTTCCTGTAGGGATTGCCAAGAGGCCAGCAGGCTAGGGTATTTTTCGAGCAATGCTTCCACCTGTTCGATGTCAAACTCGTCAGCCCGTGCAGCCAGTTCCAGGCCATAGGCTTCCACCGCAGTCACTCCGGCAGTTTGGCCAAGCTGAGCGAGTCTTCGTCCCCAGGCTTCGATTGCATCAATCAGACCGGATTTTTTGACTGATTCCCATTCGCGTAGGCATTCGCTCGCCAGTTGCGGCAGGATCGACTTGAGTTGCTGCGCCAGTTCGCCGGAATCGACCACCGCGCCGGACGGCCCATCAACTGCTTCTGTCGGCAGTGTGTCCATGACCGGCAGAAAACGGGCCAGTTCGTTCACCAACTGCTCCGTTTTGACCGGTTTTGTCATGTAGCCGTCAAAGCCGCTAAGCTGAATTCTCTGCTTTTCATGGTCCATTACCGAGGCAGTCAGGGCAATGACCGGAATCAATCGCAACACAGGATCGTCTTTCAGGATGCGGGTGGCTTCGTAGCCGTCCAGCACCGGCATTCGGATGTCCATCAATATCAGTGCCGGTTGGTGATGCCGGGCCTGTTCCAGTGCCTCTTCGCCGTTTTCGGCTTCCAGTATGCTGATGGGAGTGTCCAGAAACATTTCCCGCAACAATTTGCGATTCATACTGACATCATCAACGACCAGAACCGTTGCAGGGGCGAAGGCGGCCTTTTTGGCGATGGCGGTTGTGCTGGCCTGCGGCTTTTCACTTGCGACGGCAACTGCGACATCATGCAGCGTCACTGAGAATTCGCTGCCTTTGCCCAGCATACTGCGCACCGATATTTCGCCGCCCATCATTTCTACCAATCGCTTGGTGATTGTCAGGCCCAGGCCGGTTCCGCCGTATTTCTTTGCGCTTTGGCCATCTTGCTGCCGGAAAGACTCAAAAATCTGCCCGGTCGCGGTATCGGCAATGCCGACACCCGTATCTTCGACCACTATCGCCATATCAATCTTGCTGGAATCGTTTTGGCGGGGGATGCTGGTCACTGCTAATCGAATATAGCCGTTTTCGGTGAACTTAACCGCATTGCCGACCAGGTTGAACAAGATCTGCCGCACTCTGATTTCGTCAAGTGCCAAGCAGGGAGGCAGTGCTGGATCGACTTCGACCAGAAAATCAAGATTTTTCTCCGCCATCTTCAGTGAGAATACCTGAATGATTTCCTGAAAGATTTCCTGGGGATCAACGGGGCTTAAATTAATCTCCATGCGCCCGGCTTCGATTTTTGACAGGTCCAGGATATCCTCGATCAGGCGCAACAGACTTTGTCCACTGACCCGAATTGCTTCCAGGTAGCCCTTGGGTCGCGGTTCGCTGATCAGTGGCCTAAGTAGTTCGGTATAGCCCAAGACCGCGTTCATCGGAGTGCGGATCTCGTGACTCATGTTGGCAAGGAACTCGCTTTTTGCCTTGGTGGCAGACTCGGCCTGTTCTTTGGCCAGCGTAAGTTCCTGGTTGGCCTGCCGCAAATTGGCTGTCCGTTTTTGAATCTCGGCATCCAGATAGTCGCTCCAGGCCGTCAATTCGTTACGGTACTTCACAAGGGAAGCGCGCATGACCGCAAACGCTTCGCCAAGTTGACCGACTTCGCGCGGGCCCTCGATTTCCGGCAGTTCCGATAAGTCTTCCGCGGCGATGCGCTGGGCCGCCAGTGTCAGCTGCTGCACCGGGTTAATCAGGCGACCGGCAAAGTAGTTGGCGGTGAAGGCCGCCAACAGAACCGAAACGAAAATAATCAGCAACAAGGTGCCGAGGCCGGCCATCTGGGCCGCCAACACCTCATCCATCGGCTGATACACAATCACGTTCCAGCGATACCTGTCGATGGTCGTAAAGGTGGCCAAAGCAGACTGCCCCTGGCCTGTTGTCGTTTCCAGCTGCCCGGTGGTGCTGGTTTTCAATGTTGACAACAGTGCCGGTGAAAGTGGTTTGCGATTCGCAAGCGCAGCGTCTTTTCGACTGGAAATAATCGGGACGCCCTGGTTGTCGACAATCAGGATGTAGCCGTTTTGACCGACCTTGATTTTGTTGACGATATCGGCGGCCCGGCCGAGGTCCAGATTGGCTGCCAGGACACCGACCACATCGCCGGCAATGCTGCGAATCGGCAGGGAAATAGTGAGACGAGGCCCGCGCCTCGTCTCATAGACATCACTAATATAGGTCGCGCCGCTTAAAGCATTGCGAAAATATTCCCGGTCGGCATGACTGAATCGCCTGTCACTGGGGATTTCCCGGGCGAATTGAATACCGGCGGCATCAATGGCGAACAGGCTCTCAAAGCGGGAATTTGTTTTTGCGGTAGCAATCAGCAGATCTCGCACGCTAATCGGGTCCAGCGTTTTTGTGGCAGGAAACTCACTGATCGCGTTCAGCAGTTCACAGGTATCATCAAGATACAATTCCAGTTGGTTGGCCAACTGGCGGGAGATTTGCATATTGCCTTCAATCAGTTTCGTTCGCGCCGTAGCCGTACTCAGGAGCATACTTGTCAAACCGGCAATCAACGCCGGCAGCAGGGAAAATAGGATCAGCAGGGATATCAGGCTGAACTTCAGGCTTTTTCCTGTGAACAAACCGTTCACACCCCATTAGTTATTGCAGCGTAGGCACATAGGTCTTGAAGATGTAGTTCCAGACCAGTTCATTGATCGAGTCCGGTGCGACGCGCTGCGTTTCGCAGGCGAAGGTGTTGCGCATGCGGGAGCCGTCGCTGAAGACGTACCAGATCTCTTTGACGCAATACTGGCTGTTCTTGCGGTATTGGGTGAAATAGAGCATTTCCGGCACTTCTTTGTGATGCACCATTTGTGGCGGCGAGTACGTGCGTTTTTCCCAGATTTCAAATTTGTCGAGCGAAGTGAAAATCGCCGGGACTTCCTGCAACGAAGTTTTGTCAATGTAGCCTGTGATGACGCCGCCTTCATTCACCTGCCCCAGTTTGGTCCAAGTAGCCGCTTCACAACTGCCGCCAAGTAGCAGGAGGGCAAGAAGAACGGCCATCAGGGCCGGTCTGGTCCAAGACATTTGCATTCCTCCTCAGTCGATCGGTTGGACCCGGCCCATGATTGCCAAGAGTTGCAGCACGGCCCGGTCGACTTCTCCGGTATTTTTGACGACATGGTCGGCAACTTGCCAGTTGTCGTATTCGCCGTTCGCTTCGGCATAATCGATTCGGGCTTTGACGTCTTCCAGCTTTTCGCCGTTCATCATGAACCGGCTGAAGATTGTTTCCTTGTCAACCAAGATAAAAATTGACTCCAGACGGTCCCCGATCAATTTTTTCAACTGCTCGTAACCGCCGCGGTCGATATCCACGGTGCTGGCCGGATACTGGTTCAGTTTTTGGGTGACTTCTTCTTTGGTCATGCCGAACAGGTATCCTTTATAACTTACACGCTCGAAAGGGCGCGCCTGAGCGAACTGCTCGCCGGTTACGAAATAATAGTCCACGCCATGCTCTTCGCCGGCTTTGACCGGACGCGTGGTATGGCTGACCAGCATCGGCACGCCATATTTGCGCAGTTCTTTGACCAGGGCCGACTTGCCGGAACCGGCCGGACCAATCAATGCGTATACCTTGTTGATAGGAATCCCCTCCTCGCTTTGCCGGGCCTGTGCTCTTGCGCAGGATTTTGCTGCTGTACGTGGAATAGGATTACAGAATCCGTATTAAGATAATCTTCCGTTTGGCAGGGCCTTTTTCCTGCCGGCAGGCAGTGAATTGTTTAAAGAATTAGCGTTTTGCCAGGAAAAGAGAGGTATGAATGAAAAACAAACTATCTGTCAAACATCCGGAGTGTCTGCGGATCGCTGCTGAAACTGGGGCAGAACCCTGTTACGGCTGCGATCAGGAGTGGTACGGGACCGACTGGCAGCGACGGGCCGGCTGCGGTCCGACGGTTGCGGCTACGCTTTTTTATTACATGTTTCGGCCGGACAACCTTTGCTTCAGTCAGGCGGAATGGCTAGCCAGGATGGAGGAAGTCTGGCTGTATGTAACGCCGACCGAACGCGGTATGCCGACAACCGGGTTGTTTTTCCAGTCGGTGCTGTCTTTTGCGGCGGCTAAACAGCGCAAAATCGGTCATGCCTGTTGCGACGTGCCGGAAGCAAAAGGCGACAGGCCGAAACTGGCCGAGGTCGTCGATTTTTTGCGCAGCGGTCTGACCCAGGATGCGCCGGTCGCTTTTCTGAACCTCTGCAACGGCGAGGAAACGAACCTGCACCGCTGGCACTGGGTGACGGTGATCGGCATCGAATATGCCGCGGACGGGTCACAGGCATTGTTGCACACGCTGGACGAAGGAAAAATGAAAACCGTCGATCTGGCCTGCTGGCTCGATACGACGGTTCTCGGCGGTGGTTTTGTCTATTTCTGGCCGGTCTGAAGCGGCAACAATCAGGATTGCGGCAGGTTTTCCGCCGCGACTGCCAGCATCAGCTTGATCCGGTTGAGTTGGTTCACTTCGCTGGCGCCGGGATCGTAGTCGATCGGCACGATATTGGCGAAGGGGTAACTGCGACGCAGTTCCCCCAGCACGCCTTTGCCGGTGATATGGTTGGGCAGGCAGGCGAAAGGCTGCATGCAGATGATGTTTGTTGCGCCGGATTCGATCAGTTCGACCATTTCGGCGGTCAATAGCCAGCCTTCCCCGGCGAGATTGCCGAGCGAAACGTGTCTGGCGGCAAGTTCGGCAAGCTGCTCGATGGCCAGCGGCGGGGCGAAGCGTTGACTGTTTGCCAGCGCCTGGCGGAGCGGACGGCGATAGTACTCGGCAAGTTTGATGAACAGGGCGCCTTTCCATTTGGCGAACAAGGAACCGGCCAGCAAATCATGTTCGATTTTACCGTCATAGGCGCAGTAAAGAAAGAAGTCCATCAGATCGGGGACAACGACTTCCGCCCCTTCGGCTTCCAACAACTCTACCAGGCGGTTGTTGGCCACAGGGTGATATTTTACCAGGATTTCTCCCACCAGTCCGACCCGCGGTTTGCGGCGGTCGCAAATCGGCAGTTGATCAAATTCGCGGACCATCGCCCGGACATTCTCGCTGAAACAGCTATCGCCGCCTGCAGCCATGTCGCGGCAGCATTTGGCGGACCATTTGTCATACAGCGCCTGCGCCGCGCCGCTTTGCTGCTCGTAGGGGCGGACCCGGTACAATAGCCGCATCAGCAGGTCGCCGTACAGCGTGCCGATGATCAGGTTGCGCAGCAGCGACAAGCGCCCGGTGAGCTTTGTCGGATTGCTTTGACCGAACACCAGTACCGGCACATCCGGGAATCCTGCGTCGGCCAGCGCTTTGCGGGCCATGGCGCCGTAGTTGCTGGCCCGGCAGCAACCGCCGGTCTGCGAGAGCAGCACGGAAGTCCGGTCTGCCGGGTACTTGCCTGACTGCAAAGCCTGCAACAGCTGACCGATAGCCAGGATGGCCGGGTAACAGGCATCATTGTTGACGTATTTCAGTCCTTCGTCGATGGCCTGGCGGTCAGGTAGCGGCGGGACGGCCAATTGCAAGCCGATTTGCCGGAATGCGGCCGACAGGAACTGAAAATGAACCGGCGATAACTGGGGCGCCAGCAGTATGCGGTCAGGCAGCAAGGCAGGTTGAGCGCGGCGAGCAGAGCGAACCGGCCTCTGGGTGAGCGAAATCGCCGGCGGAATCTGCCGTTCGTTACGGGTGGCCAGCAGTGAACGCAACCGGATGCGGGCGGCGCCGAGATTGCTGATTTCATCCAATTTGATGGTAGTGTAAATCTTTTGCCGGGTTTCAAGGATTTCCTTGACTTGGTCAATCGTGACCGCGTCCAGGCCGCAGCCGAACGAATTGATCTGGATGAATTCGAGGTTAGGTTCGCTGGCGCAATAATGGGCTGCCGCATACAACCTCGAATGATAGACCCACTGGTCGACCACCCGCAGTGGCCGCTCGACTTCGCCGAGCTGGCAGACTGCGTCCTCCGACAGGATGACCAGGCCCTGCGCCTGGATCAGTTCCGGCAGGCCATGGTTGATTTCCGGGTCAAGGTGATAAGGGCGGCCCGCCAAAACAACACCAACGCCGCCGCTGAGGCGCAGATGCGCGAGCGCGGCCTGGCCTGCCTGCCGGACATCCGCCTTGTAACGGTCAAGCTCGGCATAGGCGGCATCGACAGCTTCGGTCATCTCCCGCCGCGAGATCCGTTCGGCCGCGAGCTCCTGCAACAGTCTGTCGATGAGCGGCAAGCGATGCGGCAGCGGCAGAAAAGGATGATAAAAAGTCACAGCCGGATTGCGCAGCGCATCCATGTTGGTTTTGACCGTGTCCGGATAGGATGTGACGACCGGACAATTGTAACAATTGTCGGCCTGCGGCTGTTCCTGACGGTTGTAAGGAATGCTGGGGAAGAAGATCTTGGTTACGCCGCGCTGCAGCAGATCGGCGACATGGCCGTGCACCAGCTTGGCCGGATAGCAGATCGAGTCCGACGGAATCGAGTCCATGCCCTGTTCATAAAGTTGGCGGGAAGATTGGCCAGACAGCACCACCCGATAGCCCAAATGATGAAAGAAAGTGAACCAGAAGGGATAGTCCTCATACATGTTGAGCACACGCGGCAAACCGATCACGCCGCGCCGGGCCGCGGTTTCCGCCAGCGGTTCGTATTGGAACAGGCGCTGCAATTTATAGGCATAGAGGTTGGGCAGCGGGTCTTTTGCCTGGACTTTGCCGATGCCCCGTTCGCAGCGATTGCCGGAATGGAACGTCTTGCCGTTGGAAAACCGTTGGGTGCTAATCAGGCATTGGTTGCCGCACGCTTTGCAGCGGTGGCTGCTGCTCTGCGCCGTGAATCTTTCAAGCGCCGCGGCAGTGATCAACGAACTCTGATTGCCGGCTACAGCCCGGTCGCGGGCAATCAGGGCCGCGCCGAACGCTCCCATCAGTCCGGCGATATCCGGCCGGATCACCGTACGACGCAAAATCTGTTCGGTGGCTCGCAATACCGAATCGTTGTAAAACGTTCCGCCTTGCACTACTATGGTGTCGCCGAGTTCGGCGGCGTTTTTCAAGCGGATTACTTTGAACAGCGCATTTTTTACGATGGAAACCGAGATGCCTGCCGAGATGTCGCTGACGGAAGCACCTTCTTTTTGCGCCTGCTTGACTTTGGAGTTCATAAAGACGGTGCAGCGGGTGCCCAGATTGACAGGCTGTTTTGCCTGCAGGCCGAGCCGGGCAAAGTCGGCGACGTTCATGCCCAGAGCATGGGCGAAGGTTTCGATGAAGGAGCCGCAACCGGAAGAGCAGGCTTCGTTGAGAACGATGGAATCAATCACGCCGTGTTTGACGCAGAAGCTTTTCATGTCCTGGCCGCCGATGTCCAGCACCGCGGTGACGGACGGGGCAAAGTGCCTGGCTGCCTTCAGGTGCGCCAGTGTTTCGACTTCGCCGTTGTCTACATCCAACGCGGCCTTGATGTAGTGCTCCCCGTAACCGGTGACCGCCGAGCCGGCAATGCGTACCTGGTCCGGCAACTGTGCATACAGCTGTTTCAGGGCGGCGATGACGGTTTCGAGCGGATTGCCCTGGTTGCTGCCGTAGTGGGAATACAGCAGACGGCCTTGACTGTCGGTCAGCGCCAGTTTCGTGGTGGTTGACCCGGCGTCGATGCCGAGGAACGTTTCACCTGTGTGGGTTGCCAAATCGCCGCGCACAACTCGGCTGGCCTGATGCCGCCGGGAAAATGCTGCCAGCTCGTCCGAATCATGGAACAACGGTTCAAGAGCTTCTTCCCGCTCCTGACGGGAACCTGTCAACTGAGGAAAAGCCTTCCGGCGCAGGTTCTCATAGGGGACCGGTTCGGATTGCAGCGCCATGGCGGCGCCGATCGCAACGAAATAGGGGGCGCAGTCGGGGGTCAGCACCTGATCGGGGGTCAGATGCAGCGTTTCAATAAACCGGCGGCGCAGCTCCGACAAGAAGTGCAGCGGTCCGCCCAGCATCGCGACTTTGCCGCTAATCGGCCGCCCCTGCGCCAGACCGCCGATCGTCTGGTTGACGACTGCCTGCAGGATCGATGCGGCAATGTCCGACTTGGAGACTCCCTCGTTCAACAGCGCCTGCACGTCGGTTTTGGCGAACACGCCGCAACGTGAGGCGATGGGATAAATCGTTTTGTAGTCTTTGGCCAGTTCGTTCAACCCCTGCGGGTCTGTATTCAGCAGGTCGGCCATATGATCGATGAACGCGCCGGTGCCTCCAGCGCAGATCCCGTTCATCCGTTGCTCGACCGTGCCTTTGAAATAGGTGATTTTGGCGTCCTCGCCGCCCAGTTCGATCGCGGTATCGGCAAAGGGCATGATATTGCGGATCGCTGTGGATGCGGCGATGACCTCCTGGACAAACGGCAACCCCAGGGAGTGGGAAAGGCCGATGCCGGCCGAACCGGTCAGCATGACCGACATCAGCTTTTGCGTCAGGACGCGGTGCGCTTTGCCGACGACACTTTGCAACGCAGCCGTGATGTCGGAAAAATGCCGCGCATATTGTTGAAAAACAATACTGCTGTGTTCATCCAGCACAACCAGTTTGATGGTAGTAGAACCGATATCGATGCCTACCCGAAGACTACCTGCCATTGCCTGCCGCACACTCCTGTTTTTTCTTGGCATAACACAACGAATAGTTGCGTTTATCCCATACTACAGGATTTCCGGCCGGTTTATCGATTATGAAATTATTTAAACAGTATGGAAAGCGGCAGGCTGTAAAGTCGTCAGGTTCTGATCGCCCAGCGCAGCTTGGCGGATTTCGCACGGCTATTGGCGTGACATTCTTCGGCAGAGGGGCGGATCGGCTCGGTTGCAATATCGCGATAAACGCCTTCACGCAGAAAATGTTTGAACGATTTTTTCACCCGGCGATCCTCACCGGAATGAAACGTCAGGATGGCAACCCGCCCGCCGGGAGCTAGCACGTCAGGCAGTTTTTCCAGAAACTCATCGAGCACTTCAAACTCCCGGTTGATGTCGATGCGCAATGCCTGAAAACAGCGCTGGCAGGATTTTTTTACCTCCTCGTCGCTGATCTGCGGCACAGCTTTTAGTGCGTCTTTGATCAGATTGCGCAGTTGCGTTGTCGTCGACAGGTCCGTGCCGGTTTTTGTACTTGCGACAATGGAGCGGGCGATGACTGCCGCGTGCGGTTCATCGGCGTTTTCGATCAACATCGCCTGCAATTTTTCCAACGACATTTTTTTCAGACGATTGGCGGCCGAGCTTCCCATAGTCGGATTAAGCCTGAGATCCAAAGGCCCCTCCGTCCGAAATGAAAACCCTCGTTCGGGATTGTCGATTTGCATCGAGGAGACGCCCAGATCAGCCAATACGAAATGAAAGGGTCCTGTATCTGCTGCAAGCTGATCAATCTGGGCAAAGTTCAGTTGCCGGACTTCCAATATCTCTTCACCATAGCCCAACCGGGCCAGCCGTTCCTGGGTGCGCGGCAATTCAAGCGGGTCCACGTCGATTGCATACAGTCGCCCCTCGGATTTTAAACATTTAAGCATTTCCAGCGTATGGCCGCCATAGCCCAGCGTTGCATCCAACCCGGTCTGACCAGGCGCGATCTGGAGAAAATCGAGGATTTCTTTGACGCAAATCGAGAGATGCATGCCAGCAGGGGTACTGCCTTTTTGGATAACCTTTGCCACAGTCTCGGCATAATGCTCCGGCTGCAGCTCCTTGTATTTTTCCTTGAAATTTTTCGGATGAGTGCCTTTGTAACGAATGCGGCGTTGGTGCTTGCCTGTCTGCTCATCCGGCGTGTGGTCTGAATCCATGTTGCCTCCTAGTTTCACCTGATTGAGCACGTGGCTCTCTTAGCCTCTCAACCTGCGCCCATATTGGATGGCCTCGAATACCATCGCCGTGTTCTCCTCAGCCTGGCCTGGTTCACTTAACCCCGCGCCGACAAAAACATCCGGCGCCGGGTCAAATCCGATCAGCTTCAAAATCTCAGCCACCGAGTGGAAGTAAGGCATGAAGCCGCTGGCATCGGCGCGATGCTGCGTAAACACCAGCCCGACTTTGACCGGCTTTGCCAATCGGCTGGTATAATCAGCGTTCATATAGGCGTACAAGCGGTCCAACACCAGTTTTAACTGCGCCGACATGCTCCACATATAGACCGGCGAGGCAAACAGCAGCAAGTCCGCTGCATCGATCGCCCGGTACACGCTCTGCATATCGTCCTGAATCACGCATCGACCTTTGGTTTTGCAGGCGTCGCAGGCCTGACAGCCGCGCAGGTTCATCAGGTTGGGCTGGAAAACCACCGACTGGTCGCCGGCCGCCTTGGCACCCTCAATGACCTTTTTCAGCAAGAATTCGGTATTTCCCTGTTTGCGTGGGCTGCCCATAATTCCTATGATATTCATGTCCACCTCCAACAGTTCCGAAAAAATGAACCTAATGGCATAGTTCTGGGTCGGCTGAAAAAATCCTGTAATTTATCGCTGCCGCAGCTCGGTAGCAAGACGTGATTGACAAAGCAGGCTACTTGACTTAATATTAACACAAGTGTTTGATTGTGTTTAAAAAATAAGCAACCAGGCATCTTCTGTTTTTGCGTCAGGCGGCCTACTTCCGAGTGCACCGTGAAATGGCCGACACCTGACTGATTGCGAACCGTTTCCCTCTATTAAACGAAACGGTGTTCGTGGTGTAGGACAACAAACACCACCAACCACGGCGGCGCGGGCGATTGAGCTCCGCGTGCTCCCGGCACTTTGCGGCTGGCGCCAAGGTCGTTGTGATCGCGGATAACGACCGCCGGAACAGGACCACGCTGCGTGCGTGGCCCGGAGGCTCCGGGACCCTGCCGGACCCGATGGCAGGTTAAGAGGTAACGAGGTAACGACGGTAACGAGATTTGTATTAATTTTAGAAGTAACGGATGATATGATGGTGTGCCGTAGATTTTTGGAATCAATATATTTTTCGTTACCTTCGTTACCTCGTTACCTAAAAAGCTGGAAAATGAAAAGCCCCTCGAAGTAACCTGGCGGTAACCTTGTGGGCAGGTGCAGCACTATATTTGCTATGTTTAAAATGCTCAGTTTGCCAGGCTCCAGGTGGCAACTTCTAGGTCAGCATCATCAAAGGTGAATTTATTGTCCTGGAATAGCTTTATACAGGCATCGACGACATCGGAATCGAACAGAGTTCCTTTTCCGGTTTTGATTTCAACCAAAGCGCGTTCCACTCCACGAGCGGGACGGTAAGGCCGATGGGAAGACATGGCTTCCACTACATCTGCCACGGCAAGAATCTTTGATTTGAAATATAATTGCTTCTCTTGCAATTGATTTGGATCGAGGTTACATTGTCGCCAGTATAATTTAAACTTAAGATTATTGCAACAACGGTTCCGGTATTCCTGCAACAGGAACAAGACGGCAGAATCGATATCAAAATCTCGTTGATGACCTTCGGGTGGGCTTTTTTGCAGACAGCATGAAAAAAGCTCCGAGGCGAAGTGCCTCGAAGCCTTGATTTA
>CAZYJK010000048.1:6887-13030 GCA_964647865.1 uncultured Veillonellaceae bacterium | reverse complement strand
GAGCGACCCACACGCCAAGCCTCAGTCCCTATTTTCCGGCAACGCCGCAGCAGATCATCGCCGATGCGGTAACGGCGCATGCGGCCGGTGCGGCGGTGGTGCATGTCCATGCCCGCAACCCGGAGGACTCCAAACCAACGCCTGACATCGGCATCATGACCGACATCGTATCGTCGATCAAACGCCAATGTGATGCCGTGGTTTGCATCACGACCGGCGGTTCGCTGATGATGACCAAGGAGCAGCGGCTGGCCCCGGTGGTGCAGTTGAAACCGGAACTGGCTTCTTGCAATGCCGGTTCGGTCAATTTCGTGTTCGCCGATCTGGCGACAAAGCTGAAGAACCCGAAGTTCGATTGGGAAGTCCCTTATCTGCAAGGCACTTATGACCTGATTTTCTCCAATACGTTCGCCGGGATGGAATATTACATCGACACGATGAATCAGCACGACATCCGGCCCGAGTTCGAAGTCTACGATGTCGGCATGATCAACAACATCGCTTATTTTCTGAACAAGGGCCTGGTGAAGAAACCGGTCTACCTGCAGTTTGTCATGGGCATCCTGGGCGGGATACCGGCTACGGTGGAAAATCTGGCCTACATGGTCAAGACGGCCCGCGAACAGATCGGCGATTTTGTCTGGTCCTGCGCCGCCGCCGGCAAATCACAGTTCCCGATGGTGACCGCCGCGCTGACGATGGGCGGCAATGCCCGGGTCGGTCTGGAGGACAACGTCTACCTGCGTCCCGGCGTACTGGCCAAATCCAGCGGCGAACAGGTGACGCAGCTGCGGGAGATCGCCGAAAGATTGGGACTGGAAATCGCCACAGCCGATGAAGCGCGCGAAATTCTATCGCTGAAGGGCAACGACAACGTCAATTTTTAAACGGAAACAGGGGGAACAATTGTGCGAACCGCTATCCTGGGAGCAGGCGCCCTCGGTATAATCATAGGGGCGCTGATGACGAAAAACGGTAAACAAGTGGATTTGATCGATTCCTATCAAGAGAACGTCGATGCGCTGAATGCTGATGGCGCCAGAGTGACCGGCAACCTCGAACTGCACTGGCCGGTAACTGCGCTGACGCCGCAAGAGATGAAAGGCGAATACGACTTGATACTGCTGCTGACGAAGCAGACCGCCAATGAAATGGCGCTGCCTCGGCTACTGCCGCACCTTCACCCGGACAGTATCGTCTGTACGCTGCAGAACGGGATTCCCGAAGACGGCGTGGCGGCGATCATCGGCCGGGAAAGGACGATCGGCGGCGCAGTGGGGTTTGGCGCGACCTGGCTGCGGCCCGGCGTGTCGGAGCTGACTTCGACGCTGGAAGCGGTGGAAAAATTCGCCTTTGAAATCGGCGAACTGGATGGCGTAGTCCGGCCGCGGCTGGAAACGGTGAAGGAAATCCTGTCCGCCGCCGGTGGTACCACGATTCTGACCAACCTGATGGGAATCCGTTGGACCAAACTATTGATGAACGCGACCTTCAGCGGCATGTCGGCGGCGCTCGGCTGCAGCTTCCGCGATGTGCTGGCGGACGAGAAAGCAATGACCTGCATCGCCCGTATCGCCGATGAAACGATCAAGGTGTGCCATGGCAAAGGCTACCGGATGGTGGAGATGCAGGGGGCCGACATGGAGTTTCTCGAACTGGGCAGTAAAGCCGATATCGCCGGAAAAATGGACTTTTACCGAAAGGTCTGGGGCCGGCACAATAACAAGGCCAGTATGCTGCAGGATTTGGAAAAAGGCAACAACACCGAGATCGACCACATCAACGGCGTTGTTTGCCGAAGCGGCCGGGAATGCGGCATCGCCACCCCGTTCAACGACAAGGTGGTGGAAATCATCAAACAGGCCGAAGCCCGGCGCACCGTTACCGATTTTGGCAACCTGGCGCGATTTGACGAGATTATCGCCCAGGCAAAATAAAGGAGGGACTTTTCATGGCTATTGCTCTGGCATTTTGGGGCGGCAGTATTATATTTGTCATCGTGGTTGCGTTGATCCTATGCAATAAGATCGAGGCTTCCGGCGTCAAACGCTGGGGCGCGACCGGCAGCCTGTTCAGTTACGAGAAGAAGGAGGCTTGACGAATGGATATTTCCTATATTATTGTCTTTGGCCTTTATGTTGTGTTTTTGGCCTGGACGAGCTGGAAAAGCTCGCAGCAGGTGGAAAGCCTATCGGACTTTACGACCGGCGGCCATCGGATGGGTCTTTTGCTCGGCATTGGCACTTCGGTAGCAACCTGGGTCAGCGTGGCTTCGGTCATGGGCGTGCCCGGTTTTCTCTATCGAACCGGCATCGCCGCCATCATCGGCTGGGTGGCCGGCTGGTTTCTGGCAACCGCGATCATGCCGATTTTGGCCTACAAAGTCCGGCGGCCGGAAATGCCGGCGCGGACCTTTCCCGAATTTATCCGCATGCGCTATGAACCGTTCCAAAAAGTCAGCTATTTGCAATTGATCGTAGCTGTACTGATGTTTGTGGGATATTTTATTTTCTCACACTTGCAAGTGGTCGGATTTGGCATCGTGTTCAGCACGATTACCGGCATTCCTTATGAATGGGCGATCTTCGGCTTCCTGGTGTTTCTGATCATGACCTGTACCGGCGGTTTTTGGTCGGTTGCGGCCACCGATACCGTCAACGCCATTTTGATTCTGGTCGGTTTGGCCTTTGGCTTGTGGGCCGTATTGACGGCAACCGGCGGGATCGGCAATATCCTTGATGCGGTGGCGGTCACAACCGCGCCGGTAAACGTCGGCGGACCGCCGATGAAGGCGGGCATCATGTTGACGCCGGAAGGCAGCTTCGGTTGGGGCGCGCTGATGGCGATTTTCATGGCCAATGCGATGGGCGCATCGGTTTCGCCGCACTGGATCGCTCGTTTCATGGCGCCGAAAAACACTAAAGCCGCAGTACTGCAGATGATGTGGACGGTTATCGTGCTGATTCCGATCTTCATCTGCCTGATCATCATCGGCCTCGGCGCGAAAGCTCTGCTGCCCAGCTTGCCGGCAGGCAAGACCACCGACTACATCATGCCGCTGATCGTTCAGCAATATGCGCCGCCGTTCGTTGGTGCGATGACGCTGATTGCAATCATGGCGGCGGCGGTTTCCACCGCCAACTCGATGCTGCTGCATTGCGGCACATCGATCTACTACGACATCTATCGCGCCCTGTTCCCCAATCGGGAAATCAATGAAGCCAAAGCGACGAACCACCTGCGGATTTCCGTGTTCCTGCTAGGGATCGTTGCGGTGCTCAGCGCGATCAAACCGCCGATGCTGCTGGCGATGGGCTTCACCTATGTATACGGCGCGTTTGGCGCGGCGTTCATGTGGCCAGTGTGGTTCGGCCTGTTCTGGAAGCGGATGAACCGGGCCGGCGCCTATGCCGGGATTGTCATCGGCACAGTCGGGTTTATTGCGGCAAGAGTCATGAATGCGACCAATCCGTTTGTCGTCGGCGCTGCTTTGTCGCTTGTCGCGGTGCTGATAGCCGTATTTGCAACCAGTGCGCCGCCCAAGGAGTCTTACGAGGCGTATTTTGAACCCGAAGCCAGCGAGTCGACCAAAGAAGTGGCCAGACGGATCCAACAGGAATCGGATGAAAAGGCCAAGGAAAAACTGGCGCTGGCCCCTGGCAAATAATTGATGTTGGGCTGCGATTACAAAGGAAACGAGGAGAAAATGGATATGAGAGTAGCAATCATCGGCGCCGGTTCACTCGGCACGATCGTCGGCGCATTTATGAACAAGCAGGGAAAAGAAGTCGACCTGATCGACGTCAACCAGGAAAATGTCTCTGCACTGAATGAAAAAGGCGCTACCGTAACCGGTTTTGTCGAACTGAATGTGCCGGTGCGGGCCTATACACCGGATCAGATGAGTGGCCACTATGACCTGGTGTTTCTGCTCAACAAGCAGACCACCAACCGCGTTGTGTTGAAAGGCCTGCTGCCGTTTCTGCACGAGGCAAGCATCGTCTGCACGTTGCAGAACGGGATTCCCGAAGAAAGCGTGGCCGAAGTGGTGGGGCGCGAACGCACCATCGGCGGTGCGGTCGGTTTCGGCGCGACCTGGCTGGGGCCGGGTCTGTCAAGACTGACCACCACGCAGGAAGCAGTAAAAAAGTTCGCCTTTGAGATCGGCGAACTGGACGGTGTGCTACGTCCACGACTGGAAGCAGTCAAAGAGTATTTGCAATGCGTAGGGACGACGGAGATTCTGTCGAACCTGACCGGCATCCGTTGGGCCAAAGTGCTGATGAACGCGACGTTCAGCGGCATGTCGGCGGCGCTCGGCTGCACTTTCGGCAACGTGCTGTACGACCCGAAAGCGATGACCTGCCTGGCATTCATCGCCGACGAGTGTATCAAGGTCAGCCACGCCCAGGGGATCCGGCTGGCCAGAATGCAGGGCGAAGACATGGAGTCGTTCGAGTTCAACGATCCAGCGGAAATCCCGTCCAAAATGCCGCTGTACAAAAAAATCTGGGGCCAACATGTCGAGCTGAAGGCCAGCATGCTGCAGGACCTGGAAAAGGGGCGCGACTGCGAGATCGAGTTCATCAACGGCATCATCTGCCGCAAGGGCCGTGAGACCGGCATCGCCACCCCGTTCAACGACAAGGTGGTCGAGCTGGTGACCGAAGCGCAAAACCGCCGCGGAGTCAACGATTTTTCCTACCTCAGCCGGTTTGACGAGTTGTTGGACAGGTATGCCAAAGGGGTAGCGGTGACGCTGTAATAGAGAGTTTGGGCAAGAGGGGATAAGACGGGGCCGGAGCGATCCGGTCCCGTCTTATGTAAGTAGAATCAGTGGTTTGTAAAGTAAAGAAAAGCCCCAGTTCATGGTTTTGTCACAATTTCGCCATACTTTCTTTTCACTTGTGCGATATGATGGAATCAAAGGATGGTGATCGAGATGGCAAAACATTTTTGGCTTGGGCTATTTCTCTGCGTCACTCTCATTGCCACAGCGGGAGTCGATCCCGTTTTCGCCGCGCCCTGCGATGCCGCACTGGAAGCATCAGAACCGTGTGAAGAGGCCGGTGCGTTTGAAGAGGAAGATTTCCTGGCGATATTTCTGCAATGGCTCGATAAAATCCTTGACTCGGCAGCGGCGGGACATACTTCGGCGATTTCCATCTGGAATCACTGAGGATCCCTCTCCAGTTAAATTGATTTTTCTGACTGTTTGTGATAAACTTTACTCAACTAAAATGAATGTTGTCCTTTTCGAAATCCTGTCGAGAGGAGGTGCTTGTAGTGGGCAAGCAGAACGAAAACATTCAATATGAAAAACCGGTCATGAAAACAGTGATCACCCCGACGGAAATCCGTGACATCGAGCAACCCTGTGCATTTTATCTGCCTGGGGAAAAGCGTCCGTCAAAGAAATAAAGCTAATAGTTGACCTGTTGCAGCACTCGTACGATACGAAGCCGCAACAGGTTTTCTTTTGCCTGTGACAGTGGAATAGGAGCGGGAGGACGTGTGAATTTGCAGCCGGTTGACTTTGACCAGTGCCCCACAGGCGTTATTTCCGTGTTGCTGAACCTGACCCACAACTGCAATCTGGCCTGCCGTTACTGCATCATGTCGATGCCGGCGCTCAGGCAGGGGTATCAGCAGCGACCGGTTTCGATGGACCCGGCTTTGGTACGGCAGTCGATCGACTATATTCGGCAGGTGGGGCTGAAAGGGACCAACATCACGTTTTATGGCGGCGAACCGCTGTTGTGTTACGACTTGTTGAAATACGCCGTCGAGTATGCAGAGGAAAACTATCCGGACTGGTTTGCCTACAATGTCATTACCAACGCCACGCTACTCGAACCCCGGATGGCGGACTTCTTTGCCGAACAAGGCGTGCGGTTCCTGTTCAGCCTGGACGGCGACCAGGCGATGAACGACCGGCTGCGGGTGTTCAAGACGGGCGATGCCAGCGTCCATGCCACGGCCTGGCGAAACATCGACGCTTTGCTTGCGCGCTACCCCGGCATCGAATACAAAGTGAACATCACCTATTTTCGCCCGACGCTGGATCTGGCCGCTGCCTTTCGGTATCTGCTGGAGCGGGGCGTTCCGGCAAGCCGGTTTGAGCGGGGCCTGATCCCTGCCGA
>CAZYJK010000048.1:1817-6787 GCA_964647865.1 uncultured Veillonellaceae bacterium | reverse complement strand
GGGCATGAAGGCTTTGGCATGGGGCATGTGGCAAGCGGCACAGACAATGAACGCTACCGCGAAATCTGGCGCAACAATGTCCTGCAGCGACAAGGCTGCGCCGGCTGCGAAGAGCGTCTCGTCTGCGGCGGCTATTGCGTCTGCGACAATCATTTTCATAACGGCGACTTTTTCCAACCGACGCTTGAGAACTGCGAAATCGTCAGGCACAACATCGCTCTGGCGCGCCGGCTGCTGGCGGAGCTGGAACGACTAGACCCAAAGATTCTAAAGCGATTGCTTGGCGCCGATTATTGGCTGGACAGCGACAAGCCGGTCCGCTCGAGCGAGGCGGAGGCGGTAGAGGACGGGCGGCAGATCAGGCA
This sequence comes from uncultured Veillonellaceae bacterium, assembly GCA_964647865.1. Lineage (GTDB taxonomy): Bacteria > Bacillota > Negativicutes > UBA1444 > UBA1444 > UBA1444. The sequence continues at coordinate 6,422 of CAZYJK010000048.1, read as the reverse complement.
GAACCGGACCGGCGGCGTTTATGAGCTGAACCCTGTAGCCGCCTGGATTTTCGATTTGTGTGACGGCAGCAACTCGGTAGCAGGAATCGCCGCTGCGATTGCCGAAAAGACAAATCAGGAGCAGGCCGCTGTATTGACGGATGTGAAGCAACAACTGGTGTTGTTTCGTGAAACCGGACTTCTCGACAGATAACGAGGATGGAGGCGGAGCTGATGAAGAACACAACTTCCAGGGGATTTGCCGGAGTTTTGGTCGTGCTTTTCCTGTTGACCCAGGGCGTGTTTGCCCAGGAACTGCTTCAGACGCATGAAATCAGCGACAAAGTGGGCCAGACGCAGACGGTCTGCGGCGTGGTCGCCGGCAGCTATCTGGCGAAAAATGTCGACAAGACGCCGTATTACATCAATATCGACGCTGCCTGGCCGGAGAGTCCGTTCTTGCTGGTCAGCGGCGGGCAGGGCGTCAATCGCCTGCCGATGGAAAGTCTGAAGGTCGGGCAACCGGTTTGCGCCACCGGGATGATCGAGAGCTCGCCGCGATCCGGCAAACCTTATATTCTGGTCATGGATGCAGCACAGCTAAAAATGGTCGATTTGCGGGTGTCTGCCGCCGAAGCGGCGCAGCATGTCGGGCATTTTGTCACCATTACCGGCAAGGTGGCCGGTGCCAGCTATGCCGAGGGTCTGGAGAAAAAGCCGACGTTTCTGAATCTGGACAATCCTTTTCCGATTGACCCGGCGCTGATTGTGATCAACCAGGATCGCCGTCCGCTATTTGGCGAACCGGAAAAGTCGTTGCTAGGCAAGACGATTTCCGTGACCGGGATCGTGCAGAAGAGCGAAAGCGGCAGAGCGGTGATCGACTTGATCTGGCCGTCGCAGCTACGCGTGGAACCGTAATCCAGGTAAAGGAGGAATCGATATGAAAAAACAACTGGAACCCCAACGGACCGAACAAACGGTGCAATACCAGAAGCCGGTGATGAAAACCGTCGTCACGCCGAAGGAAGTCCGCGATATCGAGCAACCCTGCGCCTTCTACGGCTGTGGGTTAAGTCGAAAAAAGAAACCGCGAAACTAGCCTGAAAGGGTGGGAAGAAAATTTCGTCTTACGCAGAGAGCTACAACGAACGCTTCCACTTCTTCAAGGATTATTCGAAAGAATCCCTGTATATCCGCGAGGTGATCACCGCGTTTGCGCCGGACTGCACGCGGATATTGGACCTTGCCTGCGGCACCGGCAAACATGCGGTCGAACTGGCCGGCATGGGCTATTCGGTAACCGGACTGGACATTGACCCGGAGATTTTGGCTATCGCAGCGCAGGCGGCGGCGGAACGCGGCCTGACACTGGAAACCGTTCAGGCGGATATGCGGCGTTTTCACGTCGATCCGCCTGTCTGTTTTGCCATCAACATGTTTTACTCGTTTCAGAACGTGCTGCAAGACACTGCCGAGCAGGCAAGCTGTCTGGATTCGGTTTGTCGTTCGCTGCGGGACGGCGGTCTGTTGCTGCTTGAAGTTCTGCCGGAGGAAAACAACCTGGCGCTGTATCCGCCGCAGCAGGATTTTCTGCTGCACGAGGAGGCGTTGCCGGACGGTTCGATGCTGCGGGTTTCCAGCCGGAACAGGATACTGGACGAGCGGCGCAAAGAGATCGTGTTTTCTTATGATACTGTCAGACAGGGCAGCATCATCAAGCAGGAACAATTTGTTTCGCCAATGCTGCGCATGTATCTGGCACCGACGCGCCGACTGGTCGAGGCGGCCGGCTTCCGGATCGTCGCCGAGCATGGCGATTATTCACTGCAATGCCCTTTTGCGCCGGACAGCGCCAAACTGATTTTCATCGCCCGCAAACAGGCAGGAGACTGACCGATGGAGAGCGCGATGCATCAATCGGTGAATCAGTATCGTCAGTTGCTGGCGCGGGGCGGCATGGCTGCGGCGGAGCTGCTGGGCCAGCTGGTCCGCTTGTTTCGGCGTGATTTTCAGTGTGAACGGGTGACGATTTTTTTACTGGATCGGGATGGGCGATATGTTTCCGCCATCGCTGAAGGGTTGCCGGAGATGGATATCGATGTCAAGTCTGGTGAAGGCCTGGTCGGCAAGGCGATTGAGCAGCGGGAAATCCTGGTCAGCAACCGGGCCGCTTATGATGTGCGTTCCCTGTGCCGGGTCCGCGACCATTACACCGGGTTTCAGACCCATTCGCTGCTGGCGGCGCCGATTGGCGGAAAAATGGGGCGCGTCATCGGCGCAGTGCAGCTGATCAATAAAATCGGCGGCGAGTTTACCGCGGCTGACAGGGAACAGATGGCGGCGGTTACAGCCGAACTGGCGACGCTCGGCGACAGGATTCCCCGGCCGATTAGCAATCTCTGGGCCGACTGGCAGGAAATCGCGCCGCCGGATGAGGGGACGGGAGCCTTATGATCCAGTTGAAAGAAAAACTGCTATTGGCAGAAAAAGCGGAAACGTTGTATGTGCTGGACATCGATTCCGGCCGGGTCCATTCCTTCAACCTCACCGCCAAAGTGATCTTTCAGCTTTGCCTGCAGCCGATCGAGTTTGACGAGTTGGTCAGGGAATTTCTCGGTTATTTCCCGATCGAACCGGCGGAGGCGACTGAGGACATCCGCCAGATTCTCGAGTTACTCGGCCAGTATGACCTGCTGGCAGATGCGGGGCGGCGTGATGGATAGGCTGGACCTGCGTCTGTTCAACATCAATTACTCGGTGTTCACCGATGTGGCAGAGGCGCAGCGGCAGCTACAGCTCGCCTTCACTGTGAAACCGCATTCACCGACCGGGTTGCCGCGGTCGCTGACCCTAAAACAACACAGCCGCGGCGCAGCCCGCTATTCGCTATGGTACGAAGACGCTTGGCAGTGCGATTTTTCCGATCTGCACGCGGCGGTTCGCCAGCTGGAGCATAGCCTGTTGCAGCGGGCCGTCCGTGAAGACTTCGGCCTGACGATATTTCATGCGGCCTGGCTGGAAAAACGCAACATCGCCGTCTTGCTGGTCGGCGGCTCGAACTCCGGCAAAACCCGGCTCGGCGTCGAACTGTTGAACCGCGGATTCCGGTTGGGTTCCGACGAAGCGACCGCCTTGCAAAACCGGAGCGGTTTTTTATTGCCGTTTTACCGCAACTTTTTGTTGAAGCCGCCCTTTTCGGCGGCGGAGGCGAGCCGAATCGAGGCAGGGTCTGCGACCGGCGACGACCGCTATTACCTGAAACCGGCGGGAAATCCGCCGGCCTGGGCCGCACCCGGCCCCTACCGGCTGAAGTTCGTGTTTCTCCGTCCGGGCGGCGCGGAGCAAAAAAACGCTTCACTCCGGCCGCTGGCGGTGGAGGAGTCGCTCGGGCAGCTGCTGCAGAATTGCTTCAACCTCCGCCAGATCGACCAAACGGCGTTTCGCCGGATCGTCCATCGACTGGACCCCGCCTGCGCCTGGGAACTGGCTTATAGCGAGCTGGGGGAGGCCGCCGATTTGATTTCTCAGCTGGGCAGTGAACCATGAAACAACGGATTGACGACGCGCAGATCGATCGGCTGGCCAACGAACCCTGGTACGTTTCCTCCCGCGCCTCGCAAAAGGACCGTTTCGCCCGCTGCCTAAGGCTGCTGGCCGCTGACGGTTTTTCGCCGCAGCAGATCCTTGATGTCGGCTGCGCCAACGGACAGTTTTCTTCGCGCTTGACATCGCTCGGCCAAACGGTGCTTGGCATCGACATCAACAACGAACGGATTCTCGATAACCAACGCCGCTTCGCAGATTGTGACCGTCTACGGTTCGAGCAGGCCGATTTTTTGCAGCGGCCGTTTGCGGCAGGCAGCCTGGACTCCATCACCGCGCTGGAAGTGCTGTATTATTTCACGCCGGAACAGCAGCGGCAGTTCTTTCAGAAAGCCTATGAATGCTTGCGGCCTGGCGGCAGGCTGCTGGTCAGCGTGAACATCTTCTTCAGCGGCCATTTTTCTGAAGCCTCGTTCCTGTCCACCGTCGACCCGCGGTTTCGCCAGCTGCAGGCGGACCGGATTTACCGCAACTATTATTACCGGCTCGAACTGCCGGTCATCGAATGGCTCGACCAACTGAACTATCTGGAGAAGTTACGGATATTCTCGCCGAACATCCTGAAGCTAGAGCGTAAGTTTTATCCCGGGATCTGGAACGAGCTGCTGCTGCGCCCGTCCGGCGTGATGGACAGCTATCTGCTACCGGGGCTAAGACGGCTACTGCTCGGCCTCATAGAATCGGGCCCGCTGTATCGCCTGGTGACCGGCTTGACCCGTTTGGTCGCGCCGGAGAGCGGCAAAAGCCAGCTGATTGTTTTATTGGAAAAAGAAAGATGAGTGGGAACATGGTGATTGAGGCGCGGCAGCTGGAAAAAGCATACATGATCCCGGAAATGGGCGATGGCTGGCGCAGTTGGTGGGCCAGCCTTTTCCACCGCCAATACCGGCGGCATCAGGCGGTCAGTCCGCTCAGCTTTGCCGTTCGGTCAGGCGAAATCGCCGGACTGGTCGGGCCGAACGGCGCCGGCAAGTCGACGCTGATCAAAATGCTGACCGGCATTATCCGGCCGGATGCGGG
>CAZYJK010000048.1:0-1717 GCA_964647865.1 uncultured Veillonellaceae bacterium | reverse complement strand
CTGCTGTTCCTTGACGAACCGACGATCGGGCTGGACATCGTCTCCGTCGGCAAGCTGGTGCAGATGCTGAAAGACGTCAATGCAACGCAGCAGGTCACCTTGCTGATCACGTCGCACGACCTGACGGTGATGGAGCAGCTCTGCCAGCGACTGTTGCTGCTGGACCGGGGGCGGCTGATCTTTGACGGGGGTGTGACGGCGGCGGTGCAGCGTTATGCCTGCTACAAGAAGCTGCGACTGACGGCCCGTCCCGGCATTGCCGGCGGGCAGGAACGCATCCGCGAGGAGCTCGCGGGATTTGGCGGCGAGTGGCAGAACGAGACGCTGGAATGGATCATCGCCGAAGGCAACCCGCAGGAACAGGTGTTGCTGCAGCAAGTCCGCAACCTGTCGGAAGCGGGCGTCGCCGACTACTATCTGGAGAAGCCGACCTTGCAGGAGGTGATCCGCAATGCCTTCGCATAGGACGGCGTTTCCCGGTTCGGCGTTCTGGACGGTGGTCCGGCTGAGCGCCAGAGAATTCACCGCTTATCCGTCCGATGTCTTGCTGGAGTTCTTCACTTATCCGGTGGCCTTCCTGGGTTACTACTTCTTTTTGCAGGCGATTGCCGGCGTCAATCCGCTACCGCCGGATTTGCCGTTGCAAAGACTGGCGCTGTATTATTCGCTGGGTTGGCTGTTGCGGATGATTTTTCATCAACGCACCGATGTCGGCATGGGATCGTTGATCGCCCAGGGCGATATCGCCCTGTTGTTGCTCCGGCCGCTCGACATCAGCCGCTGGATGTTGGCCCAGGCGCTGGGGCAGGCGGCAGCCCGGGCCTTGTTTTACGCCGGGCCGGGCATCGTGCTGCTTGCGCTGTTCGGCGGCGGGCTGGGCGATTATCTGCCGGCCAATCCGCTGGTGTTTTGCCTGGCCGCCGCGACCGGCTTTCTCATTCTGTTCGAACTGCAGATGTTTATCGGCGCCCTGTCTTTTTTCACCACCTTGAACTTTCAGATGTCCTGGACGCTGGACATGTTGATGCGCCTGTTGGCCGGGCTGGTCGTGCCACTTAGCCTGTTGCCGGAGGCGCTGCAGTCGGCGCTGGCCTGGCTGCCGTTTCCGCATGTTTTTTCGATTCCGATCCGCAGCTGGATCGAGCCGCAACCGCTGGCTGTCTGGGCGCCGGTCTTGCTGCAGGGCGGCGTGTGGGCAGCATTGCTGCATCTGTTGAACCGGCGGTTTTACGGCTTTGCCCTGAAACGGCTGGATATCTTCGGAGGTTGATGCGATGACGGAGCTTAAAGCGTTTTTTCGCTGCCTCGCCGCCCATGTCAAAATGGAGATGATGTACCGGACCCATTTGGTGGTCGGGTTGGTCAGCCAACTGACATTTTCGTTGCTCAGCATCGTGTTTGTCGGCGTATTCTTGCCGCCAGGCAGCAACATTCAGGGCTGGGGCTTCTGGGAAATCCTGTTTTTACTCGGGCTCGGCGATGCAACGTTCGGGCTGAGCGCGATCCTGGTGTTTCGGACCTTTCTGGTGTTTGACTCCGCCTATGTGCTACAGGGCGAGCTGGACACGCTGCTGGTTCAGCCGGTTCATCCGCTGTTCAACCTGATTCTGCGCAATCTGCAGGTGATGGAGTTCATCACGCTGCTCAAAGGGCTGGCGCTGGCAGCGATTGCCGGGGTGCAGGCCGGGCTGACCTGGACGCCGGCGCACATTTTGCT
>CAZYJK010000047.1:3390-13524 GCA_964647865.1 uncultured Veillonellaceae bacterium | reverse complement strand
CCAGGCATGCCATGACTACCATCCATCTTCTCTGTTTCATGCACATTCCTCCTCAAAATAATGAGACTTTTCAGCCTAAGTAGATTATTCGCTATCCTCCGCGAACTTCCCTGCTTACGGCTGAAAAATTACGACTCGGGTTCGATATCAAATTTCCCGACGACATAAAAAGTGCCGCGCGCTTTAAGCAACAACGTATCGTCCTGTCCAAGTACCTCGCCTTCCACGACCAGCGTGTTCCGCCCGTTGTGCAACACCCGCCCTACAGCGAAGACGACCGTACCGGCTTCCGCTGCCTTGATGAAATTCATGTTGATTTCCAGCGTGACCACACGACGACCAAGACTGCCGCAGGCCACCCCCATCACCGTATCGGCCACGGATGCCATGGCACCGCCATGCGCGACACTATACAGATTCGTGTGCTTCTCCGGTTTTATCGGCATCGAAAGTCGGGCACTCCCCGGCTCGATATGGTCCAGTTTCATCTCAAGCAATTTGACATAGGAGTTGTCCCGGTATGTTTCCTGAAAGTATTCCTTTAATCCCGCATAGTTTCGTTCCGTCATTCAGCCAACGACCTCAACGTTCTTGTCAGTACATCGATGCCTTTCATCATATCATCCGGCGCGGCAAATTCCTCCGGATTGTGGCTGATGCCACGCACGCAGGGAATAAAAATCATCCCGGTCGGGCAAAGCGCAGCCATATGCATGGCATCATGCCCTGCCCCGCTATTCATCCGGCGATAGGCGACCTTCAAGTCCTTGCAGGCTTTTTCCACGGCGGCACTGACGGTTTGATGGAGCTGAACCGGTTTGTCGGAGGTCAACACCTCAATGGCAACCGTCGTTCCTTCCGCCTCGGCGATGATACTGATCTCGTCTTTCAGCTCCTGAACCGTTTCGACAATACTGTCGTGATTTACGCCGCGGATATCGACCCACATTTCCGCCAAACCAGGAATGACATTCATCACGCCGGGATTTACCTTGATGTTGCCGACCGTACCGACAGTGCCTTCGCCGTAGCGCGACAAAGCTACTTCGCGCACAGCCAGGATAATCTGCGCAGCAGTCACCAATGCATCCTCGCGCGAATCCATCGGAGTAGTTCCAGAGTGTCCCGGGGTGCCTTCCACTCTTATTTTCAGGCGGGTTGGCGCTGCAATGGCTTCGACGATCCCAATCGGTAATCCCGCATCTTCCAGAACCGGACCCTGTTCAATGTGGAGTTCGACAAAAGCGTGCAACGGTTCGCCAACGCGTGAGGCCGCTTCAATATTCTCCGGTTGAAAACCGACCGCAGCCAGCGCTTCCATAAAGCCGATTCCCTGTGAATCCTTGGCTTTGGTCCATGCTTTGATATCAGGAACACCAGCCATCGCTTTGCTGCCCATTGTGCCAAAACCAAAACGGCTCGATTCCTCCGCGGTGAAAATAATCAGTTCGAGCGGATGCTTCGTATGGCCTTCTTTGCTGATTCTGCGAATTGCCGCCAAACCTGCGACGACCCCCAGCACTCCATCATAGCGACCGCCTTCCGGGACCGAGTCCAGATGCGAGCCGACGCAGACAGGCGCAGCTGCAGGGTCGGTACCCTCAATGTGACCGATGATGTTGCCGATTGCATCCACGCGAATTTTCATTCCCAATTCCTGCATCAGTCCGGTAACATAACTGCGAGCCTGCATTTCCTCCGGCGACAGCGCCAGGCGGGTAATTCCGGTTTCACCGCGGCTAAAGCCGGAAACCGTATCCATCACATGCAATACCCAATCTCTGTCCATTTGTTCAACACTCCTTCAATTTCAACGGTTCATATTTAATACTCACATCATGGCATGAGAAAAGACACCAGCATCAGCACAAAAATACAACCTGCCGCAATGCCGCCGATATAAAGCGCCGTCCGGTTCAATTTGTTCATTTCTTCCCTGTTGTGGTGCCGTTTGCCTTTGCTGCGGGCGATCGTACTCATGGCTTAGCCTCCTCCATTTTATAATGAAACTTACACGAAATTTTTCTTGCTAAAATAGTTCCAGATACCTCGGCAAACCTCCTGCAACCAGCAAAAACTTTCTCACTGGCTCTGGTATAAACGGCTGTACCTTCCCTGCTGCGCCATCAGTTCTTCGTGCCTTCCTCTCTCGACAATCCGTCCCTGATGCATGAACAGGATGCAATCTGCCTGGATGATGGTGGAAAGCCGATGCGCCACCACAAGAACGGTTCGTTGCGCCGCAGCCTTTTCCATCGCCTGCTGGACCAACTGCTCCGTATGGCTGTCAATACTGGAAGTCGCCTCGTCCAGAATCAACACATCCGCTGAAGTTGCCAGAGCCCTGGCAAACGATAGCAGTTGGCGTTGCCCGGCAGACAAACTCGAACCCAGATAACCTGCTTTTGTATCATATCCCTGTGGCAACGCTTCGATATAGGAAGCCAGGTTGGCGGTCCAGGCGGCAGTCTGTATTGTTTCAGCAGTAATCTGAGAATCAAACAAGGATATGTTTTCCGCCACACTGCCTTTGAAGATATGAACATCCTGAAAAACTGCAGCGATCCGGTGCCGTAGCAGCGTAAGCGGGATTTCACGGATATCTTGCCCGTCAAGCAGTATTCGGCCCCGCTGTGGTTCATAAAACCGCAGCAACAAGCTGATCAAGGTGGTTTTGCCTGATCCGGACAAGCCGACCACGCCAAAAAAACTTCCGGCGGGAATCGTAAAGCTGACCTCGGACAACACCCACTCTTCCGCTTCGTAAGCAAACCAAACATCTTCAAATTCAATGTTTGCCGGATTCAAGCGAATGTCTGGGCGATTATCCTGCTCGTCCAGCTCCTGTTCGACAAGCATCGGTTGGATCCGTTCGGCAGCAGCCAGCGCCGATTGCAACAGATTATATTTTTCCGCCATATCCTTGATTGGCCAGAAAAACTTTTCCATGTAACGCAAAAAAGCAACGATCACACCGATTTCTATCCCGGCGGCCTGAGACTCCACTCCTCCGGCATATATGACCAGAATCACAGCCGTGACATACAGCAGATCGACCAGCGGCCGGAATGTGGCGAAAGTCCGCATTTCCGACAGCCCTGCCTGCAAATATTCATCATTGGCCCGGCCAAACCCCTGCTCGGTATTCTTAAAAGCGCCAAAAGCCTTGATAACGCCGATCCCATTCAGGCGTTCCTGAATAAACGAATTCAGTCCGGCGGTCTTCTCCCTTACTAGACGATAAGCACGACGGGCATATTTCTGATAAGCTGCCGCAATCAAAAACATAAACGGCAAAATGACAAAGGATGCCAGTGCCAATTTCCAATGAATCGCCAACATCACAATGACAATCCCGACCAGCATCACTGTATCGCTGGCAAATGCAACAATCACATCCGTGTATAAGTCTTTCACTGCATCGGTGTCGTTGGTGACCCGGGTGACCATACGTCCGACCGGTTGTGATTCCAGTTGGTCGATGCGTTGGTGCAGAATGTGGCGGAAAACTTTTTCCCGCACTGCCAATATCACTCGCTGGCCGGCTTGTTGCAACACCAAATTCTCATAATAGGAAAGTATAAGACTGGCCAAAATCGTTGCTAAATATAACAGAAACAGATTTTGTAGGCCGGCTAAATCTTTCGCCGCAATAAAATGGTCGATGGCAACCTTCATCAAATAGGGACGGGCCAGATCAGCCGCCGCATCGGCCAGCATCAGGACAAATGCCGTTGCCAATAAGGCGCGCACCGGATGGGCGAGTCGCCACAGCGACTTCAACAAAGCCCGGTCGACGGCCAACCCGCGCGGTGATGTCGTTTCATAGTCCCGGCCACGGTAATACATGCTCATGAGCCGTCACCCAAGGCCAACTGTTGTTCATACAGTTTATAATAGAGCCCCCGCCGGTCAATCAGTTCCTGATGCGTCCCTTGTTCACAAATACGTCCGGCGTCAAAAACCAGAATGAACCTGGCATGCGCCACTGCAGCCACGCGTTGCGAAACAATCAGCGTTGTTCTGCCTTGTTCCATCTCGCGCAGATTATCCACCAGCAGGTTCTGAGTCCGGTAATCAAGGGAAGCAAATACATCATCCAGCAGTAAAATCCGAGGATTGCGGATGAGCGCCCTGGCAATCGCCACGCGTTGCCGCTGCCCGCCAGACAGTCGCAACCCCTTCTCACCCAGCATCGTGCCAAAACCCTCGGTCCGCGCATCGATGTCTGTCTGCACCACCGCCTGCCCGGCTGCCTGTTCAATTTGCTCACGCTGATAATCACCGCCAAAGGCAATGTTTTCAGCAACCGTCATTGAAAATAAAGCGGCTTCCTGCGGGACATAACCGATGTCGCCGCGCAGTCGCGAAAAATCATATCGGTTTAGATCGATCCCGTCAACAAAAATCGTCCCATCCGGAACCGGATACAATCGCAACAGCAGACGCAGCAACGTTGTCTTGCCAGAGCCGGTTCGGCCGACAATTCCCACGGTTGCGCCGGCAGGTATTCGGATCGACACGTCGGTCAGGCTCGCTGTCGTAGCCTGAGGGTATTGGTATGTCAGATTGCGGATCTCGATTGCGCCGGCCATCGGATTATCTGCGTCAGAACAGGACGGCTCTGGCTTTTCCAATTCATAAGCCGGAGTAGACAGAAAATCATTGATTCTCTTATAGGAAGCCCGACCGCGCTGCACCGTATTGATCAGGTAACCCAGGCCCATCACCGGCCAGATGATCAGGCCCAGATACCCGGTAAATGCCGTGAGTTCGCCAACCGTCAATGAATCTTGAATGATCATCCTGCCGCCGACAAACAAGGCAATCGCATAACACAACAAAGGCGCCACATGGGTTACCGGGATGTATACCGCCTGGATATTGGCCAGCGACAGATTGGCTGACATATTCTCACGATTGACTTCTGCAAACCTTTGGATGAACTGTGACTCGGCGCCAAACGCCTTTACGACCTTTACACCGCCGAACAACTCCTGGGCAAATTCGGTCAGTTCGCCAAATTGCTCCTGGACTTTGCGAAACCGGATATGCACAATCCGGCCCAGCCATGCCGTACCGACAAACACAAACGGCAGCGGAGCAACCGACAGGAGTGTGAGCATCGGGTCGATGCTGCGAAACATGACCACAAACGATGCCAGGCCCATAATACCTGCGTCCACCAGCAGCATGATTCCCAGACCTACGGCCACGCGAACGGAGGTCACGTCATTGACTGTCAGTGCCATGATTTTCCCCGGACCGGTTTCATCATATATACTGAGCGGCACAAGCAACGAATGTTGAAAAATCAGGCTGCGAAGATGATGCTCCAAACGCCGGGTCGTTCCCATGATACATTCGCGATATAAATATCGCAGGATCGCCATCGCAACTGCAACCGCGCCGATCAGCAAAATGCTCTGACCGACCTCGCCATTACCGAGTCCGATACTGTCCACAGCCCGACCGGTTGCCCACGGAATCAAAAGCGACAATAAATCCGTCACAATCAAAAAAATTATTCCTAAAAAATAAATCGGCCAGTGTTTGGCAAAAAACGTTTTCACTATCATAGGCTAATAGTATTCCTCGAAAATGACCTTTATTCCTGCCTTGACAAGCCGCAAAAGACAGTTTGGGGCAAATAGAATAATGACAAAACATAGAAAAACAGGGCTGTGAAGATCTTCTTAAGAATTCTCCACAGCCCTGTTCATGGGGGCTTATCTATCCTCAGATATCGAGTAGGTTGCGCTTGTAGACTTCATACATACTTTCCAGTTCACCCATTTTGGCAGTCATTTCTTGCTGCATCGCCGAAGCTTCGCTGTATTTGCCGGCGCCCAGCGCTTCGCGCAGGCGGCTGAACAAGGATTTCTCCGCGCCGTCTTTGGCCAAATACAGGCGAAGATTGTTGATTGCGGTCCAAGCGGCGTCGTCCACCGGATTCTCTTCACAATGCAGGCAAACGATGCAACGGACAGTATCGAGATGTTGCGGGATAATCCGATCGATCAGCTCGACTTTCCAGCGTAGCAACGCACCGTTTACAAACGCATCGATCAAGTCCTGCCGCATGACGTTGCCGGCTTTCAATACTTTCAGTTTTTCCGGGTACAATTTTAGAGCTTCCATGTTCTCCCACACGGTTGCAGGCGGCTTACCAAACATTTTGTCGCGTTGCTCCGGGGTATAGTCGTCAAATACGTCATGCTCGCTGCGATAGGCGCGACCTTTTTCCAGATAGAATCCATCCGCATCAGGCTCCTTGGAGAGCTCGTCCAGTAGCTCGGCATTGGTTTTGCCGGACCCGATCGCCGCCTTGATTCCGTCGAGCATTGCCAGATATGCAGCAGCAACACCAACATAAGAGTTGCTCAGCGGGTTGAATGCACGGATTTCAAAGCGGGTCGCCAGCGGGTTCTCTACGTCGCGAACCAGGCCTGCCAGGATCGTACGGTTACGCGAAGGCACTTCCGGGCTATGCCCCAGTGAGGTCACAATGCAAACCGGCGCTTCAAAACCAGGCTTCAGACGGTTAAACGCATCATTGGTGGAGGTTACGAACGGGTTTACCACCTCGTAGTTTTTCAGCAGTCCCATGATCGCGCCGTAACCGACGGAACTCATGAAATCTTTTTTCATATCTTTGGGAGCGTAAAGGTTGACAATTTTGCCGGATTTCAGCCGTACCGCCATTCCGGTATGTGTGTGTTCGCCATTGCCGGCCACACCGATGATCGGTTTTGCCTGGAACGACACTTCCAAACCGTTCAGGCGAAACGCTTCCTTGACCAGAATTCGGGCAAGTAGCTCGTTGTCGATGGCTTGAACCGCCGGAGCGAAACGCCAGTCGATTTCCATCTGCTCCATGATGTGGTCGAGATTGCCTGATTCACCGATTTTGGCTTTTACGCCGCCGACTTCTTTATGGCCCATTTCCGGTTGCAAGCCGTAAGCTTCCAACATCAGCATCGCATCTTCCAGTGCGGTACGAGCCTGGCCTCGGGTGCGCTGCCAGTAATTTTCCTGCATGACCTGTGTTGCTGACAATTCTTCCACGTGCGTTTCTTCCGTCGGTGTCTTTACCCAAAATTCCAGCTCGGTGCCAACTGTAAACAACACTTCATCGATCTCGGAAGCCTTCACATGCTCCAATCCAGGGATTTTGCCGGTTTTTTTCAGCAATGCTTTGATTTCGGCGCCAACATATTCAAGGGTTTGTGTCAGAATTGAGCGCGAGTCTACACGCAGCCCATTATGCATCAAGAATGCAGGAATTCTCAGGGTACCGACCGGCAGGCCGGTTTCTTCGTCTTCCGATTCCCAATTGTAATCGACATACCAATTGACGCTGGGATCGACATACATATCGACTTTTGCATTGTTCAAAGAGGCAATACCTGTCAGAACCACCGACGAACCATCGGTCTGGATGGCGTGGCCGTTATAAAAGTCTTCGATATCCTTCAAAAATACGCGCACAGGAATCTTTTCATCAGTATCATTGCCTGCCAGGTCAATGCCAACCATCGATACGAATTTGATTTCCGGATGGCTTTTCAGAATGTGGAGGATTTCCTTTTTTTCGCATTTGGCTGCCGGGATCAGATAAAGTAATTCTTTTGCCATGCTAAACACCTCACTTAATTTTTGTTTTTTGATAAAAAAAGCCAAATTTGATAAGCGAGGAAAGTTCCTCACATCAAATTTGGCTTCATTGCCACATTCAATCGGTTGTTTGAATTGTTTTCATTCTACCCGACAAAAATGTGGTTGTCAACAGGATATTTAGCATTTTTTCAAGTTCTCAACTGTTTTTTTTGCCAAAAATCATTGCGACAGTATTATTTCGCTTTAGGATAAAGGATTTTTTTCTGGCCTTTTTCCCATTGGATAATCATGACCTGTTTATCAGCCTGACCTTTGGCATCGAACGTGGTCGGTCCTTGAACGCCAGCCAGGTCTTTGGTTTTTGCCAACTGATCGCGTAGTGCTACCCGGAAAGCGGTGATATCTTTGGTTTCTCCCATCTTTTCGATGGCAGCCTTTGCGATGTATACCGACTCATAGATTGCCGCCGCAAACATGTCAGGGTCTACATTAAATTTGGCTTTATATCCTTTGATGAAGTTTTGCGCCAACGGATTCGGTGAGGCATTTTCGAAATAACTGGTTGCGATTAGTCCTTCATTCGATCCGGCAGCGACATTGTTAAAGTCAAATGAAGACAATCCGCCAAAACCGAACAATTGGGCCTTCAAGCCGAGTTCTTTGAACTGGCGGGTGATCTGGGAACCTTCGGACAGATTGCCGCAGATGATCAGTCCCTCCGGCGCGTTGTTTTTGATTTTGGTCAATTGAGCATAAAAATCGGTATCGCCGATCGAATACGATTCGGCAATCATCGTGCCGCCATTCTTTTTGACATAGTTCTGTACGGCAACCATGAGTCCCTTGCCGTAATCGGTATTTTCGTGCAACACGGCAAATTTGCGCAGTTTTGTTTCTTTATAGATGTAGTTCATCAGTTGCTCTGCTTGCATCGGGTTGGTTGCCGAGTTGCGGAACACCCATTTGTTGCCTGATTCGGTAATTTCGATCGCCACGGCGATCGGCACCATCATCGGTGTTTTGTCGCGCTCGATGATCTTCATATCCGCCAGAGTGGTCGCGCTGTTGAAGGTTCCGATCAAGAAAGAAACTTCGTCCTTGTTGATGAGCTTTTCAGTCGCGGAAACCGACTGGGCCGGTACGGAGGCGTCGTCCTCGAACAGCACTTCCAGTTTGCGACCTTTCACGCCGCCTGCTTTGTTGATTTCTTCTACCGCCAGGTTGACGCCTTGCTTCATGCTTTGGCCAGGTTTCGCATTAGGACCGGTGTAAGGCCCGATAACACCGAGTTTGATCGGCGCCTGGACTGCCGGTTTGGCCGGTTCTTTTGCTCCGCCGCCGCAACCGGCAAGCAGGCTGACCGACATTACCGCACTTAAGGCAATGGCACTCAGGAACTTTGTCTTTTGTTTGAACATCGAGAATCCTTCCTTTCCTTTTCTAAAATTACTCTCCCAGATAGGCGCGACGAACATGGTCATTATGCAGCAACTCAGCTGCTGCACCGGTTACCGCGACCGAACCGGTCTCCATAACGTAGCCGCGGTTCGCTATATTCAGGGCCTGCCAGGCGTTCTGTTCGATCAGCAGCACTGTCATCCCTTCCCGGTTGATGTTCTGGATGATTTCAAAAATCTTTTCCACCAGTAGCGGTGCAAGGCCCAGCGAAGGTTCATCGAGTAGCAGCAACTTCGGTTTGGACATCAAGGCCCGCCCAATTGCCAGCATCTGCTGTTCACCGCCTGACAAGGTACCGCCCATTTGGCTGCGTCTTTGCGCCAGCACCGGAAAATACTCAAAAATCTTGTCGTATTCAACGCTAAGATTCTTGGTATCTTTACGCGTATAAGCCCCCAGTTCAAGATTTTCCATTACGGTCATGCGGGGAAAGATCTGTCGCCCTTCCGGGCAATGACTGATTCCGGCTTCGACAATCGCCTTGGCGCTCCAACCGGTTATATCCTTGCCTTCAAACTCGACGCTGCCGCCGGCGGCTTTTACCAAACCTGACAAAGCTCGCAACGTGGTCGACTTGCCTGCGCCATTGGCGCCAATCAACGAGACGATTTCGCCTTGTGCGATATCCATGTCAATCTGACGCACCGCTTTGATTTTTCCATAATGAACCGATAGGTCCCTGATTTTAAGCACTATCTTTCACCTGCTTCCCCAGATAAGCGCCGATGACTTCCGGATGCGCCTGGATTTCGCGGGGGACCCCTTCGGCGATTTTCTTGCCGTAGTTGAGCACGGTGATCTTATCGCAAATGTTCATCACCAGTTTCATGTCATGCTCGACTACCAGCACTGTAAATCCTAGTTCTTTCAGCCGCTTGATCTGCAGCATCAATTGATCGGTTTCCTGTGGATTCATCCCGGCAGCCGGCTCATCGAGCATCAGAAGCCGTGGTTCCGAAGCCATCGCCCGCATGATTTCCAGTTCGCGTTGCAATCCATATGGTAGGTTCTTGGCTAATTCGTCGCGCAGTTTTTCCATGCGAAATTGTTTGAGCA
>CAZYJK010000047.1:0-3290 GCA_964647865.1 uncultured Veillonellaceae bacterium | reverse complement strand
GGTAGGTTCTTGGCTAATTCGTCGCGCAGTTTTTCCATGCGAAATTGTTTGAGCAGATTTTCCAGCATTTCACGCGCGAGCGATTCTTCCCGTCGTTTTTTTGCGGTGGAAAAAATATCGTCAAAGACATTCTGTTTCAGACGGGAATGACGACCTACCAACAGGTTCTCCCAAACCGTCATATCACCGAACAAACGAATGTTCTGAAACGTCCGGGCAATCCCTGCCCTGGTCACTTCATCCGGACGACGGCCGGCAATCGGTTTGCCCTCAAAGACGATCGAACCGGAAGTCGGGGTATAAAGGCCGGAAATCAGGTTGAACAACGTTGTCTTACCGGAGCCGTTGGGACCGATCAGTCCGCGGATTTCACCGGCGGCAATTTCAAAATCCAGACAGTCGATGGCAGAAAGACCGCCAAAACGAATCGTCAACCGTTCACACTTCAGCACGCGTTACGCCTCCTTCTTGCCGGCTCTGACGCGCAGCGAAAGTTTTTTCAACATGCCGGCAATCCCATGCGGCATATAAAGTATGACCAAGAACATCAGCAAACCGTAGATCACCAGCCGATATTCGGCGAATACCCGCATCGTTTCCAGCAGATAGGTAATGAAAACCGCGCCGATAATCGGTCCGCTAATCGTCCCCATCCCGCCGATGACCATCATGATTAGAATGTTGATCGACTCGCCGATCGTAAACGTGTCAGGACTGATAAACCGTATATAGCCGGCATAAAGCGCTCCGGTCAGACCGGATAGCGCCGCCCCGACGCCAAACGCCAGGATACGGTAAAAGGCGACATGGATTCCCATCACCTGGGTGGCGATATAATCGTTGCGAATCGCCCGCAGGGCGCGACCAATCCGCGAGTGGACCAGATTGTAATAGAGAACAAGCACCACCAGCAACACAGCCAGAATCAGGTAATAGTTCTCGACCCTGCTTTCAAAGGTCAATGTCATAAACCCGAGCGAAATCGGATCCGGCGCTGGGATGCCAGGCAATCCGTTCGGTCCGCGGGTCACCGACTCCCAATTCAAAAACACCAGTCGGACGATTTCGCCAAAACCCATCGTCGAAATGACGAAATACGGCCCTTTCAACCGCAGGGTCGGCAAGCCGATTCCAACAGCCACCAATCCGGCGGCTAATGCCCCCATCGGCGCGGCCAGCCAGAACGACCAGTGCAGGTTCAGCATCAATAAGGCCGATACATATGCGCCAATACCGAAAAAAGCCGCCTGAGCCAAAGAGAGCTGACCGGCGTAGCCGGCCACCAGATTAAGGCCGAGCGCCAGCAAGATATGCAGTAGACTTAACACGCCGATATGCACATAGTACATCTTGAAACCCATTTGCGGAAATGCCACGGCAAATAGTATTGCAACAAAAATGACCAGATTTTTTAAGTTCATCCACTGTTTCATCGGCTACACCTTTTCGATCTGGCTGCGACCAAATAGGCCGGCCGGTTTGACGATCAAGACCGCAATCAGGATGCAGAACGTTACGACATCCTTGTAATAAGATGAGATAAAGCCTGCTGTCAGGCTTTCGGCCAGACCAAGAATAAACGCCGCCCAAATCGCGCCAGGGACATTACCCATGCCGCCGAGAATCACCACGGCAAACACTTTTGAAATGGCCGCCAGGCCCATTTGCGGCGAAACAAGGAAGATCGGCCCGACCAGGGTTCCCGCCGCCGCGGCCAGTGCCGCGCCGATTGCACAAGTTATCAGGGAAATTCGGTTGATATCGATTCCCATCAGTTTTGCAGCGTCGCGATTCTGTTCGCAGGCTCGCATCGCTTTGCCGACCGTGGTGTATTTGATAATGTAATTGAGCAGCGCAATCAGAACCAAGGTCACGCAGAACACCATCAACCGCTGCAACGTGATAGAAATCCCCATAAATGAAAGATAAGCATCAGAAAACTCTGTCGGAAACCGCACCGGGTTCGGGCTGAACACGATGACGGCTGCCTGCACTAAAAAAATCGATATGCCCAGCGTTCCAATGATCATGTTCATTTCCGGCGCCGAGCGCAGTGGTCTGAAAACTAACAAATCCATTGCCATGCCAAACAAGGCCATCACCAACATGGCCAGTACCAATCCTAACAAAAAGGGTAGCTTCAAATGAACGACCATAAAGACGCCGACAAATGCGCCCAACATGTACAATTCACTATGCGCCCAGTTGACGATCCCCAGTATGCCGTAAATCATCGTCAGACCGAGCGCTATCAGCGCATAGGTGCTGCCAAGTACCAAACCGTTCACTATCTGCTGAACAATTTCCTGAAACATGGTTTCCGTGCCTCCCTACCTTCGCGGACAGCCTGGCTTATTGGCGTCGACTCGCTTATTATAGCAGATTTGCCGTTTTCACAGCAACAATTTATTCCTGTTGATTGTATAGTTATCCAGCATAGCCGCGTTATGGACAAAAGAATAGCGCCGGACCCTTTCGGTAGCCGGCGCTCCATTGCGCCTGATGCCAAAATTGCAATTCAGTTGTTTAGTTCACATCAAAGTATGTCTGCCCAATCCGTTTGTCGTTCCACCAAAATTCAATACGGTGGCGCCCCGGGGCAAAGTAATTGCCTGCACTGTTTCCCCAGCCGTTATTGACGTTCACTTTATCAGTAAAATTGACCGACTGAGTCATCGTGAACCCTTCAGGACTCTTGCTGCCGCGCAACATTTTTCCGTTCGGCCCGAAATACTTCACGCCGATCTGTCCTTTTTGCTGTAGGGACGTAGTATTCAACAGTTGCAGGTGGAATGTGATGAACTGGATTTCGTCCTGATCAAAGGATTGGCTAAAATCGCCAAGCGGTTCGCTATTTTGGGTTTCGTTGCGAAGTCGGATTGACGCGATCTTGAGTGACACTTCCGGCTCGCTTACGGCAAAAGTCAATTGATGAATCCGTTTGCCATCCCACCAAAACTCAACCCGGTGCCGACCCGGCTCAAAGGTTCCACCGGTAGCCTTGCCCCAGCCGCCGGTTTTCTCCAAGGTCTCTATCAGATCAATATCCTGTTCGAAGGTAAAATTCGGCGGGCTTTTGGAATTCTGCTTCAGTTTTCCATCGGGCTGGATATAGCGAATCCCCAGTTTGCCGCGCAACCGCTCATCGGTATTATTGACTAGCCTAACATAATAAGAAATCCAACGGGTTTCTTCATAGTCAAAGCTGATTTTATATTCGCTCAGTCCATTTCCTTCCTTGTCTTCATTGCGTACACGCACATCGGTGATCGACAAGGCTGGGCCGCTTG
>CAZYJK010000046.1:10462-13590 GCA_964647865.1 uncultured Veillonellaceae bacterium | reverse complement strand
ATGGAGCCCAGCCGGCTTAGAAAAAACCGAATGGAGCGAGGTTGAACGTATGTTGATGACAGAAGTGATCAAAGAACTCGAACTGACGGTGCTTGCCGATACCGGTGACATGAATCTGCCGGTTACCGGGGGTTATGTCTCGGATCTGCTCAGTCATGTGATGGGACAGGCCCAAGCTGGACAGGTTTGGATCACCATGCAGGGACACCAGAATATCATTGCGGTGGCTTCTTTGGTCGGTCTGGTCGCTGTCGTGGTTGCCGGCGGGATTGAGCCGGAACAGCAGACAATCGTCAAGGCGAAAGAACAGGAAGTCATCCTGTGTAAAACGTCGCTATCGGTCTATGAAGCGACTGGGCGGCTGTATCGGTTGAGTTTATAGGCGCCGCGATGCAATGGCTGCGCGCCGATTTGCATGTTCACAGCTTACTGTCGCCGTGTGCGGCTGTCGAGATGACCCCGCGCAACATCATTCGTAATGCGGTGGCAGCGGGTGTGGATATCGTGGCGATCACCGACCACAATGCGGGTGATAATGTCGCAGCGGCGCTGCGAGCGGCGGTCGGCAGCGGCGTGACCGTTTTGCCGGGAATGGAAGTGCAGACGCGCGAAGAAGTGCATTTGCTGACGTTGTTTGAAAAGATGCGGGATTTTGTCATTTGGTGCGACTTTGTCAAGCAGCACCGTAGTCCGCTACAAAATGACGAACGCAAATTTGGCGCACAGTTTGTCGTGGATGAATCAGACGAACTCGTGCGAATCGAGCCGGCCATGCTGCTCGCATCGACCGATCTTTCGGTGCAGCAGGCGGCGGAGCAGGCGCATTATCTGGGCGGTCTGGTAATTGCGGCCCATGTCGACCGACCGGCCTTTAGTTTGATTTCCCAGTTGGGTTTTATCCCGCCGGAGTTGCGGCTCGATGCCGTGGAATTATCGAGAAATGCTGACGGAACGTCAGCACAGCGGCGTATTGCTATGATTGGCGATTTGCCGGTGATTCATAGTTCAGATGCTCATACGATCGAAGATTTTGTCACGGGACCCAAAACGATGTTCCACGTGGAATCGCCGACCCTGGCAGAGATGCGGCAGGCGCTGGAGGCCGGAAACGGGCGACGGATCCAACGGTGAATAATACAGGGACATAGAACCAAGGAGGATGAAGAATGGAAACCAAAGAAACCCAAGGCTGTTGCTGTGGAGGCAACAAAGACCGGTTTGCCAAGGTCGACGAGATTCTTGCCCATTACAATGGGGTAAAGGGTGCGTTGATCCCGGTTCTCCAGGAAGCGCAGGGCGCTTACGGCTTTCTTCCTAAGGACATTATCAGCCGTATCGCGCAGACCCTCAAGATTCCTGTCAGCCAGGTTTACGGCGTTGTTACGTTTTACTCGCAGTTTCACCTGAATCCGCGCGGACGCAATATCATTCGGGTTTGCCAGGGCACTGCCTGTCACGTTCGCGGCGCAAAAGCGGTTCTCAAGGCGCTGGAAGACGAACTGCGGATCGCACCGGGGCAAACTACGACGGATGAGCGATTCACGTTGGAGACGGTCGCCTGTCTGGGCGCCTGTGGCTTGGCGCCTGTTTTGATGATCAATGATGACACTCACGGCCGACTGACGCCGGAGACGGTCTGTAAACTGCTTGACCGCTATCAATAAACCCTGTCATGCATGAGATTTCGCTGCATATCCTGGACCTCGTAGAAAACTCAACCGGCGCCGGTGCAAATAACGTAACGGTCACGCTGGAAGAAGACTCGCGTCGTGACGAACTGCGTCTCTGCATAGCCGATAACGGCAGGGGGATGGATGCCGGGCTGGTGGCGAAGGTCACGGATCCTTTTGTAACTTCGCGGACGACGCGAAAAGTCGGTCTGGGACTGCCCCTGATGGATATGACGACCCGACTTTGCGGCGGAAATTTGCGAATAGAATCTGCCGTGGGCCTAGGAACCAAGGTGGAAGCCTCGTGGCAACTTAGTCATCTTGACCTTCCGCCGTTGGGGAATATGGTTGCAACGGTCAAGGCGATTCTGGTGATGAATCCGGACATTCTTTTTCAATATGTTCATCGCGTCGATGAGCGTTCGTTTTCTCTGGATTCCGGTGAAATCCGAACCGCGTTGGGAGACCTGCCCCTGACGCAACCGGAAGTGTTGGATTGGCTTGATCAGTATCTAAAAGAAAACCTGAGTATTTTATACGGAGGGAAAGCAACATGAAAACGGTAGAAGACCTCAAAAGACTGCGGGAGCAGCTTCAAGCAGATAATCGGATTCGTCACGCAGCCGGCACCCAGATCATTGTTGGCATGGGAACCTGCGGTATCGCTGCTGGCGCGCGGGAAGTACTCGCCGCTATCCTTGACGAGATCGCCAGACTGAAGATTCAGGATGTCAATGTGACCCAGACCGGCTGTATCGGCATGTGCGAGCAGGAAGTCCTGGTTGATGTCGTCAAAACCGATCAGCCGCGGATCAGTTACGGAAAAGTGACGGCAGATTTTGTGCCGACTTTGATCAGCGAACATGTTGTCAACGGCCGAATCGTCGAAGAACGGGTCATCGGCAAGATTACGAAGTAGTCGAATACAGACTGCGGGAGGGAATGGAGAATAATGAAACATATCAGATCACATGTACTCGTTTGCGGCGGTACGGGATGTGCTTCCTCCGGATCCAAAAAGGTGATGGATGTTTTGCGGGAAGAGCTGGAGCAAAAAGGACTGGCCCCCGAGGTCAAGATCGTCGAGACCGGCTGTCATGGTTTCTGCGAAATGGGTCCGATTATGATCATCTATCCGGAAGGCACCTTCTATTGCCGGGTGCAGCCGGAAGATATCGCCGAAATAGTTGACGTCCATATCTATAAAGGAAGGATCGTCAACCGTCTGCTTTATCGCGAGCCGATCTCGCATGAGCGGATTCCCAATTTTGAGCACATGCAGTTCTACAAGAAACAGATGCGCCGGATTTTGCTAAACTGTGGCCATATCAATCCGGAAGTCATCGAAGAGTACATTGCTGCCGGCGGCTATGCCGCGCTCGGCAAGGCGCTGACCGAGATGACCCGTGAACAGGTGGTTGACGAAGTCAAAAAGTCGGGGTTGCGTGGCCGCGGCGG
>CAZYJK010000046.1:0-10362 GCA_964647865.1 uncultured Veillonellaceae bacterium | reverse complement strand
ATCGTAGATGGAGCGGCAGCCTATGCGGCGGTCGGTACCGAGAAGAGCAAGGGTACCAAAGTGTTCGCGCTGACCGGAAAAATCAATAATACCGGTTTGGCTGAAGTGCCGATGGGAATTACGATGCGCGAGATTATTTATGAAATCGGTGGCGGCATCCCGGACGGCAAAAAGTTCAAAGCGGTCCAGATCGGTGGTCCTTCAGGCGGCTGTCTGCCAGAGGAAATGCTTGACCTGAAGATCGACTACGAGTCGTTGACGGCGGCTGGAGCGATGATGGGATCCGGCGGTCTGGTGGTCATGGACGAGACGACCTGTATGGTGGACGTGGCCCGCTTCTTCCTCAACTTCACCAAGAGCGAGTCTTGCGGCAAATGTACGCCGTGCCGCGAAGGGACCATGCGGATGCTGGAAATCCTGACCCGGATTACCGAAGGGGAAGGCCGCGATGGCGATATCGAGCTGCTTGAAAGCATGGCTAAGACAATCAAGGCTGCATCTCTTTGTGGTCTCGGACAGACGGCGCCGAATCCAGTGCTCAGCACGCTGCGCTATTTCCGGCACGAATACGAAGCTCATATCAAAGACAAAAAATGTCCGGCAGGGGCCTGTACCAAGCTGTCCGGCTATCTGATCACCGAGCTTTGCAAGGGCTGTGGACTCTGCAAGAAAGTCTGTCCCGTCGAAGCAATCAGCGGTGAAATCAAGGGACAGCATCTGATTGACCAGACGAAATGCATCAAGTGCGGCGCTTGTATGGCGAAGTGTCCATTCAAGGCGATTATTAAAGGATAGAGGCATCGAAAGGAGAGCATGATACCGTGGATATGGTTAATGTAACAATCGACGGGCGCAAACTGCAGGTGCCGAAGAGCGCCACAGTGCTGACCGCCGCCAAGGCGAGCGGAATCAAAGTGCCCAGTCTATGCTATCACCCCGAATTGCGTCCTGAAGGGGCTTGCCGGGTTTGCGTCGTAGAAGTGGAAGGCGCAAAATCATTGGTCGCATCTTGCGTATATCCGGTTAATGAAGGAATGGTGGTTCACACCAATACGCCGGCAGTACGGGAAGCCCGTAAAATGATCGTCGAGCTGCTGCTCGCCAACCACCCGCAAGACTGTCTGTCCTGCCAGCGCAGCACCAATTGTGAACTGCAGGATATGGCAGCCGATCTCGGCATTCGCAAAGTACGGTTCGACGGAGTGAAAAAGAATCTGCCGCTTGATAACAATAACCCTGCCTTAGTGCGGGATCAAAACAAATGTATCTTGTGCGGCCGTTGTATCAAAGCCTGCAGCGACCGGCA
This sequence comes from uncultured Veillonellaceae bacterium, assembly GCA_964647865.1. Lineage (GTDB taxonomy): Bacteria > Bacillota > Negativicutes > UBA1444 > UBA1444 > UBA1444. Next base: position 9,056 of record CAZYJK010000046.1, on the reverse strand, counting down.
AGGCGTCGATGTCTACAGTTTCGCCAAACGCGGCTTTGATACGACCGTTACTCCCGCCTTTGACGTGGGCCTCGAATTAGCTCCCTGCACTTACTGCGGTCAATGCGCCAGCGTCTGTCCGACCGCAGCCATTGTCGAAAAAGATGATACGCAGGCCGTATGGGATGCGATCGGCGACCCGACCAAACACGTCATCGTCCAGACTGCTCCGGCGACTCGCGTGGCGCTCGGTGAAGCACTCGGCATGAACAGCGGTCACATCGTCACCGGTAAAATGGTTTCCTCACTCAGACGGTTGGGCTTTGACAAGGTGTTCGATACCGACTTCACCGCAGACCTGACGATTCTCGAAGAAGGGCACGAACTGCTGCATCGGTTGCAAACCGGTGGCCAATTGCCGATGATCACGTCTTGCAGCCCCGGCTGGGTCAATTTCATTGAGATTACCTATCCGGACCTGCTACCGCATCTTTCGACCGCCAAATCGCCACAACAAATGTTTGGTGCGCTGGCAAAAACCTATTATGCAGAAAAGACCGGTATCGACCCCCAAAACATCGTTTCGGTATCGATTATGCCCTGTACAGCGAAAAAAGCCGAAGCGGTGCGGCCTGAGTTTTCCCATAACGGAGTGCAGGACGTCGATTTCGTGCTGACGACCCGCGAATTGGGCCGGATGATCAAAGAAGCAGGTATCGACTTCGCCGCGATTCCGGCCGAAGAGTATGATGCACCGTTTGGCATCGCTACTGGCGCCGGGGTAATTTTCGGCTCTTCCGGCGGCGTTATGGAAGCGGCGCTGCGAACAGTAGTCGAAGTACTGACAGGCAAAGAACTCGAATCGATCGACTTTAAAGCGGTTCGCGGCCTGGCCGGCATCAAGGAAGCAGCGCTGCAGGTCGGAGACCTGACCGTCAAGGTCGCTGTTGCCAACACCTTGTCCAATGCCCGGATCGTGATGGATAAAATTCGCGCTGGCGAAGCGGACTACCATTTCATTGAAATCATGGCTTGTCCTGGCGGTTGCATCGGTGGCGGCGGACAACCGGTTCCCGTTTGCGAGGAAACCCGCTTGAACCGAATCGCAGCCATTTACGAATGCGACGAAAGCTCCCAGATTCGCAAGTCCCATGAAAATCCGGCGGTTAAAGAATTGTATGAGACTTGGTTGGGCAAGCCCTTGGGCGAAAAATCGCACCATCTGCTACACACCCATTACAAGGCGCAAGTTCGTTGCTAAATTCTAAACACGGCAGCATTTCTCGGGCGACGGTTGACCGCCTGCCATTGTATTTCCGAACTCTCCGACTGATAAGGTCGGAGGGTTCGGAAATCGTATCGTCCGAGGAATTGGGGCGCCGCATTGGGGTAACTCCTGAACAGATTCGCAAAGACCTGGCCAGTTTTGGCGCTTTTGGCAAAAAAGGCGTTGGTTATCATGTGGCTGAGCTCGTCAATAATATCAGTCAGATTCTCGGACTCGACCGAAAGTGGAACATTGCCATCATCGGTGTTGGACACCTCGGCTGGGCGCTTGCCAATTACCGCAATTTTGCCTCTCTGGGGTTTCATCTGACTGCTTTATTCGATCAAAATCCGGCGATTGTCGGACAATTGATTAATGGGGTCGATGTTTTGTCGGTTGCCGATTTAGAAACGACCGTTGCTTCGCGTAATATCCAGATTGGCGTGATTGCCGTTCCTGCCGGTGAAGCGCAAGCTGTGGCCGATCGATTGGTAGCTGCCGGCGTGCATGGCATCTGGAACTTTGCGCCGGTTCGAATCAGGGTTCCTGACAACGTGCAAATCGTCAGCGAAGACCTGTCTGTCGGGCTTAGCACATTGTCGTATCATTTACGCCGACAAGTTCCATAAGAAAATTTGATTTGTTTGTCTATTTTCTGTTGAATTTTTTTGTGAATAGGTATACAATGTTGTTCGGAACAATAGCGATCATACTGTTGCGAAAATGAATTCCGGAAAAGTTCTTTAGAGAGAAGGAGAGAGCGCTCGGGTTAGCCATCGGGAATCCGACCGACAGCCAACGGAACATTTACATTGTATGGACGACCTGGCGAAGATGCAGGGTTGAAAGTACCGACGCAAACAGTTGTCGCTTATAGTTTTCCGCGCGGGGAACACTCCTTGCGGAAAATATCGAGTAAGCAGCACCGGAGTTTGTATTGCGCGTCAGCGTAACTACAACTAGGTGTCTTTTTTTATGCTCATATGAAAGTTGTTTGCGGAGCCGAAAGGTTCACAGCATTACATCACTTCGGCATTATGGGGCAAGGACCCATGGCATAATCATCATTGTAAAAATGAGGAGGAGAGACTGCATGATCGAAATCAAAGACCGCGTCCGAAATGCTGCCCTTCAAGCCAAGATTACCACGGCGGATGCCGCGGCAGCCCTCATCAAACCGGGAATGAACATCGGCGCTAGCGGATTTACGCCTGCCGGCTATCCCAAAGCCGTACCGATGGCTTTGGCGGCTCGTATGAAGGAGAATCCGTTCAAGATCAATCTGTGGACCGGCGCTTCGGTTGGCAAAGAGCTCGACGGCGCGTTGGCGGAAGTCGACGGCGTTGCTCAGCGTTTACCTTATCAAACTAATGATCCGATGCGCAAAAAGCTCAACAGCGGACAAATGAATTATCTGGACCTACATCTCAGCCATGTGGCGCAAATGTCCCGTTATGGCTACCTCGGTGGCGAAGTCGACATTGCTATCGTCGAAGCTTGCGCGATTACCGAAGACGGTCATATCGTCCCGACCACCTCGCTTGGCAACTCTGCATCGTTCGTTCAAAGCGCCAAACAAGTCATCGTTGAAATCAACGTGACCCAGCCGCTCGAACTCGAAGGCATGCATGACGTTTATATCCCGATGGATCCCCCCGATCGCCAACCGGTGATGATCACTAAAGTTGACGATCGGATCGGTACTACCTATATTCCCTGCGACCCAAGCAAAATCGTTGCAATTGTTGCTTGCGACATCAAAGACGACGTCCGTCCTTTGGCGGAAATCGATGATGATGCAAAAGCGATGAGCAGCCATCTGATTGAGTTCCTGCAAAATGAAATCAAAATGGGACGCATGCCGAAAAACCTACTGCCACTGCAATCCGGCGTCGGTTCTGTAGCCAATGCGGTTGTCACCGGCTTAGTGAATTCGCCGTTTTCGAATCTGACCGTATTCACCGAAGTTATTCAAGACGGCATGCTCGATCTGATTGACGCTGGAAAACTTGAGTTTGCTTCAGGAACTTCACTCACTCCGTCGCCAGATGGTCTGAAACGGCTTTATGCAAATATCGCCGAATATCGTAAAAAAATCGTTCTGCGGCCGCAAGAAATCGCCAATAGCCCTGAAACGGCCCGCCGTCTCGGTATCATCGCGATGAACACCGCTATTGAATTCGATATCTATGGCCACGTTAACTCCACCCATATCATGGGCAGTAAAATGATGAACGGCATCGGCGGTTCCGGTGACTTTGCCCGCAACGGCAAACTGACGTTCTTCTTCACCAGTTCGATTGCCAAAAAAGGCGATATCTCCTCGATCGTGCCGATGTGCTCGCACATCGACCACACCGAACATGACGTCGATGTATTCGTTACCGAACGTGGTATTGCCGATGTACGCGGATTGTCGCCGAAACAGCGGGCCCAGGTCATCATCGACAAATGCGCCCACCCGACCTACCAGCCGATGCTGCAGGACTACTTCGATCGCGCCTGCAAAGCGACCGGCAACGCCCACACCCCGCACATCATGGAAGAGGCCCTGTCATGGCATGCTCGGTTCCTGCAAACCGGCTCCATGAAGAAATAGACCAAAAGGAAAAGGAGGAACACAAATGGCTAATGAATCACTAAAAGCTAAGAAGGAAGCATTCGACGCCAAAGTCGAGAAGGCTCTCGCCAAGAACCCCGAGAGAGTCAACCTGCCCAAGCTGAGATTGGCTACTCCGCTGGACATCGAGGGCTTCGACTATGAGAAGGACCTTGGTATGCCGGGCGAGTACCCGTTTACCCGTGGCGTGCAACCCACCATGTACCGTGGCCGTTTCTGGACCATGCGTATGTATGCCGGCTTCTCGACTGCCGAAGAGTCCAACAAGCGATATCGCTATCTGCTCGAGTCGGGCGGAACGGGACTCTCCTGCGCATTCGACCTGCCGACCCAAATCGGCCTTGACTCCGACGACCCCAAAGCAGAGGGTGAAATCGGCAAGGTTGGCGTAGCGATCGACTCCCTGGCCGACATGGAAATCCTGTTCGACCAAATCGATCTCGGCAAAGTTTCCACTTCGATGACGATCAATGCGCCGGCATCCGTTTTGCTGGCCATGTATATTGCCGTTGCTGAGAAAAAGGGCATCAGCGCCGACAAACTGAACGGAACCATTCAGAACGACATCCTGAAAGAGTATGCGGCACGCGGCACCTACATCTTCCCGCCGAAGCCCTCCATGCGTCTTATCACCAACATTTTCGAGTATTGCTCGAAAAATGTTCCCCAATGGAACACCATCTCGATTTCCGGTTACCACATCCGTGAAGCCGGTTCGACCGCTGCCCAAGAAATCGCGTTCACGATCGCCGACGGCATCGCTTATTGCGAAGCCGCCATCAAAGCCGGTCTGAACGTTGATGACTTTGCCGGCCGTCTGTCCTTCTTCTGGAACGCTCACAACAACGTGCTGGAAGAAGTTGCGAAATTCCGCGCCTCCCGCCGCGTCTGGGCCAAAGTCATGAAAGAGCGTTTTGGCGCGACCAATCCCAAGTCCTGGATGTTGCGCGTGCATACTCAAACTGCCGGTTCGATGCTGACTGCACAACAACCTGACAACAACGTTGTCCGTGTTGCCCTGCAGACTGCCGCTGCCGTTATGGGCGGAACCCAGTCGCTGCACACCAACTCCAAGGACGAAGCACTGGCATTGCCGACGGAAGATTCCGTTCGCGTTGCCCTGCGGACCCAACAGATCGTCGCTGAAGAGAGCGGTCTGGCCGATACCGTCGATCCATTGGGCGGTTCCTACTATGTAGAAGCCCTCACCAATCAGATCGAAGCCGAATGCTGGGATTACATCAAGAAAATTGATGATCTGGGCGGCGCCGTTATTGCTATCGAGAAAGGCTATATCCAGCGCGAAATCCAGGATAGCGCATACAAATGGCAGATGGAAGTCGAAAAGAAAGAGCGGATCATTGTTGGCGTCAACAAATATCAGATCAAAGAAAAACCTCCCGAAGGCTTGCTGCGTGTTGACGCTTCCGTCGGTGAGTTCCAAAAAGGCAAACTGGCAAAAATGAAAGCTGCACGCGACAATGCCGCTGTTGCTGCTAAACTCGCTGCGCTGGAAGCAGCTTGCAAAGATGAAAGCGTCAATCTGATGCCGGTCATTTTGGAAGCGGTTAAAGCGTATGCGACACTGGGCGAAGTTTGCGGCGTAATGCGCAAAGTGTTCGGCGAATATCAGCCGACCGTCAGCTTATAAGCGAGAGTAGGAGGGACAACGATGGAAAAACGTATTAGAGTATTGGTAGCCAAGCCAGGCCTCGACGGTCATGATCGCGGAGCCAAAGTCGTAGCCCGCGCTCTTCGCGACGCCGGCTTCGAAGTAATCTACACCGGCATCCGCTTGACTCCGGAGCAAATCTCCGAAGCAGCCCTGCAGGAAGACGTCAATGTCGTGGCGCTGAGCCTTCTGTCCGGCGCACACAACACCCTGTTCCCCCGTATTGTTGAAATGATGAAGGCCAAAGGCCTGACTGACATTTTGACCATCGGCGGCGGTGTTATCCCTGATTCCGACATCCCTGGCCTGAAAGCGGCCGGTATTGCCGAAGTCTTCACGCCGGGAACCCCGACCGAGAAGATCATCGAATACATCAAAGCCAACGTAAAGTAATCAACTCATTCGTTTGTGGTGCGGGGCGGCAGGTTTCTGTCCGTCCCCGCAAGATTTTTCCTTAGGTGGTGCTTTTATGGACATCGTCACCGAGTTGCTAAAAGGCTCCAAACTGGCCATATCGCGAGCCATCACTACCGTTGAAAACGAATATGATGAAGCAACGGAAATCATGCAAAAGCTATACCCGCACACAGGCAGGGCGTATGTCATCGGAATCACCGGCCCGCCGGGAGCAGGAAAAAGTACGCTGACCGACAAGCTTACCAAAGAATATCGCAGTCGGGGCAAATCCGTAGGTATTATTGCAGTCGACCCCAGTAGCCCGTTCTCTGGCGGTGCTATTTTGGGCGACCGGATTCGGATGAATGAGCTGACCATGGATGACGGGGTGTTTATCCGTAGTATGGCGACCCGCGGAAGTTTGGGCGGAATGTCCAGAAAAACTGCCGAAGTTGTCAAAATTCTTGATGCTGCCGGAAAAGATATTGTGATCATTGAGACCGTGGGCGTGGGTCAGTCGGAAGTCGATATCGTTAAGACGGCTGATACGACATTAGTGGTGCTGGTGCCAGGACTTGGCGACGACATTCAGGCCATCAAAGCCGGCATCCTTGAAATTGGCGATGTATTTGCCATCAACAAGGCTGACCGTGAAGGCGTTGAACGTTTGAACCTGGAAATGGAAATGATGCTGGACCTTGATCAGTCCGAAACTGCCTGGCGTCCTAAAATCATGCGTACAGTAGCAAGCCAGAACCAAGGCGTAGTGGAATTAGTTGATGCGATTGAAGATCATTCGAAATTTCTGACACAGTCGGGAATGCTGGAAAAACACCGATTCGAGCGGACCCGGAACGAAATCCTGGCCATGCTGGATGAAGCAATCAAGATCTATTTGATGAAGAAAGTTGCCGGCAGTAAATTTGAAAGCTTGACAACTGAGGTAAATGAGCGGAAGAATGATCCCTATTCTGCGGTAAAAAGCGTTTTGTCCGAGGTTCTCAAATAACTCAATATATAATGAGGAGGAAATAAAAATGGCATTTAAGATTCTTCACATCGACCACATCGGAATCGGCGTCAGCGACCTGGCGGCAGTCAAGGATATTTTCGCTGACAAACTCGGCATGTTCCATCAACCGGAAGACGAAATCGTCGAATCCCAAAAAGTTAAAGTCAGCTTCTTCCCCTGCGGCGACGCTGAACTGGAGTTTTTGGAGTCGACTGCTCCCGATGGCCCGATCGCCAAAGCAATCGAGAAAAATGGCGGCAAAAACCTGGTACAGCACATTGCCCTGCGGGTTGACAACGTCGAAGCGGCGATTGCTGATTTGATGGCAAAAGGCGTGGAAATGCTGGACAAAGCTCCCCGGTATGGCGCTGGTGGCGCGAAAATCGCCTTCCTGCATCCGAAATCCACCGGCGGTATTCTTATCGAGATCTGCGAGCATCCGGACCGCCACTAAGAGCGAGACTATGGGGAAACCCATGAGATAGTCTATAGACAAAGATGGAGGTGTACAATGGCTTCGATTCAGGAAAAAATTGAGATCATGAAGAAAAAGCAGGCCAAAGTGCTGGCTGGAGGCGGAGAAAAACGCATCGAGAAACAGCACGCCAGCGGCAAGAAAACCGCGCGGGAACGCGTGGACCTGCTGCTTGACCCGGGAACCTTCGTAGAACTGGACCAATTCGTTACCCACCGTTGCACCAACTTCGGCATGGAAAAAAAGGAACTGCCGGGTGAAGGTGTAGTCACCGGTTATGGCACCGTAGACGGACGCCTGGTGTATGTATTTGCCCAGGACTTCACGGTAGAAGGCGGTTCGCTTGGCGAAATGCACGCCGCGAAAATCTGCAAAGTCGCTGACCTGGCCGTCAAAATGGGCGCGCCGATCATCGGCATCAACGATTCGGGCGGAGCGCGGATCCAGGAAGCGGTTGACGCCCTGGCCGGCTATGGCAAAATCTTCTTCAAAAACACCCTGACCTCCGGCGTAGTGCCGCAAATTGCTGCGATCATGGGACCATGCGCCGGCGGCGCCGTATACTCCCCGGCACTGATGGACTTCATCTACATGGTGAAAAACACCAGCCAGATGTTCATTACCGGACCCCAGGTCATCAAAGCGGTCACGAACGAAGAAGTCACAGCCGAGCAACTCGGCGGCGCGATGACGCATAACAGCGTATCGGGCGTGGCTCACTTCGCAGCGGAAAACGATGAAGACTGCCTGGAGCAAATCCGTCGTTTGATCAGCTTCCTGCCCAGCAACAACATGGAGCCGGCGCCGATCGTAGAAACCGGCGACGACCCCGAACGTACCGATGACTCGCTGAACACGATCTGCCCGGACAACTCCAACATGCCGTATGACATGAAGAGCGTCATCGAGAAGATCGTCGACAACGGCGACTACTATGAAGTACACCAGTACTATGCTCAGAACATCATCACCTGCTTCGCCCGGATGGACGGACAGACGGTAGGCATCATCGCCAACCAGCCGCGCGTCATGGCCGGCTGCCTGGACGTCAATGCCTCGGATAAATCCTCGCGGTTCATCCGGTTCTGCGATGCATTCAACATCCCGCTGCTCAACCTGGTAGACGTACCGGGCTTCTTGCCGGGAACCAACCAGGAATACGGCGGCATCATCCGTCACGGCGCGAAAATGCTGTACGCGTATTCGGAAGCTACCGTGCCGAAGATCACGCTGGTCACGCGCAAAGCGTACGGCGGATCGTATCTGGCGATGTGCTCGCAGGATCTTGGCGCAGACCAGGTCATTGCCTGGCCGCAAGCAGAAATCGCGGTTATGGGACCGGCTGGTGCAGCCAACATCATCTTCAAGGGAGATCCGGACAGCGCGAAGAAGACCGAAGAGTATGTGGAGAACTTCGCCAATCCGTATCAGGCAGCAGCCCGTGGATTCGTCGACCGGGTCATCGAGCCGAAAGACTCGCGTCCGGAGATCATCAATGCACTGCGCATGCTGTCCACCAAGCGGGAATCCCGTCCGGCCAAGCGCCACGGTAATATTCCCCTGTAGGAATCTGCTACCGGAGAGAGGTGACTCGGTTGACAACAAATCCCTTGTTGATTCTGATCATCAACATGA
>CAZYJK010000045.1:0-13683 GCA_964647865.1 uncultured Veillonellaceae bacterium | reverse complement strand
GGTGAAAAGGTCTTTTGGTGGTTTGCTTCCCTGGCAGAAAACGGTCATCAGGAGTGGCTAGCCAAGTCGACCGGTTTTTTACTATACTATAAGAGTGGCCATAAATTGGCTTTAAGCAGAAACCTTGTGCATCGTCCTGCCAAACAAAAAAGATTCGAGGAGATTTGGATGAAAGCTTATATCAAAGGAATTGCTTCCTATTTGCCTGTGCATGTCGAGTACAATGACGCCGAGTCACGAATCACCAAAAAAACCGGCATCTATGAACGGCACATCGCTGCCGCCGGCGAATGTTCTTCTGATATGGCGGTTTGTGCGGCCGAAAAATTGTTTGCCAAGTATGGGATCGACCGCTCGACAGTCGACTTCATCATTTTGTGTACCCAGTCGCCGGATTATTTTTTGCCGACCACCGCCTGCCTGTTGCAGCACCGGCTGGGAATCCCCGATCATTGCGGCGCGTTCGATTTTAATCTCGGCTGTTCGGGCTTTGTCTATGGATTGTCGATGGCAAAAGGTTTGATCGAAACCGACCAGGCCAAGCACGTCCTGCTGTTGACAGCGGAAACCTACAGCAAATTCATCCATCCGCAAGATGGAGCGGCACGGGCTATTTTCGGCGATGCCGCCACCGCGACGCTGATCGCTTCGGAGCATGTCGAACGGGACGGGCTGGGTTCGTTCGTGTTCGGGACCGATGGCTCGGGCGGCGACGATATCATTGTGCCGGTCGGTGGAATGCGCAATCCGGCAGTGACCTGTCCCAGCGTCGAAACCGTCGATGCGGCCGGAAACATCCGGACCAACCACAATTTTTACATGAATGGCCGTTCTGTGATTAGCTTTGCCCAGGCCGTGGCGCCTGACGCGCTGAGAAAAGTGCTGAAAAAAGCAGGCTTGAAACGCGAAGAAATCGATTATTATGTTTTCCACCAGGCAAATCGGTTCATGCTGGAGTCGCTGCAGCACAAATGCAAGCTGCAGGGGCTGCCCTTCTGGAACAAACCGGACCTTTGCGGCAATACGGTGTCAAGCACGATCCCGCTGGCGCTGGAAGAAATCTTGTCGACCGTCGGGGCGGCGCGGCTGAAAAAAGTCGTTGCGCTGGGCTTTGGCGTGGGTTTGTCCTGGGCGGGCTGCTTATTGGATCTGTCGCGGACTTTGCCGGAAAAATCATAGTTTGGTTAGCAACAGCGATTGACTTTTCGACAAATTTTTCTTACAATTAAGATAGACCCCCCCGGAGGGGGGATAAGAAAGAGGTGTCAGATATGGCTGTTATTAATGTAGGCAATGAATCGACTTTCGACGAGAAACTGTTGACGGCGCAGCAGCCGGTACTGGTAGATTTCTGGGCTTCCTGGTGCGGTCCCTGCAAGATGGCTGGTCCCGAAGTGGAAGCGGTGGAAGCGGAACTGGCCGGCAAGGTGGTCGTGGCCAAAGTCAATATCGACGAACTGCCTGGCCTTACCAGTCGGTTCAATGTGAAAGCGGTGCCGACCTTCATCGTGTTCAAGGGCGGCAAGGAAGTCAGCCGGTTTACCGGTTACAAGACCCGCAAAGACCTGGCGGCGGCAGTCGAAAACATTTAACCGGCGTCTATATGGAAGCTCCCGGAGCCTCTCCGGGAGCTTTTTGCCGAATGTGGAGGGAAAAGCATGGCGCAGCCCAGGGTATTGGTTGCCGACGATGACGATAAAATCCGCGAACTGCTCGAGCTGTACCTGACCAAGGAAGGTTTCGCCGTAGAGCAGGCCGCCGACGGGGCGGAAGCGATCCTCAAGGCCCAGCAGCTCAAGCCGGACCTGATCGTGCTGGATATCATGATGCCGGTGCTGGACGGAATGGAAGTCTGCCGGCAGGTGCGCAAGTTTTCGCAGGTGCCCGTCATCATGCTGACGGCGCGGACCGAGGATGAAGACCGGATCATGGGGCTGGAGCTGGGGGCCGACGATTACCTGGCCAAGCCGTTCAATCCCCGCGAGCTGGTGGCCCGGGTCAAGGCGGTGCTGCGGCGGATGACCCATGCCGCCGAAGAGCCGACCGGCAAGGACACGTTGCTTTCGTTCGCCCAACTGACGATCAACCGCCAGGAGTATGTGGCGACTTCGTCCGGGCACACGGTGCAGCTGACCGCCAAAGAGATGGATCTGTTATGGCATCTCGCCTCGCATCCGGGACGGGTGTTTTCGCGCGAGCAGCTGTTGGAGTCGATCTGGGGCTATGAATATTTTGGCGATACCCGCACGGTAGATACCCATATCAAGCGGATCAGGCAAAAACTTGATGTCCGCGAGGACTCGCACTGGGACATCAAGACGGTCTGGGGCGTCGGCTACAAGTTCGAGGTCCGTTCGTGAAACCGTCGCTGCAAACAAAACTGCTGGTCAACTTCATGCTGGTCGTGGCGCTGATTCTGGCCGGGTTCGCCATTGGCTCGTCCGCGCTGATCCGCCAGTATTTCCTCTCGGCAAAACAGCAGGAGCTGATTGGCAAAGGCCAGGAAATGTCGCGGGTGATGGATGATTTCATGACCGGTCGCTTGAGTGCGCCGGAATTGGTGGAGCTGGCCGACCGGATCGACGGATTCCTCGGCGCCCGGATCTGGGCAGTCGATGCTTCGGGCCGGATCATCGTGATGTCTTCGACGCCGCGTCGTAGTATGCCGGATCGGCCGAGCGGCCCTGTCGGCCCCAGGCTGGCACCCGGCCAAGCGCCCGGGCAGAGCAGTTCGCAGGCTGGCAATGCCGGCGCCATGCGTTCCTCGACAGCGGTGCGCAACCTTTTGAAAGACATCGAGCCGGTGTTTGCCGGACAGACGCTGACCCGGACATTCTTGCACCCGTACTACAATGAAGACATGATGATCGTAGCGGTGCCGATTTATAGCGCTGCCGGCGCGATCAGCGGGGCGGTCATTTTGAATGCGCCGGTGCAGGGGGTCAATGATTTTCTGGCCCGCGTATATATGGCGATCGGCGTAATCGGTTTACTGGCGCTTGGTCTGACGCTGCTGGTCGTCCGGCGTCTGTCGCGCGGCATCGTGCGGCCGCTGAAAGAAATGCAGGAAACGGCGGCGTTCATGGCTGAAGGTCGCTATGACAATCGGGTCAAGATCTCCAGCCAGGATGAGGTCGGCCAACTCGGCCAGTCGCTAAATACCCTGGCGCAGGAACTGGGCCGTTTTGTCGAACGCACTGAGCAGATGGAAAAACTGCGGCGCGATTTTGTCGCCAACGTATCTCACGAACTGCGAACGCCTTTGACGATCATCCGCGGTTATACCGAAGCGCTGCAGGACGGGACCGTCACGCAGCCTGAGCAGGCGCAGCGCTTTACTAAACTGATCGTTGGCGAGACCGAACGGCTGGAGCGGCTGATCAGCGACTTGCTCGACCTCAGCCGGTTGCAGGCCCACCAGTTCGTCATGGAACTGGAGATGATCCCGCTGGCGGAAGTGGTGGACAATGTCGTGACGATGCTGCGGGGGAAATACGCCGAAAAAGGCGTGGAACTCCTCTGGCGCGGCGCGGAAATGATTCCCCCTATTCCCGGCAATGGGGATCGTCTGGTACAATTAATGTTAATCTTGCTTGATAACGCGCTCAAATACACGCAGCCGCAAGGCAGGGTCCAGGTGGAACTCTCCTGCGCGGAACAGACGGTCACGCTCGGCGTGTCCGATGACGGGGTCGGGATTCCGGCTGCTGACCTGCCGTTTATCTGGGAGCGGTTTTATAAAGTGGACAAAGCCCATACGCGGGAGAATCATGGAACTGGTTTGGGGCTGTCGATCGCCCGGGAAATCATTGAACGGCATGGCGCTACGGTGACCGTGTCCAGTGAGCCCGGCCAAGGCACCTCGTTCGTATTGCAGTTTCCGGTTCGGTCGTTGCAGGGTCAATAACAGGGAGGAATACAATTGATAGGGTTCACCAAATTGTTGTGCGGAACCGCCACGATTTCCAGCGTGATGCGTCAGCGTCACGGCATGAGCGAAATGCAGGCCGGTTTGCTGCAGTTCTCGTCCGACCGGTCGCCGGTCGTGGTCTGGAATATCACTTCCCAGTGCAATCTGAAATGTCGCCATTGTTATATCGAAGCGACCGAAGCGGCGCGGGACAATGAAATGACGACCGCCGAGGGCAAAGCCTTCATCGACGACCTGGCTGCGGCGAAAGTACCGGTGCTGATGTTTTCCGGCGGCGAACCGCTGGTGCGGCCGGACATTTTTGAACTGGCGGCCTATGCCGTGGAAAAGGGGCTGCGGATCGTCCTGTCGACGAATGGCACGCTGATTGATGACTTCACGGCCCGGTTGATCAAAGAATCCGGCTTTCAATATGTCGGCGTCAGTATCGATGGCTGCGAGAAAATCCATGACGAGTTCCGCGGCGAGCAGGGCGCGTTCAAAGCGGCGATCGCCGGAATCCGCGCCGCCAAGGCGGCCGGCAACCGGACCGGGGTGCGGTTTACGCTGAACAACATCAACAAGAGCGACCTGCCGGCGGTGATGGATATCATCGAGCAGGAAAAAGTCGACCGCTTCTGCATGTATCATCTGGTATACGCCGGACGCGGCAGCGACATGAAGAACCTCGACCTGTCGACCGAAGAAAAGCGGGAAATCTGCCAGTTCCTGATCGACAAGACGCTCGACTTCAACCGGCGCGGCGTGGATATCGAGATCCTGACCACCGATAACCATGCGGATGGTCTGTATCTGCTGGATTATATCAAACAGACGAACCCCGAACGGGTCGATGAAGTGCGGCAACTGCTGGCGCTGCATGGCGGCTGCTCGGCCGGCGACCGGATGGCGGACGTCGACTATCTGGGCAACGTACACCCTTGCCAGTTCTGGAGCGACATGACGCTGGGCAACGTGCGTGAGCGCAAGTTCAGCGAGATATGGAACGATCTCGAGGCGAACGACGGAATCCTGGCCCGCTTGCGCAGCAAGCCGGAACAACTGAACAGCCAGTGCGGCCAGTGTTCACAGAACGAGTTGTGCGGCGGCTGCCGGATCCGGGCGGCGGTGGACGGCGATATCTGGGGCGACGACCCGGCCTGCTTCTGGCAGGACCCGGCGAAGGAAACAAAATAATGCTGATCTCCTGGAATACGACGCAAGCCTGCAACATCTCCTGTCTGCATTGCTATCGCGACGCAGGCGACTGTCTGCGCGACGAACTGACGACCGAGGAAGGCAAGCGACTGTTGGACGACGCGTTTGCCTGCGGCTTTCGCATCTTTGTCTTCAGCGGCGGCGAACCATTGCTGCGCCCTGATTTGCTGGAACTGATCGCCTACGCCCGCTCGATCGGCCTGCGGCCGGTGCTGGGCACGAACGGGATTCTGCTGACGCCGCAGAAGGTGGCGGAGCTGAAACAGGCAGGGTTGGCGGCAGCCGGCATCAGCGTCGACAGTGTATCGCCGGAGCGGCATGACTGGTTCCGTCAGTCGGTTGGCGCCTGGGCGGCCACCGTCGAAGGGATGCGGGTATGCCGCGAGGCGGGATTGCCGTTTCAGGTCCATACCACGGTGATGGACTGGAACGAGGCGGAAGTGCTGGCAATCACCGACAAGGCGATCGAGTGGGGCGCGGCGGCGCATCATATCTTCTTTCTGGTGCCGACCGGACGCGGCGACAATATCAAGGACCGCAGCCTGCCGGTAGAGCAGCAGGAAACCTTGCTGTCGAACATCCTGGAAAAGCAGCGGCAGGTGTCCATCGAGCTGAAACCGACCTGTGCGCCGCAGTTCATGCGGATCGCTTCGCAAAAGGAGATTCCGATGCGGTTCAGCAAAGGCTGTATCGCCGGAACCGCCTACTGCGTGATTCTGCCGAACGGCGACCTGCAACCCTGTCCGTACTTTCCGCTGAAGGCCGGCAATGTCCGTGAAGGCGGTTTCGCCAAGCTGTGGCGCGAGTCGCCGCTGTTTCTCGAACTGCGCACGACGAAGCTGGGCGGCGCCTGCGGCGCCTGCGGCTACCAGAATATCTGCGGCGGTTGCCGGGCCAGGGCCTGGCACGCCTCCGGCGGCGACTACATGGCCGAAGACCCCAGCTGCATTTTCAGCGGCAATTAGCGGCAACTAGAGGAGGGACCTGACATGCTCAGAGGAGTGCGCGGCGCGACCACCGCGATAGCCAACGAACCGGAAGCAGTCCGGACTGCCACGAAGAACCTGCTGGTCGCGCTGACCAAGGCCAATGCCCTGAAGCCAGGCGATATCGCCGCAGTCATCTTCAGCTCCACGCCGGACCTGAACGCGGCGTTTCCGGCCTCGGCGGCCCGCGAGCTCGGCTGGAACGAGGTGCCGCTGTTCGGTACGCAGGAAATCGATTGTCCGACCGGAGTTCCCTTGTGCATCCGGGTGCTGATTTTGCTGAACACCGACAAGAAACAACATGAAATCCAACCGATCTATCAGGCCGGCGCGGTGGTGCTGCGCCCGGATATTTCGGCCGATGGACGTCGCCAGTCGGAATGAACGGGGAGAAACGTGACGATTGCATGGAGCAGATGGAACAGAAGCTGATTTCGATCGCGGTGCCGGTCTATAACGAGCAGGACAATATCGACGTTTTGCACCAGGAGATTGTCCGCTATATGGAGCCGCTGCCGTATCGGTTCGAACTGATTTTTGTCGATGACGGGTCAAAGGATGCGACGCCGCTGGTGCTCGACCGGCTGACCCAGCAGGACGCGCGGGTGCGGGCGTTGATTCTGGCCCGCAACTACGGGTTTCAGACCGCGCTGACCTGCGGCATGGAAAACGCCGATGGCGCAGCAGTCATCACAATGGACGGCGACCTGCAGCATCCGCCGTCGCTACTGCCGGAACTGATCCGGCGCTGGGAGGCGGGAGCGGAAATCGTCCAGACCATCCGCAAGGACACCGAAGGCGCCTCGCTGCTGAAAAAGTTGACTTCCCGCTTTTTTTACAAGATGATCAACGTCATTTCCAAGATTCACATCACCGAGGGCGGCTCCGATTTTCGCCTGCTCGACCGCAAAGTCGTGCTGAGTTTCCGCCGGTTTGGCGAACGGGCCAAGTTTATCCGCGGCATCATCAGCTCGATCGGTTATCGTCAGGAGTTTGTCGAATTTGTCGCGCCGCCGCGACTGGCCGGCGTATCGAAGTTTTCGCTCGGCAAGATGCTGCATTTTGCACTGGACGGCATCACCGCCTATTCCAAACTGCCACTGCGAATCGCTTTTTATATGGGATTGTTGCTGGGCCTGGGTAGTTTCTTCCTGCTCGGTCACGTGCTGTTCATCAAGTTTTTCACCGAAGAAGCGGTGCCCGGCTGGGCCACGACCTCGGCCAGCGTCTTTCTGCTGGGCGGTTTGCAGCTGGTCGGACTGGGCATTGTCGGCGAATATGTGGGCCGGATCTTTGAAGAGGTCAAGGGACGCCCGCTGTATCTGGTTCGCGACGAACTGCGAAAAAAATAGTTGCAAATCACTGATGTCGGCAGGATTTTTTGCCGATATATCGAATAGTAACAATCGTGAGCTTTTAACTCGCCGAATCCAGCTCAGGTACGGGGGAACCAACATTTGGGGTGAAACTCGGATTGCCGAGTAGGGTGCCTTCAACCCTAACCCGTCAGCTAACCCCGGAGGCAACAGAGAGGAGCGCTGTATTTGCGCAAGGTCCGTGTAGCATTGTTTTTTGTGTTGACTCTCTCGTTTCTGATGTCGGCGGTCAGCGCCGCACCGCAGCTCGAAACCGCGAATCAGACTGTCGCAGAACCGCTGCAGGTCGGCGATCGCGGCGACGAAGTGCTGGCTCTCCAGCAAAAATTGTCCCAGATGGGCTATGTGGTCGGCTCGATGGATGGCGTGTATGGCGATGTGACGGCAGAAGCCGTCAAGATGCTGCAACGCGAGAAAAAATTGCCGGTGGACGGCAAAGTGACGCCGGAACTGTATCGGTTGATGCTGGGGCGGGACCTGCCGGTCAGCCGCGGCGCACCGGTGGCCACGGTCCGTCGCTTGATCCAGACGAGTTTCCAGTACATCGGCGTTCCCTACTGGTTTGGCGGCAACACGCCGCGCGGCTTTGACTGCTCGGGCTTCACCCGCTACGTCTTCGCCAATATCGGAATCAATCTGCCGCGCATGGCGGATGGCCAGTATGCCATCGGCCGGCCGGTTTCCACCGAACGGTTGCAGTCTGGCGACCTGGTATTCTTTGAAACCTATGAACCCGGCCCGTCGCATGTCGGCATTTACATCGGCAACGGCCAGTTCATCAGTGCGACTTCCAGCCGCGGCGTCGCGGTGGCCGATATGTTCGGCCATTATTGGGGCGAGCGCTATCTGGGGGCACGGCGGGTTTTATAGCAGGCAAACAGCAAAGGACCGCTGCGCGCGGTCCTTTTTCATTGCAGGAAATGACGGGAGGGTAAATGATGACGGAAACAAGACAAAAAGCCTGGGCCGAGCTGCGCAAGCACGTAGCGAGCGAGGTGCTGCTGAAACATTGCCTGGCGGTCGAAATCGCGATGCGGGCCTATGCGGAGAAGTTCGGCGAGGATGTCGAGTACTGGGGCAGCGTCGGTTTATTGCACGATGTCGACTTTGAAAAATTCCCCCACGAACATCCGCACCACGCGCGGGAAATCCTGTCGGCGGCCGGCTATGATGACGCGTTCATCACCGATGTCGAGTCGCATTGCCGCGTCTGGGAAGGTGAACGCAGCATGCTGCAAAAGACGCTGCTGGCGGTGGATGAGATGACCGGCTTCATCATTGCCTGCGCGTTGGTACGGCCGGACCGCAGCCTGGAGAACCTGGAAGTGAAATCGGTGATGAAAAAGATCAAGGACAAGGCTTTTGCCAGGGCAGTCAACCGCGAGACACTGACTGGCGGCGCCCAGGAAATGAATGTCGACTTTGCCGAGCATGTGGCGTTTCTCACCCAGGCGCTGGCCGCAGCGGTCAAGCAGCCCGATTATCAGGAAGTGCCGTTGATTTAAGCGCAGACTAGTTGTTATGTTTTATGGCCAAATGAAAAACTTCCTGCGGCAGGGTTTTCTGTTGCAGGAAGTTCTTTTTATTCGTGGAACAAGTGTTCCCAGTTGTAGTAGAGCAATGCCAATATTAACAGGATGATGACCCCTGCATCGCCGATATAGGGTTCCATGGCCCGACCTCCTCGCCTGTGTCATCTTTGGTTTGTTTTCGCGCTTTTTTCGTAGTAATCCTATTATAAAACATTTTCGCCGTAAATGGGCGGACGAACGAGAAAAAAACATCGGCCCGGCTGACGATACCAGCCGCTCAAGCAGGAGTTTTCCGCCCGTCCGTGGAAAAGATGATAAGGAAAACCCCGAAGGGGAGGCTGCCGCATGAATGTACGCAAACGTCTCGGCGAATTGCTGGTCGAGTCAGGCAAAATCAATCAGGAACAACTGGAACAGGCGTTGCTGATTCATAAACGTACCGGCGACCGGCTGGGACAGGTGTTGGTCGACCTCGGTTACATCACTGAGACCGGCTTGCTGCGCGTGCTGGAACACAATCTGGGAATCCCGCTGATCGACCTCTCCACAGTCAGGCCGGAAAAGGAAGCGGTTCGGCTGGTACCGATGTCGCTGGCCGAGCGGCACGGCATAATCCCGATCCGCAAAAAAGGTAACCGCCTGATGGTGGCGATGGTCGACCCGACCAACTTTTTTGCCATCGATGACCTAAGGATGGTCACCCAGTGCGAAATCGAACCGGCGCTGGCGGTCGAGGCCGATATTCAGAAGGCCATCGACCAGTATTACGGTGTTTCCGACCTGGTCGAAAAATCGGTCAGCCAGATTCAAAAAGACGAGTATACGTTCAGTACGGAAATCGAAACGTCGGAAGACGCGCCTGTCATCAACATCGTCAATTCATTGATCAGTCAGGCGGTCAAAACCGGCGCCAGCGACATCCATCTCGAACCGCAGGAAAAAGGGCTGCGGGTCCGGTTCCGGGTGGACGGCGTTCTGCGGGAAATGACCTCGTTCCCCAAACATACCCAGGGCGCAATCATCTCACGGGTCAAAATCATCAGCGGCATGGACATCGCCGAAAAACGCTCGCCGCAGGACGGGCGGATTCAAGTGCAGGAAGCGGGCCGGTCGGTGGATGTCCGCGTTTCCTCGCTACCCACGATTTATGGCGAAAAAATCGTGCTGCGGGTGCTGGACCAGAAAGCGAGCATTCTTGACGTCGATGCGCTGGGCTTTTCGGTGGACAATCTGCGCAAGTTCCGCAAAATGTACAAGCATACTTACGGGATGATACTGATCACCGGTCCGACCGGTTCCGGCAAAACCACCACCCTCTATTCGGTGCTGACCGAGCTGAACTCGGCGACGCAAAACATCATTACGATCGAGGACCCGGTGGAATACCGACTGACCGGCATCAACCAGGTGCAGGTCAGCAACAAGGCGGGTATGACTTTTGCCACCGGCCTGCGCTCGATTTTGCGGCAAGACCCCAACATCATCATGGTCGGCGAGATCCGCGACCGTGAAACGGCGGAAATCGCGATCCGCGCGGCGCTAACCGGGCATCTGGTGCTGAGCACCCTGCACACCAACGATGCGACCGGTGCGGTGACCCGGCTGGTCGACATGGGAATCGAACCGTTTTTGGTCGCCTCTTCTGTCTTGGGTGTCGTGGCCCAGCGGCTGGTGCGAAAAATCTGCCCGGAATGCCGGCAACCCTATGCGCCGCCGCCTGATTCGCCGGAGTGCCTGATGCTGCCGGATAATCCGGAAACCTGCGCGTTGCTGTATCATGGGGCGGGGTGCATCCATTGCGGCAACACCGGCTACCGCGGGCGGCTGGCGGTGCATGAAGTGATGCCGATGTCGCCGGCTTTGCGCGAACTGGTGGTGCAACGGGCCTCCAGCGCCGAGCTGACCAAAACGGCGATTGCCGAAGGGATGCAGACGATTCAGCAGGACGGGATGAGCAAGGTGCTGGATGGGCGGACTTCACTGAAAGAGATGCTGCGGGTGACTTATGATGAAAGCAAGGAAAGCTAAATTGATGCGGCGTCGCGGAAGGGAAGCATAATACGATGGACATGGAGTCTTTGCTGCGGGAAGCGGTTGCCCGCCATGCGTCCGACCTGCATGTGACGGTGGGAGTGCCGCCGCTGATCCGGATCAATGGCGCGTTGATCAAGCTTGATTTGCCAGCGCTTGGCGTGGACGATACCGCGCAGCTGTTCGAGGAGATTGTCGCCGAAGACCGGCGCGTCCAGTTCAATCAAAACGGCGAAATCGATTTTTCCTATACGGTGTTCGGCCTCAGCCGGTTTCGCGTCAATGCGTTCCGGCAACGCGGCTCGATTGCGATTGCGATCCGGATCATTCCCGAGCGGGTGCCGAGCCTGCAGGAACTGAAATTGCCTGACATCGTGCGTGAACTGGCCCGCAAGCCGCGCGGCCTGGTGCTGGTCACCGGACCCACCGGCAGCGGCAAGTCGACCACGATGGCGGCGATGATCGATCAGATCAACAGTGAACGTGCCTGCAACATCCTGACGCTGGAGGACCCGATCGAATATCTGCACCGGCACCGCAAGAGTATTATCAACCAGCGGGAGATCGGCGCCGATAGCCGCACTTTTGCCAACGCGCTGCGGGCTGCGCTGAGGGAGGACCCCGACGTCATCCTGGTCGGCGAAATGCGCGACATGGAAACGATCAGCATCGCCGTGCGGGCCGCGGAAACCGGCCATCTTGTGCTGGCGACCCTTCACACCAGCGATGCGGCGCAGACGGTGGACCGGATCATCGACGTATTCCCGCCCTATCAGCACCAACAGGTAAGGACCCAGCTGTCGCTGGCGCTGCAGGGCATCGTGTCGCAGCAGCTACTGCCGCGCAGGGACGGCCAGGGACGCATCGTGGCGGTGGAGACGCTGGTCACGACCCCGGCGGTCCGCAACCTGATCCGCGAAGGCAAGAGCCACCAGATTTTGTCGGTCATCCAGACCGGCGCCAAATTCGGCATGCTGGCGATGGACACGGCGCTGCGCGACCTGTGCCGGGCCGGCTTGATCGCCGAAGACGAGGCGTTGATGCGTTCGAACGACCCCGATACGTTGCAGCGACTGCTGAGAGGATAGGACAGGAGCAAGATGGCAAGACAATACGAGTACAAGGCCCGCGACGCCACCGGGCAGCTGTTCAGCGGCATGATCCTGGCCGATGACGAAGCCGGGGTCGCCGGGCATATCCGCACCAAGGGCCTGTTTGTCACACAAATCAAGCCCGCGAAAGCAAACCTGGACATTGGCGTGCTACTGCAGAACCGTCGCAAAATCAGCACCCGCGATTTGTCGGTGTTTTGCCGCCAATTTGCCACGATGCTGGAAGCCGGCATGCCGATTTTGAACTGTCTGGCCGTGCTGGCCGAACAGACGGAAAACCCCCGTCTGAAAGATAATCTGCACAAAGTGTATAAGAATGTCCAGGAAGGCATGGCGCTGGCCCGGGCGATGGAAGAGCAGAAGGGGATATTTCCCGACATCATGACCAGTATGGTGGCGGCCGGCGAACTGGGCGGCGTGCTGGACGACGTGATGCTGCGGCTGTCGGTCCATTTTGAAAAGGAACACCGCCTGAACGAGAAAGTCAAGGCGGCGCTGACCTATCCGATCGTCGTCATGGCGATGGCGGTGGTGGTGGTCGTGTTCGTGCTGACCTTCATTTTGCCGACCTTTGTCGGCATGTTCGCCTCGATGAAGGTCGAATTGCCGCTGTTGACAAGGATACTGCTTGCGATCAGCGGATTTATCACCACGTATTGGTGGTTGTTGCTGCTGCTGGGACTGGCAATAACGATCGGCGTCAACTGGGGGCTGCAAAAGGCCGCCGGCAAGGAGCTGCGCGACCGGATCATCCTGAAGCTGCCGGTGTTCGGACCGCTGGTGAAAAAAGTCGCGGTGGCGCGGTTCACCCGGACGCTGGCCAGTCTGCTGCGCGGCGGGGTGCCGCTGCTGTCGGCGCTTGACGTAGTGAAGAGCTCGACCGGCAATGTGGTGGTGAGTAACGCCCTGGCCGCTTCGCAGGAAAGTATCAAGGAAGGCGAGGACCTGTCGACCCGGCTGGGCGCCAGCAGGATTTTCCCGCCGATGGTGGTGCAGATGGTGGCGGTCGGCGAAGAAGCCGGCGAACTGGACAAGATGCTGGACAAGGTGGCCGATTTTTATGAAGAAGACGCGCAGGATCTCGTCAACCGGCTGAGCAGCCTGCTGGAACCGTTCTTGATCGGGTTTCTCGGCATTACCATCGGCCTGATCGTCATTTCGATCCTGCTGCCGATGTTTGATGTGATCGGCAATATCAACAAGGTGATGTAAGGGGGGGAGGGGGAAGACGGCTTACGCAACTTGACGAGAATGACGATATATGGTGTAGAAGCAAAGAATAGAAAAGCATTGAGCAAATGTTGCGGCAAGCTTGACAATTTGTTTGACGAAAGCTATCATTATTAGGGAAAGTCATTATTGAAATGTGTCGGAAGCATCGGATTTACTACTAAATGGGAAAGAGGGATATCTGTGTTGCAATTATTCAAAAAACGTATGTCCAATCGTAAAGGTTTCACTCTGGTCGAGTTGCTGGTGGTCGTGTCGATTATTGGAATTTTGGCGGCGATAGCGGTG
>CAZYJK010000044.1:0-14008 GCA_964647865.1 uncultured Veillonellaceae bacterium | reverse complement strand
GATGCCTCTTTGATCGAAGATACCGCCATCGCTGCAGCCATATCGGGAATCGCCAGCCGGACGATTTCACAACCTGCCGTTTGCAGTGCCGCTATTTGAGCAACGGTTGCCGTCACATCAGACGTTTTTGTCGTTGTCATGGATTGTACAGAAACCGGATTATCGCCGCCAATCGCAATGGAACCCAGCTGCACGCTCCGTGTTCTCCGGCGGGAAAACATTTTTTCCACCATACGTTCCTCCCCGGTTAAAACAGATTGAGCCGAATCAGATCCTTGAAGGTCGCAAACAACATCAGCGTTCCCAATAGCGCAATCCCCACCATCTGCGTATAATGGATCTGCTTTGCGCTAAGCGGTTTGCGTCGGATTGCTTCCAGCAACAAGGTGATCAGGTGGCCGCCGTCAAGCAGTGGCACCGGCAACAAATTGATCAAGCCGAGATTGATGCTCAAAAACCCGGCAAACTGCAGTAGTGGGACTATTCCCAGTTGCGCCATCTCGCCGGTCAGTTTCATCACGCCGATTGGCCCGGCAATATCAGCTTCCGCTTTGCCGGTGAACATCTGGCCCAAGCCGGTCAACATTTTGCCGGCAATCGCAAAGGTCTGAGACACAGCACGCGATACCGACTCTCCAAAGCCTAGCTTTTGCTTGTCAATCACGGGTACAATGCCGATCAATGCCCGTCCGGACTTACTGTCAATCTCGGGGATCATTGTTACTGTTCTCGGTTTTCCGGCAGCAGTCACCAGTTCCAGCGTCAACGAATCTTTGGCGACGCGGATGGTTTCCACCACTTCCCGCCAATTGCCGACCGGCGCACCGTTGACTTTCACAATCTTATCACCGACCGACAATCCGGACTGGATTGCCGGTTTGCCGGGAATCAGGGCGCCGATCATCGGCTTGTCTGATACAGTTTCAATCCCGTTGGCTAAAAAGACAATCGTGAATAACAGTACAGGCAAAACAAAGTTCATCACCGAACCGGCGGCAATCACGAGCGCTCTGGCCCAGACCGGCTTGCGGGAAAAACCGCGTTCATCCTGCTCTTCTTCCGGGTCCATCCCGTCAATCTTATTAAAGCCACCCAAGGGAATCGCCCGCACGGAATATTCCGTTTCACCGGATTTCTTCCACAGCAACTTAGGACCAAATCCAATGGCAAATTCGCTGACGCGCATCCCGGTCAGCTTGGCCGTGATAAAATGCCCCAGCTCATGCACCAGCACCAGCAGACCAAATACAAATATCGTGGCAATTACTGTTGTCATTTATTTCCCACCCTGTTCACATATTCCTCCGCAGCCAGCCGAGCCCATGCGTCCGCTTCAACGTATCCGGCCAGTTCCGGCGAGGCAGCGCCGCCATGTGCAGCCAAGACCGCTTCAACGATCGGAATCAAATCGACAAAGCCGATACGTCCGTCAAGAAAAGCCTGCACTGCCACTTCATTCGCTGCGTTCATCACGCACGGATGAGTTCCTCCCTGTTTACCGGCGGCGTAAGCCAGCGGCAAGGCACGGAAAGCGTCAGTATCCGGTGGCTCAAACGTCAGCGACAAAGCCTGGCGGAAATCCATACGCGTGTAAGCAACAGGCAGTCGCTGCGCCTGATTCAACGCATACTGGATCGGCAGCTTCATGTCCGGCAGACCCATTTGCGCTTTCAGCGAACCATCGCAGAATTCGACCATCGAATGAACGATGCTTTGCGGATGTACTACCACGTCAATCCGCTCATAATCAATGTCAAACAGCCAGCGGGCTTCGATGACTTCAAGCCCCTTGTTCATCAGCGTCGCCGAATCGATCGTGATTTTCCGCCCCATTTCCCAGTTGGGATGCTTGAGGCATCGTTGCAATGTCACGCCGGCAAACTCATCTGCTTTACAACCTCGCAACGGACCACCGGAAGCGGTCAGTAACAGCCGGCTAATTGCCGAGGGTTGCTCGCCTGCCAGACATTGGGCAATCGCACTGTGTTCACTGTCAACAGGAACCACCGCAACCCGTTTCTTTTTGGCCAACTCCATCACCAGCGCACCGGCCGCGACCAACGTTTCCTTATTGGCAATGGCCAAAGTCTTTCCAGCGTTGATGCAGGCTATCGAAGGCGCCAGTCCGGCAAACCCGACCAGTGCATTGAGGACGACGTCCGTCCCGTCAAACGACGCAGCTGATTCCAGTGCCGCAATTCCCTGAGCAAACTTCACCTCCGGCGGCAAATCCTGTTGTGTCATTTCTTTTGCCGCCTGTGCATCAGTCAGCACGGCGAATTCCGGTCGGAATCGTTCGATCTGTTGACGTAACAGCCGATGATTGGCATGGGCTGTCAATACCTGAACCTTGAAAATCTCAGGGTTGGCAGCGATTACATCCAAGGCTTGCGTGCCAATCGAACCGGTACTGCCTAAAATCGCTACCTTTATCATTCGCGTCTGCCCCTTTTCAACATTTAACTAACGCCTGACTAAAAACGCCCTGCAGCCATGGTCAGATAGTAATACACCGCAGGAACTGAAAACAAAAGGCTATCCACCCGGTCCAGCACTCCGCCATGACCCGGAAAGAACCGCCCTGAATCTTTCACACCCATATGCCGTTTCAACGCCGATTCGACCAGATCGCCCAATTGGCAGAAGACACCGACGATCACGCCGCAAAACAATCGGTCCGTTAACGGCAATTCCATATAGTGCCCTGTAATCAACGTTGCCGCAAGGCAACCAAAAAAACCGAACAGCGCGCCTTCCACGCTCTTGGCCGGGCTGATCGGCGGACAAAGCTTGTGCCGGCCCCAGCGGGTCCCGCCAAAATATGCGGTTGTATCGCAAGCCCATGTACCAATCAGGGCCATGGCAAAGTATTGCATTCCCAAACTGTCGGGCATTAACCGCAATGCAATAAAATGGGAAAACGGAATACCAATGTAAAACACGCCAAGCATATTGTACATTGCATCAGAAAAAGTAAATTGATGATACTTCAATACGACCATCGACAGAATGATCGCCAACGCCAAAAATATATAGGGGGTCACTTGTGCAATCCCGTAAAACCAGACCGCTACAGGCATCGCCAATAGCAACAAGGCGCCAAGCGTTTCGAGCGGAAACACCTTTTTGTGTTTGAGCATGGCAACATATTCGTACCAACCGGCCAAAGCCAGAATAATCATGGCGACCGCAAACAAATCGCCGCCCCGCCAGAACAGATACAATGCAATCGGTGTGGCTACCAGAGCCGTCAGTATTCTTGTTTTCAGGCAAACTCCTCCTACTTTGAGGTCTTCAGGCCGCCAAACCTGCGCTCACGCTGTTGATATGCAAAAATCGCCTGCCGGAAATGTTGTGGCGTAAAATCAGGCCACAATGTATCGGTTACCCATAGTTCAGCATAGGCAAGCTGCCACAGCAAAAAATTGCTGATTCGCATGTCGCCGCCGGGTCGGATCAATAAGTCGGGATCCGGTTGCTTGCCGGTAAATAAGCGTTTTGCCAATTCCCCTTCATCGATCTCGTCGATGCAAAGACGCTTGTCAAGCACATCTTGCGCCAAAGATCTTGCCGCATGAACGATTTCGGCCCGTCCGCCATAATCCACAGCCAGATTCAGCTCGATGGCCGCACCCTGTGCGGTCTTCTGTTCGGCGATTTCAATCCGGCGCTGCAATTCATCGCCCAGACGTTGCCTGTTACCGATAAAGCGGAGTCGGACCTGTTTTTCGACCAACCGGTCCACTTCATTATCAAGGTAAGTGGAAAACAACTCCATCAAGAAGCTGACTTCTTCGCTCGGCCTGCGCCAGTTTTCGGTCGAAAAGGCATAAGCCGTCAAGACCTTCACTCCGATTTCAGCTGCATCGGTCAGAATATCGCGCAAAACCTCGGCGCCGGCTTTGTGGCCGAAGGTTCGCGGCAAGCCGCGTTTCTGGGCCCAACGCCCGTTACCGTCCATGATGATGGCGATGTGCTGGGGGATTCGTGCCGAATCCAAAGGTTCCACTGCTCCACTTTCCACAGCTTTGTTGCGACGCCAAAGTTTTGTGACCAAGCCGGCTCTCTCCTTTTTCTTCTCCCTGTAAGGGGAAACCCCCTCGTGGGAGGGGGTTTCAATCAAGGCGCTTCGATTGCCGATACCGGACAAACCGCCGCACATGCTCCACACTCTACACAAACGTCTTCTTCAATAACGTACGGAGTGCCTTCCTTGATCGCGCCAACCGGACAGGTTGATGCGCAAGTACCACACGCGACACAGGTGTCATTAATTTTATAAGCCACTTTTCACTGCACCTCCTTTCCCATTTTTGCTGCGACAACCAAATGACAAACGCCGTTATGCATTGTCTGGCGCACGACATACTGGCAATCATCTAGCAATTGGAACTTATTAGAGCGGGGCGCCGACTTGGCAACAACGAAAGGAATCCCTGCTGCCGTCAGCATCTTCTCCGCTGTAACGAGCGGCAACATCAATACATCGACCAAACGTCACACTTCCATGATTTCTTTTTCTTTGGCCTGCATCACATGGTCAACTTCCTTGATGTACTTGTCAGTTAGTTTTTGGATTTCTTCCACGGCTTTTTTCACATCATCTTCCGATGCTGTTTTGTCTTTCTCGATTTTTTTCAAAGCATCATTGGCATCGCGCCGCAAGTTGCGAATCGCGACCCGGCTATCTTCCGCCATTTTATGCACGCCTTTGGTCAGTTCCTGCCGCCGTTGCTGGGTCAGTTGCGGCAAAATCAGGCGGATCACCATGCCATCGTTATTCGGCGTCAAACCGAGATCCGACTTTAGAATCGCCTTTTCTATCACAGGCAACGTTTTTTTATCCCACGGTTGAATCACAATCGTCCGTGGTTCCGGAATCGAAATGTTGGCCACCTGATTGATCGGCGATGTAGCGCCGTAGTAATCCACGGTGATTCTGTCCAGCAGTCCGGTCGTGGCCCGACCGGCCCGGAGCGAAGCATACTCGCGCCGCAACACTTCGATCGCCTTTTTCATCCGGTCTTCATGGGATGCATGAATCTCTTTGATAGGCATACTCAATTCCCTCCTACAACAGTGCCGATGGATTGCCCCAGAGCCGCTCTCACAATATTGCCGGGTTCATCAATACCAAACACAATAATCGGGATATCGTTATCCATACACAGAGAAGTGGCCGTCGAATCCATAACGCCCAATCCCCGCTGGATCACTTCAATGTACTTCAATTCTTCAAATTTAACTGCGTCCGGATTCAGTTGCGGATCGCTGTCATACACGCCATCGACATTTTTCTTGGCCATCAGGATGACATCCGCCTCGATTTCAGCCGCTCGCAACGCTGCTGTGGTGTCGGTGGAAAAATAGGGATTGCCGGTACCTGCGGCAAATATAACCACACGGCCTTTTTCCAGATGGCGAATGGCCCGGCGACGAATGTACGGTTCAGCCACCTGTCGCATTTCGATCGCGGTTTGCACCCGGGTATCGACCTCGCACTGTTCCAACGCATCCTGCAAGGCCAGCGAATTGATCACTGTCGCCAACATTCCCATATAATCGGCAGTGGCACGGTCCATACCACGTGAACTGCCGGACAAACCCCGCCAGATATTGCCGCCACCCACGACCACCGCGACCTGCAAGCCGTTGCCAACGGTCTCTTTGATTTGTTTTGCCACCGAATCGACAATTGTCGGATCAATACCATAGCCTTTTTCACCGGCCAATGCTTCGCCGCTTAATTTCAGGACCACCCGTTTAAACTGTTTCGGCTCCAAAGCATAACCTCCGTTCGTCACTCTATTTTAATTCTACGGCGCGATTTGAATTCCTTCCTAAAAAGAGAGAACACGGCTGTGTTCTCTCTTCGCTTTGGATTCTTTGTTAAACTTATTTTTTGACTGCTTCAGCGACTTCAGCCGCAAAATCCGTGACTTTCTTTTCCAAGCCTTCACCCATCTGATAACGGACAAACCGTCTTACCACGATATTTTCGCCAATCTTGGAAATTTGTGCATTGACAACATCTGTGACAGATTTGTCTGGATCCTTGATAAAGGTTTGCTCCAGCAGGCAATTGTCCTTATAGAACTTTTCTACCCGACCGTCGACCATCTTGTCAACGATCTTTTCCGGCTTGCCTTCATTGAGCGCCTGCGCCCGCAGAATCTCCCGCTCATGCTCAATAATCGCGGCAGGCACTTCCGTGCGTGACAAGTATTGAGGATTGGCAGCAGCGACCTGCATCGCCAAATCACGGACGAAAGAATGGAACTCCGGCGTCTTGGCAACAAAATCCGTTTCACAGTTCACTTCGATCATTACGCCGATTTTACCTGCGCCATGAATATAGGATTCGACCACGCCTTCGGCGGCAACCCGACCAGATTTCTTCGCTGCAGCAGCCAGTCCTTTTTCACGCAGATAGTCTACTGCTTTTTCCATATCGCCATTCGTTTCAACCAAGGCTTTTTTGCAGTCCATCATGCCGGCGCCGGTTGTTTCACGCAATTCTTTAACCATTTGTGCTGAAATCATTGACAATTCCTCCTATGTCAGCGCAAAACGCTATTCTTGTTCCGAGGTTCCTTCAGTGGCTGCTTCTTCCATTTCCATTTGCTCGCCTTGGCGACCTTCCAGAATGGCATCAGCCATCTTGCCGGTGAGCAATTTGACGGCGCGAATCGCGTCATCATTAGCCGGAATCACATAGTCAATCAAGTCGGGGTCGCAGTTGGTATCAACGATGCCAACAACCGGAATCCCCAATTTACGAGCTTCTTGAACCGCAATTTCCTCTTTGCGGGGATCAATGACAAACAAAGCTCCCGGCAGTCTGTTCATGGTTTTGATGCCGCCGAGGAATTTCTGCAAACGCTCCATTTCATGGCGCAGTTGCAGGACTTCCTTCTTGTGCAGACCGGCAAAACCGTCATTGGCATCCATGTCTTCCAGTTTGCGCAAACGGGCAACCCGTTTCTGAATCGTCTGGAAGTTGGTCAGCATGCCGCCCAACCAGCGTTCATTGACAAAGAACATGTTGCAACGCAGCGCTTCGTCGCGAACCGCTTCCTGCGCTTGTTTCTTTGTCCCGACGAACAACATGGTTTTGCCTTCCTGAGCAATGCTACGGACAAAATTATAAGCATCTTCCACTTTCCTGACAGTTTTCTGCAGGTCAATGATGTAGATGCCATTTCGCTCCGTAAAGATATACGGAGCCATTTTGGGATTCCACCTTCTGGTCTGATGACCGAAATGAACCCCCGCCTCGAGAAGTTGTTTCATGGATATAACGGACATAAGGCACCTCCTGTTTTTTCCTCCGTGACAGCTGGATTCCGCTCGCACCGATAGTCGGCACAGGATTTGCGGCAGACTGCCACGTGTGTCATTAACACGTCGAAATATATTTTACCACACCACTTCATCTTCAGCAAGCAATTGTTCGGTTCACTCCACCGTCTTCTTACGCAGTTTCAGCAGCAGCATAACTTCCCCTTTGCCAATGCCCATTTTTTGCGCAATGTCCGTAACTGACCACCCCTGTTCCGCCATGTCCAGAATCATCGTCCGTTTATCCGGAACCAGCGGCTTGGATTGCGCCATAGTTTTTGTCGGAGCCTTTACAGCGGCAACAGCTATTGGCGTTTCAAGAGCGGTGTGTATTTCTTGGATCGGTCTTGCCGGTTCTGTCGGTATTTCCCGCAAAGCTGTTTTCAATGAGCTCAGCGGCTGGGTTCGTGCTGGATTGGGACGAACCGGAGAAGCGATTTCAAGGACTGGCGCCGGTTGCGGCAACTTTGCCAACGCCTGTTGACGCACAAGCAGTTCCTGCTCCATTTGTTGGCGTTGTTTTTGCAGCCATTCCATCATTTGCTGCTGCTGCTGTTCGCATTGCAATTGCCTCATTTGCAGTTGCTGGCTTTGCTGCGCCAGCAAATTGCTGCGTCGGTCGATTTCGGCAAGCAAAATCTCCATCTGGGCAATTTTCGAATCCAGCCGATCTACGGCCGTGTCCGCCGTCAATAAAATCTGCTCCTGCATCTGTTCGACCGGACCGGATAAATCCCCCGATACCCGTTGCACCATTTTGCTGCGCCGCACGGCAAACCAGACCAGCAGGCAGGCAACGAGCAACGCCAGAATTGTTAATGTTACATTGAGCATGGTTCCTCCTGTCAGGTCTTGATATCAATCGTATGCCCGCGCACAGGATCTCTTGGCTCGCTATGCACTTTTACGCTGTTTTCCTTCTCGCCGTCAGTCTGCTGTTCATCTTCCCGCTTTTTTTGTTGACGCTGTTGCGGTTTTTCCTTATTCAAGTCTTCGGTAGAAACTTTCCCGTCATGCTCTGCCTGTCTGGTCGCCAAAACCTGTTGCTGCTGCTCCGCCGCAGTTTGTTTTAACTGCGCGGCTAGTTGCTGTTGCTGGGTTACCGCTTGTTGGTCGGTAACCGAAGCAACTCTGGCCGCATCAATCGTGCGAGGAATCATGACCTGTAAGTCCATCGGACGGATGTACATCAACGATCACCCCATCATTCACGCTGAGACTGACTGCCAACTCATTTGAACGGACGGAATTTAATCTCGCCGGCATCGGCATAAAACACCACAAAACGGTACTCTTCCGATATCGGCTTAACCAAGGATCCAATCACGATCTTAACGCCTGGATAAACGTAATCCGAAACTTTAACCTGTCCACCCTTCAATTCTTCGTAAGCAATCTCCAGTTCCGCCATTTTTTTGCGCATCGTTTCGACCTGTCCCATCGTCGAAAACTGTGCCCGGGTAATTTTCAACAGCAGTTCCTGTTTTTCCGGCGGCAATTTTGCTTTGTCAATCGATCGCAATGTAAATAAGCCTTTCTGCAGTTGGTCCAAACTCGTCTCGGCTGCTTTCAGGTCTTTGCGCATCGCCAGATAGGCTTCCCGCAATTTAGGGTTGACACCCGCTTGCAATTCTGTTGGCGTGGTCGATGATGATCCAGCCGATTTCACTAAAATCTCGTCACCGGCTGAAGTAACGCCGCCGACAATCTGACCGCGCTTGCCTTCCACCCGCACTTTTTTACCAGCGCTGAGCTGGCTGTGCAGCACCACATCATTGATCAGAATGTCCTGGTCCGCAGTCACCCGGGCATTCTCGACAAACTTGGCCACTACCGTCCCCGAAGCCTCGACCAAGCCTTTGTTGAGACCCAAAATTCCCTGACGTATCGTGACATTACAACCCTTGACATTGCCGCCGCTTACCATGCCGGCAATATCAACATTACCACCGGCCCGAACCGAAAAACCTTCCTGTACCGATCCATTGATCACCACATCGCCGGCAAAATCGATATTACCGGTGGAAAGGTCTACATCGCTCTTGATGTTCAAAACCGGCGAAACAGCTATCTTTCCGCCTGCAGCAGTAACGGTGCCATTGACTGCCGCCACCAGTTTACTTCCTTCTTCAATCAGCACATTGGCGCCGGGGTGCAGCACCAGATCTTTGCCTGCCCGCGGCGGAATCGAATTGCCACAAACGTCATAGCCTTCCACGCCTTGCCCTGGCAAGTGTTTGACCGCCAGCACCTGTCCTTTTTCCACATTTATATACAAACCGAGATTCTTAAAGTCAACGCCGCCGTCGACAGTCTCCGCCGGTTTTCCGCGCCTTTCCAAATCAACCATGTATTCTATCGTAGCATCCTGGCCGTTTTCGGCCGCTTGTCCCTTGGCGCAAAGAATTCGCAATCCGGGTTGTCTGATTGCCAAATCTATCGACTCCGGCAACAAACCGAACAGGACTCCGGACTTATCGATTTTTTCCATCACGGTTTCCGCATCCGGCTTCCGTGCACCTTCCGGCAAATCTATTTGTAAGAACGCTTCCATCCGGTCGCGGGAAACCAGCACGCTAATTTCCGCTTGCGGGCGCGACTTTTGAGATTCGGCAACCTTGACCGGTTCACCGCTCATGGAACGCACTGCAGCCTCGACAGCGGCTCGATTAAAATCTTCAACTTTTTCTGTGTTCAAGGCATCCACTATCTGTCCGACTTGAACCGGCGTCGCGTCGCCAGTCGGAGCCTTGACTACCAGAAAAACCCCGTCTTCGCTAACCTGAATCGAAAACATATCATTTTGCACGTCCACAAATTCGCTCCTTTCCCCTGCAGTGCTTACAACAAACTGGATTTGATCCGGGTGAGCGCCCCGCGCAGTCTAAATACCGCTTTCGTATGCAGCTGTGAAATACGGGCTTCTGACAATTTCAAAATCAGACTGATCTCTTTTAATGTCAAACCTTCATAATAGTATAGCGACACAACGATTCGCTCCTTCTCCGGCAATTTCTCAATCGCCACAGCCAAGGTTTCCTTTACTTCACCGATTTCCGCCTGTTCACTGGGGCTTTCGGCGGAGTCAGAGATTGAATCGCTATGAGTGTAATCTTCCAGTGGCATCACGGTGGTCGCCTGCAATTGCCCGATAAACTGGCCAAAATCTTGCGGCGTCATATTCATAGCAGTTGCGACTTCTTCGTCGGTCGCCGATCTCCCCAGCTGTTGTTCCAGTTCCGCCAACACCTGCGTATAACCACGGGCTTTTTGCCGAACTGAAACCGGTATCCAATCCTGGGCGCGTATCGCATCGAGAATGGCACCGCGAATCCTCACCACTGCATAAGTTTCAAATTTGAAGCCCCGTTTAGGGTCAAAACGTTCGATGGCCTCCAACAAACCAAAATAGCCGTTACTGATCAACTCTTCGCGTTCGACATATTGCGGCATTCCCATGGCAATCCGTCCGGCAACCACCTTGACCAGCGGCAGATAATGATGAACCAGTTTTTCGCGGACATCCGCCGAATGTTCGGTTTGATAGGCTAACCATAACGAATCTACATCTTTGGCCTGTATTGTTCTCACCTCCAGATTGCAGTCCTGCCGAGGCTACAGTCTGTTTTCCCCTTTATTTACAGTCTTGATGACGAATGCACCCGAATCAAGCAACAATTCGACCGTTCGGCCATAATTTCCGCCTACGTCTTCGGCGACCAGGCGAATCGACATTGCTTTCAAAACTGATCTTACCGATTCCACATTACGATCACCAATCCGCATCACATCTGTCGCTTGGGCAAAGCTGAACATTTGCGACCCCCCGGCAATTTTTGCCGTCAGGCGGTTACGAGAACCTCCCAAGGCAATCACCTGATCGAGCAGGACAGGCAATGCAGTATCGGCAAATTTGGCGGAATTGTCGGTAGCCCTTGCCTGGGTGCTGTCTGGCAGCATAATATGCGCCAATCCCCCCACTTTGGTTTGCGGGTCGTACAATGCAATTCCCACACACGAGCCCAGCCCATAGGAAATTATACTATCAGGGGCTTTTCCTGCCTTTAGGTCGGCCATCCCCACCTTAATCAGTTCCGGCATTATTCGTTCACCCCTAAAGTATTAAGGATTACTCCAAGCGAGCCCGGATCCGGAATCAGGAAAAAGTGACCCCGCACATCATTGGCTTCGGTGGCAAATTCGGTTTCGATCACCAGTGCGTAATCGCCGACTTGCCCAAGTTGAATCAGAATAACGCTGAGAATCGCTCCTGCCATATCCATCGCCAACGCAGGCAATGAAGGCAGCAATGTCATTTTGGTGAAATAAGAAAGCGCATTCAGAAAAGAACCTGCCAAAATGTTGCCAATTTCCATCAACGCAGATTCATCCATAGCATTGAGCACATCAGTCGTTCCGTTTTCGCGTCCCATTGCCATGTCTACCAGTGAAAAGGCACTATCTCGCGGCAGTAGGAACAAAATGCTGCTCGGAGCAGGGCCGAACACCCGCAAATATACACCGGCAACCATTGTATCGGCGCCGCCGACAACGTCAGGGACTTCGCTCAACGGCAAAATATTCAGCCGTGGCACAGACATGTCGATCTTGCGATTGATGATCTGTGACAATGCCGTTGCCGCATTTCCTGCGCCGATATTGCCAATCTCTCTTAGTGCATCCAACTGCATGGGGCTAAGCGACAATACTTCCTCTTTCTCCAAAACAATCACCTCACGCTTGTTGGATATTTACGATCGAGTCAGGGTTCAACATTATGAATAACCGCTTGTCCGCTTTGGCAATTCCACTGATGTACTCTGTGGAAAGACCGGTCGATAATGCATGGGCACTCTCGACAAGAGTGGTATCGATCGTGGTCACTTCGACAACTTCATCAACAATGAAGCCCACTGTGGATTCGTTGACCAGAACCACGATAATACGGGCAGCATCCAGCAATTCCCCTTCGAGCAGGCCGAGTCGGGTGCGCAGGTCTATCACCGGCAAAACACTGCCGCGAAGATTGATGACGCCTTTGATAAAGGACGGTGTCGACGGAACACGAGTGATGCTCATCATCCGCTTGATCTCCTGGACCCGGAGTATATCCATGCCGTATTCTTCACGACCCAGTTTAAAAATGATCAACTTCAGTTCATTACTCAAATTTTCGATTTCCGACATCACAAAACCTCCTCTCTATCCCAGGGCATTAACATCAAGAATCAGTACGACCTGACCGTCGCCCAATATCGTTGCTCCGGCAATCTGTTTGATGCCGGTGAGAATCGTCCCCAGTGACTTGATAACGATTTCCTGCTGCCCGACCAACGAATCGACCAGCAAGCCAATCTTGTTGTCGCCTGACTGAACAATGACAACATACAGCTCCTGCTCGTCACCAAAATCATTGGACTGCTCGACGCCCAACCGGCGTCCCAGTCTGACCAGCGGAATAATCTGCCCCCGTAGCAGAATCACTTCCTGCTGCTGAATTGTACGGATATCCGCCGGCACGATATTGATCGTGCTATCGATCGATCCCAGCGGGATTGCATAAGTTTCAGCCTGGACCTGAATCAGCAGGGCCTGGATGATTGCCAGCGTCAATGGCAGGCGAATCCGTACCCGCGTTCCCTGTCCTGGCGTAGAATCCAGTTCCAATGTTCCGCCCAACGCTTCGATCTTGGTCCGGACGACATCCATCCCGACTCCCCGGCCCGAGACATCAGTGACAGTCTCCGCCGTAGAAAAACCGGACATGAAAATCAGCCGCATGACATCGCTGGGATCCATGGCATCCAGTTCCGCCTTGCTGACCAGACCTTTCTCCAACGCTTTCTGTTTGATCGCTTCCGCCTTGAGGCCTTTGCCGTCATCCGATACCAGCAGCAACACATGATTTCCTTCGTGACGGGCAATCAGACGTATTTCGCCCACCGGGTTCTTGCCAGCCGCTGTCCGGTCCGCCGGCTTCTCAATGCCATGATCGATCGAATTGCGTAACAAATGAACCAGCGGATCACCGATCTCATCGATCACGGTCCTGTCCAGTTCCGTTTCTTCACCTTGGATGATCAGGTTTATCTCTTTACCCAGGCTATGCGACAGATCGCGGACCATCCTTGGAAAGCGGTTGAATACCTGACCTACCGGAACCATCCGCAGTTTCATGACCACACCCTGCAAATCGGTGGTTACCCTGTCCATCTGCTCAATCGCTTCACTAAGTTCCTGCAATTGGTTGGACAATCCGATCTGTTGCAGGCGCGTTTTATTGATAACCAGCTCGCCGACCAGATTCAGCAATGAATCAAGCTTCTCGGCATCGACACGCAATAATGCCCGGCCTTTAGCTTTGGCAGCGGCGGGGTCGGTTGCTTTGGTTTCTTTCGGCACGTCTTTCATCGCATCGCGCGTCGGTTCAGTTGCTGTTTCCGTCATTACCGCCACGCCGGGTTTCTCGGCGACTTGCGGGCGATTCATCCCTGCTTCGGTACTGGCGCAGGGAATGGCAAGCACCGTCTCTATCTCGGCAATGGATAATATCGTTTCCCGGACTTTTTCCGCTGCAGTTTCCGTAACCAAAACCACGCTGAATTCCTGTCCGAAATTATCTTTTTCAAGGTCTTCGAC
The DNA here is from genome assembly GCA_964647865.1 of uncultured Veillonellaceae bacterium. Taxonomy (GTDB): domain Bacteria; phylum Bacillota; class Negativicutes; order UBA1444; family UBA1444; genus UBA1444. The sequence goes on along the minus strand of CAZYJK010000044.1, from coordinate 28 downwards.
CAGCGGATCGGTCTTGATGACATCACCG
>CAZYJK010000043.1:7950-14231 GCA_964647865.1 uncultured Veillonellaceae bacterium | reverse complement strand
AGCCGCGTGCCGGATTTGGCGGTGACGACCGACATTATCGTCGGCTTTCCCGGCGAATCGGCCGACAGCTTTGCCCGCACCGTCGAATTTGCTAGCGCGATGCAGTTTGCCAAGATTCATGTGTTTCCCTATTCCAAACGCAGTGGTACGCCGGCGGCGACCTTTGCCGGGCAGGTCAGCGATACGGAAAAGAAACGCCGCGTGACCGAACTAATGCGGGTCAGCGAGCAAAGTAGCCTCGCCTTCCGGCATCGGATGCTGGGGAAAACCCTGCCTGTTTTGCTGGAACGGGTCGCCGATGGTCTTGCCGAAGGATTGACGCCGAATTATCAGCGGGTATTTGTCGCTGCAGATATCGCTGGTTTGGCAGAGAACGAACTGGTGCAGGTTGAGTTGATCCAGATACAGGATGAAGGTTTTGCCGGGCGGTTGAAGAAATAAGTTCAACCGTCGTTTTTTTTAGCAGGAAACTGGCGGGGTCTGACAGAATTTTCAATAGTAGGAAGCAGTTTCGATTATGAACGGAAAGCGAGGAATGCTGATGCCAGAAGAATGTATTTTTTGTAAAATCGCTGCGGGTGAGATCCCGGTGAAGCCGATTTATCAGGATGAACAGCTGGTTGCCTTTGCCGACATCAATCCGGCGGCGCCGGTGCATGCACTGGTAATTCCGCGCAAACATTTTGCTTCCCTCGCGGATGCCGGAGAGGCAGACAAAGAGCTGCTCGGCCACGCGATGCTGACATTGCCGAAAATTGCCGGGCAACTAGGGCTGGCGGCGGACGGGTTCCGTGTCGTACTAAATACCGGAAAAAACGGCGGACAAACGGTAATGCACCTGCATTGGCACATTCTGGGCGGCAGGTACATGGAGTGGCCGCCGGGCTGAGCCCAGTGAATGAATCATAACGATACTGCACGAACGTGAGAAGAGAAAGGAGCGATTTATATGGCGCAAGATGTTCAACTGGTAATCTTCAAACTGGCCAACGAGGATTATGGATTGCCAATCCAAAAAGTACAGGAAATCAACCGGATGGTGCCGGTGACCAAGTTGCCCCAGACGCCCGAATTTATGGAAGGAATCATCAATCTGCGCGGCCGGGTCATTCCGGTGGTCGACCTGAGAAAACGCTTTGGACTGGCAGTTAAGCCGCATGAAGACGACACCCGGATCATGATCATCGATATCGATGGGCAAACAGTCGGCATCATTGTCGATGCTGTCAATGAAGTCGTGCAGATGCCGGGCGCGTCGATCGAACCGCCGCCGCCGACCTTCATTCTGGAAGCGCAATATATCGAAGGAATCGGCAAAATGGAAGATCGTCTGGTCATTTTGCTGAACATCGACCGGGTGATGACCAGTCAGGAAACGATCCAACTGAAACAGGCAGTACAATCAAACTGAGCGGATTGATTCCGTGATGATTCCAGCGGAAGCCGATCAGTTGATTGCTGAGAATAAAAGATTGCAGGAACAGCTGGAGCAAGTCCGGTCGGAACTGGCGAACCGTATCGGCGCAACAGAACGGGCGTCGGCGCGTCAGCGCGAGTTTCTCTGGGGCTTGCTCGATGCGTTGCCGGAACGCATATATGTGAAGGATGAAGCCGGTCGATTCCTGTTGGTCAACAAGGCGATGTCCGAGGCGTGGGGCGTACCGATAGAGGAGTTTGTCGGCAAGACCAATGCGGACATCCATTTTGATCCGTTATTGGCTAAGTGTCTGGACGAAACTGACGCCCAGGTTTTAAGCACATTGGATGAAGTGGTGATGCCAGATGCGTTGCTGGTAGACCGGCAAGGAAAGGAACTCTGGCTTTCCCGTACCAAAAGGCCGATTCGTTCTCTGGATGGGCAAGGCTGGAACGTGCTGGGAATCACAGCGGATATCACTCAGATCAAACGACATGAACTGGCGTTGATGCAGGCGTGGCGGCAGACTATCGAAGTGCTGTCCAATACGACTGAAGCCAAAGATCCCTATACCGCAGGGCACCAGCGCCGTGTCGCCCAACTTTCCGCCGCGATCGGCCGGCAACTCGGCCTGAATGAAGAAGCACAGACGATCCTGTCTTTGGCAGGCGCGATCCATGATATCGGCAAGATAAACATTCCCGGCGAAATCCTCAGTAAACCGGGTAAACTGAATCCGATCGAACGACGTTTGATTGAAACTCACTCCACCGCCGGTTATGAAATATTGAAAAATTTGGTCCTGCCTTGGCCGCTTGCCCGAATCATCTACCAACACCATGAACGACTGGATGGCAGTGGCTATCCCCAGCGCTTGTCAGGTGAAGCGATCATGATGGAAGCACGGGTAATCATGGTGGCTGACGTGGTCGAATCTATGATGTCGCATCGACCATACCGAATGGCGTTGGGTCAGGAGGCGGCGTTGGCAGAGATACGCGACGGCAGCGGAACCCGCTATGACCCGGCGGTGGTTGATGCGTGTGTTGCATTGTTTGTTGATCATAGATTCGTATTTTAACCGAATTGCCGATTCGTATTTTCCACTATAATGAAGATCCCCGACAGATTAAATCTGCCGGGGTTTAAGTTTTAGGAACCGAACTGGAAGTGCTGCTCACGAAACACTGTGATACAGGCTTCGACCACAACCGGATCGTAAGCAGATCCTTGCATCGCGGCGATCTCTGCCAGCGCTTTATCCACTGAGAGGGCCACGCGGTACGGGCGGTGCGACAGCATCGCCTCCATCGAATCGGCCACAGCCAGGATTTTTGCTTCCAGACAAATCTGCCCAGCGCCAAGACCCAGCGGATAGCCGGAACCGTCCAGCCGTTCATGGTGCTGCAGCACCGCTGTGACCACCTGCTTCGGTAAATCGGCGGCGCGCAGGATTTCCACACCTTCGCTGACATGCAGTTTGACCAGGTCATGTTCGATTGGTGTCAATACGGCCGGCTTGCTGAGAATTTCACCAGGGATGGCGATTTTACCCACATCATGCAGTGCAGCAGAGATACGGATGCGTTCCAAACGCTCCGGATCCAATTCCAGTTGCAGACCGATGGCTACGGCCAATTCGGTTGTTTTGCGTTGGTGACCGGCTGCATAAGGATCGTGCTTTTCCGTGATCGAAGCCAGCGTCTGGATCGTCTGGGCCGAAGACTTGCGGATTGCCTGCAGCGATTCATCGGATTGTCTTAGCAGAGTTTGATTTCGCTTCAACAGCTGAGAAAAACCGCCGACCGAACCCAGTAGCAATACGATGAACAGGCCTGCAGTAGCATAATAGCGGACCTTGCGTCGTTCTACGCCAGCCATCGCATGGCTTTCATCAACACCAACAGTGACGACCAGCGGATAAAGCGGCAGTTTTCGGTAGGAAATCAGCCTGCTTCGGTCGGAGATTACGCCGCGACTGCTATAACTGCCGGAAGTTTGCGCCGGTAGTAGGCGAAAAATCTGTGAACCGGTCACAGATTGACCGATCTCGCGGCTGCCTGCCAAATAGCGGGCCCGCACAATCCCGTCAAGACCGATCAGCGTCACGCCATGGCTGGGACCGAGTTCCAACCCTTCGTAGAAAGAGGAGAAATAGTCCGGGTCGACTGCGGCGACCACGACTCCGGCAAACGAGCCGTCGGGATTATTCATTCGTCGGGAAAAATGAATCGAGGTCTGGCCGGTGGTTCGGCCGCGAATCGGCTTGCCGATGAACAGATCTGCCTGGGTGCTGACACGGTGGACTGCGATGTGTGGCATTTCGGCGATATTGACGGGGCGAAAGACTTCTTCGCTACTGGCGACGGTGACCCCTTGCGCGTCGACAAGCCCGACGATATGGAAAATCGGTCGTTGCCGCAGCACGCTCAGCATCGACTGAATGTCACTGGTAACATGAAGGTCTTTCTCATAGTGCGCCTTGAGAAACAACAACATCGTATCAATGCTGGCAATACTGCGCGACACATCTTGCTCGAAGGCACGGCAGTAAATCTCGTTTTCCCGCTGAGCATCACGAATCGTCTCGCTTCTGTCGGCCTGCACCCGGTCAAAAACGGTATACGCCGTGATGATGCAAAGAACTATCGTCACCACCCACAATAAGATGATCGGTGATAAAAAACGTTTCACGAGCAGCCTCCCTGTTTGCGTCCTGGTAAGCGAAAAAAACAATGATCGATTGTTAGATTAAATTCAGCCTGAATCAAAAAAATCCTGCAAAAAACCCCCTCCGGTTTGCACGGAAGGGGGTATAGAGGAGGAGAGGAATAGGTTGGTATTAGAAACGGGGACCGTTGCCAGGACCTTTGCCGCCGCCCATTCCCGGGCCGCCATGACCGGCAAAGCCTTTTTCAAAACCGGCATCGATTCGTTTTTGCATCCATGCGATCTTTGCATCTGCTTGCGCCTGAGTAATCTGACCGGCACTAACTAAACGGGACAGATTTTCTTTTTGGATGGCGAGGCGTTGCTCGGCCATCTTTTTCATATCGGCTTTCTGCTCATCGGTGAGCGGTGCGTTCAGTCGGGCGCCGGGGGCTACCAGGTTGTTTTTCATCCGGAAGGAATGCGCGCTCTCCATCGTTTGCAGTTTTGCATCCGCTTGTTCTTGGGTCAGATAACCGGTTTTCACCATCAGTTGAATCCGTTCTTTTTTCAGCTGGAAGTTTTTGTCCTGCAGCGATTTCCATTCGGCTTGCTGCGAATCCGTCAACTGTTGCGCCTGGATGGCCATCGGGCCTCCCATGCCGCGTCCGCCTCCCATCATTCCCATCGGGGCGGCCATCGTAACCCCGGCTACGGTCAGTGCCAATACGGCCACGCCGACAATAATCATTGTTCTTTTACTCATTTTCATCTGCTCCTTTCAACTTTGGCGGATTGTCCCGCTCTCAATTCTTATTATAGGAGCAGAGTGTTGCGAAACAGTGTCAAATTTGTGACATGTTTGTGAAATCGTCAACTCTCAATTGCAGGAGAATGACAAGCGACACAGAATACAAATAGTATATTTTATAATTATGGATGACTGAAGGGTTTTATGCTGAGCAGGAGGGCGAGATGAATACCTCGATTCGTCGTATTTCGGTGCGACATCTGAAACCGGACATGGTGAATGCAAATGCTGTCCTGACGGACCGCAATGCGCTATTGGTGGCGGAGCGAACCCGTTTGACGCAGCCGGTGATTGACCGGATTGTCGATAGCGGAGTTCCTTATGTCGATATCCTGATTGTGCTGGAGACAGACTATGCGGCGACGATTGCCGAAGAACAGCAAAAACTGATTAAACAGCATGCGCAGATGACGAAAAAGATTAAGGACAGTTTTGACCGCATCCGCTTGACCAATTCGTTGCCGCCGGATGAATTCGTTGATATCGCCACTGATATTTCCCGCACGATGGTGAATACGCCAAGCATCCTTACGACATTGCAAAACGTCAAGGTGATGGACGATTATACCTATACCCATAGCGTCAATGTCGGCGTGTTATCCGGACTGATCGGCAAATGGCTGAATTATCCCGATGTGCCGCTATTGATTTTGGCTGGGATGCTGCATGATGTCGGCAAAACCAAAATTCCGCTGGAAATCCTCAACAAACCATCGCAGCTGACAGATGAGGAACAGGCGACGATGCACAAACACGCCGAGCTAGGCTATTACCTGACCGAAAACAATGCCGCTTACTTGCCGGAGGTGCGTCAAGGCATCCTGTATCATCATGAGCGACTGGATGGGACCGGCTACCCGATCGGGCTCAGCGACAAAGAGATCCCCTATTTTGCCCGGATTATTGCCGTAGCCGATATGTTTGACGCTATGACCTCGGAGCGGGTATATCGCAGCGCACTGACGCCGTTTGATGTCTTGGAGCAGATTTTTGGCGAGATGTTTACCAAGCTGGATCCGGAAATCTGTTTTGTATTTCGTCAGCGGATCAAGGAACTGTTGGTCGGCAGCTCGGTGGTGCTGAGCAACGGCAGCAATGCCCGGGTCGTGTTCATCGATGGTGACGACCACTTCAAACCGGTGTTGCAGGATGATTTTGGCCGCTGCTTTACGCCGGAGTCGACTCACTTGCGGATTTCCGAATTTACTTACTGACGGGTTTTGCACGACGAAGAGCAACAGGTCGACAATATCGGCGTCGGCCTGTTTTTTTGTTGCGTTAGGACGTTGCGCCTAGACAAAATAGGACCGTTGACCGAAAAAATAAGACTGCAAGCTGATGCGCACCTTTGCCGTAACATTTACAATAATGATAGGAGGGGTGCAGTATGAAAACGCTGAAGCA
>CAZYJK010000043.1:0-7850 GCA_964647865.1 uncultured Veillonellaceae bacterium | reverse complement strand
ACCGCAACGGCGACAGCGGAAGTCAAGACCTACACCGGCGGAACCAACGGCATCGTGCCATTTGGCATCGTCAAACAGAACTTTGTCTTTGGCCAGACCTATAATCTGAAACTGGGCGGGGGAGACGGCTACAACGGTAATTTTCAGGCGCTTGCCCTCGGCGGCAGCGGAGCATCGACATATACCGACAACATCAAGTACGGGTATAAGGGAACTTTCAAAATCGGCGACTGGATTCTGACCGAGACCGGCAACATGTCTGGTCCGACTGCTGCCGGTGTATCCTACCGGATCGGCCTTGATCCAGCATCGACGTTTGACAACGTGGCGAGCAACTCCAGCCGGCTTATTATCGTGCCGGTACTGGAGTCACTATTGGTCGATGGGCGCAGCGACGTGCTTGTCGTCGGGTTTGCGGCGTTCTTCCTCGAAGGCAGCGGCGGGGGCGGCAACAATAGCTATGTGTATGGCAAATTCCGAGAAATGGTGACGCCGGGCGAATCCAGCAACGGGGTTCCCTATTATGGTCTGTCGGTAGTGACGCTGACCAAGTAAGTTCGGGTGTTTCGCGACGGGTTCGATTGAATCGAACTCGTCTTTTTTTAATGCACTTAATAATTATTATAAATTGTGTTAAAATAAAAGCGTGGGTGGTAAAGATTTAGCCACTAAAAAAGAAGTGCTCTGCGGCGCAACACAGAGATGCAGAAAGAAGGATATGCGATGAAAACAAGAATTACTGAACTATTGGGAATCAAAGTGCCGATTTTGCAGGGCGCGATGGCCTGGGTCTCGGAAGCGAACCTGACGGCGGCGGTATCGAACGCCGGTGGTGCAGGAGTGATTGCAACCGGCGGTCGCATGACCGAGTGGGTGCGCGACGAGATCCGCAAAACCAAGACGCTGACCGATAAGCCGTTTGGCGTGAATGTGATGTTGATGGCGCCAAACCGGGACGACATCGTAAAAGTGATCTGCGAGGAAAAAGTGGCGTTCGTGACGCTAGGGGCCGGCAACCCGGTTGTATATTTCGACGCGCTGCACCAGGCTGGTATCAAGGCGATACCAGTTGTGCCCAGCCTGAAACTTGCGAAGCGGGTGGAGGCGGCGGGAGCGGACGCGATCATCATCGAAGGGATGGAAGCTGGCGGTCATATCGGGTCGCTTACGACAATGGCCTTGTTGACCAACGTGATTCCGGAAGTCAACCTGCCGGTGATCGCCGCTGGCGGAATCGTCGATGGTCGCGGCATGGCGGCAGCCTTGTTGATGGGGGCGGATGGCGTGCAAATGGGCTCGCGGTTCCTGTTGACCAGCGAGTGCGGTCTGCACCCGAATGCGAAACAACGGATCATTGCCGCTACCGATACGGATTCGATCGCGACCGGCGTGTCTCGCGGCCATGCCGTGCGCGGCCTGAAAAACAGCTTTACCGATAAATTCCTGGCGCTGGAAGTGCAGGGCGCGCCGCAAGCGGAGCTGGACAGCCTGGCAACCGGAACCAACCGGCTGGCGGCAGTGGACGGCGATGTGGAAAACGGCCTGGTCCAGGTGGGGCAGAGCTTGAATCCGCTCAATGAGATCAAACCGGTGCAGGCGGTGATCGATGAGATCATGGACGAAACCCGGCAAAAGCTGCAGAATGCCGCGAAACTACTTGGCTGAGTGACGAAACGCAAAACTAAATTGCCGGAAACCGTGCCTGCGGGTGCGGTTTCTTTTTTCGACAGCAGGCAATTGTTTGCAAAAAAAATCCACAGTTGGCAGGATTTTTAATTAGGAAAGTAAAATAAATAACAAAATGGCAACGAACGCAGAATGATAACATGGCAAGGGAGCTGGATCGGTGCGCAAGATTGTTCTGATTATACTGTTACTGGGCGGGATTTTTTTTATTTCCCAACAAGGGTCTCTGGAAAAGGTGTTGGCAAATGAACAAGTGAGTTCGGCGGTCGAGTGGGTCAATACTTTGGGTAGAAAGCCGGAGGACCCCGCCTATCTGACCTTGAACTATCGATTAAGGCGGTTGTACTTTTCAATGACTGCGAACAGCAAGCAAAACCCGGTGGTGTTCTTTGGCGACAGTATCACGTTCGGCGCCGACTGGCAGCGGCTGTTCCCCGACACGCCGGTGGTCAACCGCGGCATCAGCGGCGATACGACGCTGGGACTGTTGAATAGGCAGGCGGAAGTTATCGAACTGAAACCGCGCCAGATTTTTTTGATGATCGGGACCAACGATCTTTGTTTCAACCGGACACCAGACAAAGTTCTTAACAACTACGACCTGATTTTGCAGCGGTTCCGCCGCGAACTGCCGGATACGCCGGTTTTCGTGCAAAGCATTCTGCCGTTCAACGACCAGCTGTTCCCGGCCAATGGACTGCGCAGGAACAACAACATACGCGAGCTGAACAAAGGGGTCAAGCTGCTGGCGCAAAAGCACGGCTACCAATATCTCGACCTGACGGGGTCTTTCACCGGCGCGGATGGACGGCTGTTGCCCCAGTATACTTATGACGGGTTGCATTTAAACGATGCGGCGTATCTGGTCTGGAAAAAACAGATTGACGGTTTTGTGGGCAAAGATACGGCGCGGCGCTAAAATTAGCCCTGCAGATTGCACTGCAGGGCTTTTCATTTGCGGTAGCGGCAGGAGAATTGGCAAACAGGCAGAATATGTTATTTATACAGGCAAAGATTCAGGAGTGTGAACCGGATTTGAAAACACGCGGCGTATTGTTTGATTTATATGGAACCCTGATTATTTACGGCGACATGGAGAAAGCCTGGAACTCATGGTATGAAGTGATTTATCGCGCGTTTCGCGACAGCGGGCTGAAGTTGTCGCAGGCCGAGTTCCGGCCGTATTGCGAAGGCTTTTTTGAACGGCCGGAGCCAACCGGCGAAGCGGCGGAACGCACGGTCGTTGAGCGGCGGCTGCAACGGCTGGCCGACGAAGTCAGGGTGGATTTGCCGCAGGGCGAGGCGGTACAGGCGATCGAGCAATCGATTGATGTGTGGCATGACTATCTGCGGATCGATCCGGTCGCGCGGGAGGTGTTGGCGGAAATCGGCCGGACGCGTTCGCTGGCGCTGGTGTCGAATTTTGATTACGCGCCTTATGTGCACGACCTGATGGTCCGCCTGGAACTGGAACCGTTGTTTGACACGATTCTGGTTTCCGATGCCGTGGGCGTGAAAAAGCCGCATCCCGGCATCTTCGAACAGGCGCTGCAACGGCTGGACCTGTCGCCCGAGCAGGTGATTCATGTCGGCGATAGTCAGGAAGATGTGGAAGGTGCGCTGGGAGCGGGCATCCGACCGGTCTGGATCGACCGCAACCGGCGGGGACGCTGGCAAGCGCCGGCTGATTTGCCGGTGCGGCGGATTTCCGGTTTGCCGGAACTGCTGGAACTGCTGGATTAGACTTTTGCCATGGCAGATGATGCCATGGCTTTTGCTTTTTTCGACCAGTTAGTTGTAAAATGTGCAGATGTACTTTGCGAATGGAACAATTCCGGGTATACTATATTGGACGTTTCAAAATGGAGGAGAACAATGCAGGATTCAGAAATTCTTGAACAGATTAAAAAACGCCGCACCTTTGCGATTATTTCGCATCCGGACGCCGGCAAAACCACACTGACCGAAAAACTGTTGCTGTACGGAGGCGCCATCCGGCTGGCCGGCACGGTCAAAGGCCGCAAAGCCCAGAAATTCGCCGTATCGGACTGGATGGAGATCGAGAAGCAACGCGGCATTTCGGTCACGTCCAGCGTCATGCAGTTTGAATATGACGACTGTTGCATCAACATCCTCGATACCCCAGGTCATCAGGACTTCAGCGAAGACACCTACCGTACCCTGATGGCGGCCGACAGCGCAGTGATGCTGATCGACGCGGCCAAAGGCGTCGAAGAGCAGACGCGCAAATTGTTCCAGGTCTGCCGGCAGCGTCGCATCCCGGTGTTTACCTTTGTCAATAAAATCGACCGTTACGGCCGCGATCCGTTCGAACTAATGGACGAGCTGGAAAAGGTGCTGGGCATCCATTCCTGCCCGATGAACTGGCCGGTCGGCCTGAACGGCAGTTACAAAGGCGTATACAACCGGCAACTGCGGCAGATCGAACTGTTCGAAGCCGATGGCTCGCATGGCAGCGATATCATCAAATCGACGGTCGGCGATTATCGTGACGAAAAGTTCGCCAAACTGTTGTCGGAAGAAGCCTATGCGCAGCTTTGCCACGATATCGAGCTGCTTGACATGGCCGGCAATCCGTTTGACCAGCAAAAAGTGATGCAGGGCGAGCTGAGTCCGATGTTCTTCGGCAGTGCATTGACCAATTTCGGTGTGCGCGCCTTCTTGGAAGAGTTTCTTAAACTGGCGCCTTCGCCGTCGCCTCGCATGGCCAAAGAAGGCATCGTGTTTCCCGAGGCGGAAGGCTTCAGCGCTTTTGTGTTCAAGATCCAGGCCAACATGAACCCGGCCCACCGCGACCGGCTGGCTTTCGTGCGCATCTGCTCGGGTAAGTTCAGCCGCGGCATGACAGTAACGCACAAGCAGTCTGGCAAAACAATGGCATTGACCCAGCCTCAGCAATTCGTCGCCCAGGAACGGACCATCGTCGATGAAGCCTATCCCGGCGACGTAGTCGGCCTATTCGACCCCGGTATCTTTGCCATCGGCGATACAGTGTGTGAAAGCGGCGTTGATGTGACGTTTGAAGATTTCCCCGTATTTCCGCCGGAACATTTTGCCAAGGTGCAGCCGAAAACCTCGCTGAAGCGCAAGCATTTCATCAAGGGAATCACCCAACTCGGCCAGGAAGGGGCGATTCAGATCTTCCAGCTTCCGAACGCGGCGGATCAGGGTTATGTCATCGGCGTGGTTGGGCAACTACAGTTTGAAATCTTGTCCTACCGGTTGAAATACGAATACGGCGTCGATGTCGAGATCCAGCAACTGCCATACGCGGCGGCGCGGTGGCTGGTCGAGGACCCGCAGAACAAGCAACCGCTCAAATACATGGACGAAAACATGCTGGTCATGGACCGGAACGAACGGCCGGTAGTCCTGTTTGTCGGCAACTGGCAGATGAACTGGACGATTGAACAGAACCCGCAGGCGAAATTTCTGGTGGTTCCGCCGCGCGAATGGCTGTAAGCGCTTGTCAGCCATCCGTGTTCAATGGTATAATGTCTCTCGTTAGTGGATAAATATCTATTGTAAAAAATACGTTGGGCAGGAGTGACGACATGACAGACAAAAATTCCAAATATTATCTGGTGCGCGAAGAAATCCTCCCGGAAGCGATCAAGAAGACGATCAAGGTAAAGGAATTGCTGAAAAAAGGCGAAGTCCGCACCATCAACGAGGCAGTTGAAAAGCTGAATCTGAGTCGTAGCGCCTATTACAAATATAAAGACTATGTGTTTCCTTTTTATGAGGCCAGTAAGGAAAAAATCGTCACACTGACGCTGCTATTGGAACATCGCTCCGGCGTGCTGTCCAAGGTATTGAATGTGCTGGCGGCGGAAGGCGGCAGTGTGCTCACAATCAATCAGGGGATTCCGCTGCAGGGAGTCGCCAATGCGACGTTGTCGCTGGAAACAGTGGAATTGGCGATCGATCTGGAGGCGTTGCTCGATAAAGTGCGTGTGATTGAAGGCGTGAAGCGGCTGGAAGTGCTCGGTCAGGCCTGAGGGAAAGAGGGGACTAATCATGAACAAGGTAGTACACGTCGGTTTGCTCGGGTTTGGCACGGTCGGCGGCGGTGTGGTGCAGATTTTCCAGAACAATGCCGCGATGATGGCCCGCAAGACCGGCGCCGAGTTGCATATCAAAAAGATTTTGGTGCGGGATTTGAAAAAGCCGCGGGCAGTTCACTGCGATGCGGCGCTGACGACCGATCCGGCCGATATTCTGAACGACCCGGAGATTCAGATCGTAGTCGAACTGTTGGGCGGCGAAGAACCGGCGCATAGTCTGATGCTGGCGGCGCTGCAAAACGGCAAGCATGTGGTGACAGCCAACAAAGATGTGATCGCCCGGCATGGGCGGGAACTGTTTGCGGCGGCTGAGCAACAGGGCGTTAACCTGCTGTTTGAGGCGAGCGTCGGTGGCGGCATCCCGATCATCCGGCCGCTGAAACGCTGCCTGGCAGCCAATCGGATCACCGAAGTGATGGGGATTGTCAACGGTACGACCAATTATATGCTCGACAAGATGACTACCGATGGTGTGGATTTTGCCACAGTGCTGGCCGAAGCGCAGGCCAAAGGCTACGCCGAAGCTGATCCCACAGCCGATGTCGGCGGCTGGGACGCGGCCCGCAAGATTGCCATTTTGGCCTCGATTGCCTTTGGTACGCGGGTTTCACTGGAAGATGTCTCGGTGGAAGGCATCACCCGGATTGAGCCGGAAGATATCGACTATGGCCGCGAACTGGACTATGTCGTCAAATTGCTGGCGATTGCCCAGGAGAACGAGAAAGGCGTCAACGCCCGGGTTCATCCGGCCTTCATCCACAAATCGCATCCGCTGGCCGCGGTTCGTGATGTGTTCAATGCGATTTTTGTCCGCGGCGACGCGGTGGGCGATACGATGTTCTATGGCCGGGGCGCCGGCGCTTTGCCGACGGCGAGCGCGGTCTGCGCGGATGTGATGGAAGCGGCGCGGGATATCTGCTTTCATTCCAGCAGCCACATCCTGTGCACCTGTTATGAAGAAAAACGGATCTTCAGTATCGCGGAAACCGAATCGCCCTATTATATCCGGCTGTTGGCCGAGGACCGTCCCGGCGTCATGGCGGCGATCGCCGGCGCGTTCGGTTCGCAGCAGGTCAGCCTGAACTCAGTCATTCAAAAGCGGCGGGTCGGCAACCGGGCTGAAATCGTGCTGATTACCTACAAGGTCAATGACGCAGACCTGCAACTGGCGGTGCAGACGTTGGCCGGGCTGTCGGTGGTCAACAAAGTCTCGACGGTGATCCGGGTGGTTGGCGACGATGCGGAATAACAGGCAGGTGCGGGTCAGGATTCCGGCAACGACTGCAAACTGCGGTCCCGGCTTTGATACGTTGGGGATTGCCTGCACCCTCTATAATGAAGTGGTTCTGGAACTGGCCGGGCCTGCTGGGCAGGTTGAAATCAGCGTCAGCGGCGACGGGGCGGACACTTTGCCGACCAATTCCCGCAATCTGGTGCTGCGGGCGGTGCGGACCGTGCTGGACAAAGTAGGCGAAACCCAGACCGGGATTCGTCTGTCGCTGGTGAATGCGATTCCGCTGTCGCGCGGCTTGGGCAGCAGTTCGGCGGCGATTGTCGGCGGGCTTGTGGCGGCGAATGCGATTGTCGGCAACCGGTTCAATCAGGCCGAGATTCTCGACATGGCGACCGAGATGGAAGGCCATCCCGATAATGTGGCTCCGGCGTTGTACGGCGGGTTCACGATTTCCGTGATGGCGGGCGGGCAGGTCACCTGTCTGCGACTGCCATTGCCGCAGCAACTGAAGCTGGTCGTCTGTATCCCGGAATTCCGACTGTCGACCCACAAGGCGCGTCAGGCGATTCCGGCAATGGTGCCGCACAAGGATGCTGTGTTCAATGTAAGCCGGGCGGCTTTGCTGGTCGGGGCGTTGGCCAGCGGGAAACTGGAATGTCTTGGCGAGGCGCTGAACGATAAGTTGCACCAGCCCTACCGGGCGTCACTGATTCCCGGCATGCCGGAGGTCTTTACCGCCGGCCGGGCGGCGGGCGCGCTGGGCGAGCCGATCAGCGGCGCCGGTCCCTCGCTGATGGCGTATACGGGAGAACGGACGCACGCGGTCGTAGAGCCGATGGTCG
>CAZYJK010000042.1:0-14400 GCA_964647865.1 uncultured Veillonellaceae bacterium | reverse complement strand
TATGACTATTTCAACGTCGATATGGTCCAGGCGCCGCATGGTCGTGCACCGGCGGTTGCTACCGGTATCAAGCGGGTTCATCCCGATGGCGTTGTCTTTACCTACCAGGGCGATGGCGACATTGCAGCGATCGGCACTGCCGAAATCATACACGCGGCCGCTCGCGGCGAACGCATCACGACGATCTTCGTCAACAACGCCATTTATGGCATGACCGGCGGACAAATGGCGCCGACCAGTCTGGTGAACCAAGTGACCACGACTTCACCCTATGGACGCAAACTTGAGTCGGCCGGCATGCCGATTCGTCTCAGCGAGATGCTGGCGACCCTGGACGGCGCCAAATACCTGGCCCGGGTCGCGGTCAACAATCCGGCCAACATGGCCAAAGCCAAAGCAGCAATCAAGAAGGCTTTTGAAATTCAAATCGCCGGACTTGGTTTCAGTATGGTCGAGGTACTTTCGACCTGCCCGACCAACTGGGGCATGTCCGCCATCGAATCCGGCGTATGGATGGAAAAGAACATGATGCCTTATTATCCGCTGGGAACCTTCCGTTCCGGCGAGGAGGTGGCAAAATGAATCAGGAAATGATTTTTGCCGGCTTTGGCGGGCAGGGCGTAATGTTAATGGGACAGATCCTGGCCTATGCCGGCATGATGGAGGGGCAACAGGTATCCTGGTTTCCCGCTTATGGCCCGGAAATGCGCGGCGGTACCGCCAACTGTTCGGTGATTATCGGCGATGAGGCAGTGGGAACGCCGATCGTTACCGAACCGCAAGTGGTTGTGGCGATGAACTTGCCATCACTGGACAAGTTTGAACCGCATCTTGCCGCAGGTGGAATTTTGCTGATCAATAGTTCGTTGATCGAGCGGTCTGCCAAGCGGTCCGATGTCAAGGTGTTGTTGGTCCCGTGCAACGATATCGCCAAGGAACTGGGCAATCCCAAAGTAGCCAACATGGTGATGGTTGGCGCGATTGTGGCTGCCAGCGGCGTTGTAAAAATCGAATCCGTGTTGCAGGTTCTGGCGAAAAAGATTTTCAAGAACAAGCCGGAAGTCATGCAACTGAACGAACAAGCCATCCGTCGCGGTATGGCCTGCATCAGCTGACGCAAGCAAACAGGAAGGGCTGGATTTTCCGGCCCTTCTTTTTTTATCGTCTATTGCGATTATTGCTGCAGCAAGCAGGAAAATACTGCATAAACAGCGAAAGAATCGTGTGAGAGGCAGGCGAATGAAATGACTTTTGATTTTCATACCCATTCATTTTTCAGTGATGGCGTGTTATCGCCGATTGAACTGATCCGTCGGGCGCATGTGGCAGGATATCGGGCGATAGCTGTCACCGATCATGTCGGCCTTGCCAACATCGAGCAGGTGATACGGGAAGTGAGCCGCGATTGTCTGCTGGCGGAAAAGCACTGGGGCATCAAAGCGTTGCCGGGAGTGGAGCTGACTCATATCCCCGCGGCAGCAATCGGTGAATGTGCAAAGCTGGCCAAAAAATGCGGCGCCAAGGTCGTGGTGGTTCACGGCGAGACACCGGTGGAACCGGTGGAACCAGGGACCAACCGGGCAGCGCTGATGTCCTCGTATGTCGATATCTTAGCTCATCCGGGGTTTATTACGACAGAAGAGGCGCAGATCGCAGTGGTCAACGACATCTATATTGAAATCACGGCCCGCGGCGGACATTCGCTGACCAATGGCCATGTGGCAAAAGTGGGGCTGGCAGTGGGAGCAAAACTGATTGTCAACAGTGATAGCCATAGTCCCGATAATCTGATGAAAGCGGGATTTGCCGCCAAAGTGGCGCAAGGGGCCGGGATTCCGGTCGAGTTTCTGGAGTCGGTATTAGTCAACCATCCATTGGAATTGCTGAAGCGTTTTGAAGCATAGCAGGTAGTATTGAAGGAGGCGAACCTTTATGAATTGCCAACGCTGTGGTCGGGATAACCCGCCGGAAGTAGCTTATTGTCAGGGATGCGGCAATGCGATGTACGCAAGTCAGCCACCGCCGCCGGTCTATGGTGGCTATCAACAACCTGGCTATCCACCACAACAACCGATGCCGGGCTATCCGCCTGCAATGAACTACGGACCGACCAATTACGCCGGAATCGGTGCTCGTTTTTTGGCCGCGCTCATTGACGGGATCGTGATTGGCATTCCGATCGGCATCATATCAACGGTTCTTAGCGCGATGATGGCTGCCAGAGTTGTGACACGCGCAGCTGGAAAAACCTATAATCCTGGAATGGCTGCGACCGATGTCGGCGCGGTATTCGCAGGATTCGGCTTTATCATGATCATATCGGTATTACTATCCTGGGCTTATTTTGCGATGATGGAGAGCTCTGCCTGGCAAGCCACCCTAGGCAAAAAAGTCATGGGAATCAAAGTCGCGGATGTAAACGGCGCCAGGATTTCACTGGGCCGGGCGACCTTACGACTCGCAATCAAGGCGTTTCTGAGCGGCTGGTTCCTGATCGGCTATATCATGGCTTTCTTTACCCAGCGCAAACAGGCGCTGCATGACATGATCGCCGGCACACTTGTATTGACGCGCGATGAGTATCCAGCGGTTGCCGCCGGATATCCGCAGCAACAACAACAGTATCCGCCGCCCAACCCCTATGCGGCCCAACCGGCTAATTACCCGCCGCCGCAACCGCCTGCAGGCTGTCCGCACTGCGGCGCGGCGCTGCCTCCGGGCGCGCGTTTTTGCAGCAACTGTGGCAAGAATACTTAATAGTGTTTTAAATGATGAATAACAGGGAGATGCTGTGATGAAACGGTTTAACCGTTATTTCGGACATGTCGTTGCGATTGCGCTTGTTTTCGCTATCTCTCTGGGGCTGTTTGGTTGCGGCGGAGCAGCCAGAAACGAATCAGCCAGGCCACCGGCTGCCCCCAGCATGAAGCAGGCGGCGCCTCCGGTCCCGGCAGGCGGTACGCTGGATGTGAAGCAACCGGCTGCAAACCGCAAAGTGATTGAAACTGCGCAAGTGACATTAGAATCCAGGGATTTGCCTGCCACTGAAACAAAAGTCTTCGAGTTGCTGGCCAAGCGGCAGGGGAAAGTCGATTCTTCCAATGTCACGCTGGATGGCAATGGTCGGCGAAACGGTTCTTATACGTTACGAATCCCGGCGGGACAACTGCGCGAGTACGTGAATGAACTGGCAAACCTGCAGGATGTTGTCGTCAGACAGCGCAGCATTTCGGCGCAGGACGTGACGGAAGAGTTTATCGATATTTCGGCGCGGCTGGAAAATATGCAGCGGCATGAAGTCCGGTTGCGCGAAATCCTGGCGAAAGCCAATACCGTGGAAGAAATCCTCAAAGTGGAGAAGGAGCTGGCAACCGCCAGAGGCCAGATAGAAAGCGTAACTGCCAGGCTCAAGGCTCTCAGCGGCAGAATCGACTTTTCCACCGTGACGTTGCGGATCAGCGAAGTCACTGTGATTACCGAGACCAATTTCTTCGGCAAATTGATGGCGATTATTCGCGATAGCTGGGTAGCGGCCGGCGATGTGGTGTTATATCTGATCGCGACGGTGATCGTACTTTCGCCATTGGCGCTAATTGTCGCCACAATCGTCTGGTATTGGCGAAAACGCCGCAAACCGCGACCGCCGGAACAGCCTTAGCTCCAGGCCGGTGACTGACCGGTAATTATAATCAGCGTATTGCAGAGAGGACTTGATTTTGATGAACGATGATCACAAACTCCATGGCAAAGTACTGGTAGCTCAGGGCGGCGGACCGACCGCCGTCATCAACCAATCCCTGGCCGGCGTCGTGCTGGAATCGAGAAAATTTCCTCAAGTGACCCGTGTATATGGCGCAATCAACGGAGTAAAAGGAATCGCCAATGAAGACTTTTTGGACCTAACGCAGGAAACGACGCATAATTTGGAGCAGGTCGCATTGACTCCTTCTTCGGCCTTGTTGTCGACGCGCGACAAACCCGATGAGAAGTATTGCCATGCGATGTTTGAAGTGATGCAGGCCCATGATATCCGCTATTTCTTTTATATCGGCGGCAACGATTCGTCAGATACAGTCCGGATTATCAACGAACAGGCCGAACGTGCGCAGTATGAGTTCCGGGCGATTCATATCCCCAAAACCATCGACAATGATTTGGTTTTAAATGATCACACCCCGGGTTATGGCTCGGCGGCGCGATTTGTCACGCAGGCTTTTATCGGCGCAAACCTTGACAACCGGGCTTTGCCGGGTGTTTACATCGGCGTGGTAATGGGGCGGCATGCCGGATTCCTCACTGCTGCTGCGTCAATTGCGCAAAAATATCCTACCGACGGGCCGCATCTGATTTATCTGCCGGAACGTGCATTCGACATCGACAAGTTTCTGCTCGACGTCAAACAGACTTATGAACGTATCGGTTGCTGCGTGATTGCTGTTTCGGAGGGAATCCAAGACAAGGATGGCGTGCCGATTATGTCGAAACTGGTGAACTGCGTGGAAAAAGATGCGCACGGAAACCTCCAGTTGTCCGGCACCGGAATGTTGGGCGATCTGTTGGCGCAGGAAATCAAAGACAAGTTAAAGATCAGCCGGGTCCGTTCGGACACCTTTGGCTATCTGCAACGGTCCTTCTACGGCTGCGTATCCGATGTTGACCAGCATGAAGCGCGGGAAGTGGGGGAGCGGGCGGTGCAGTTCGCCCTGTGGCATAACATGGACGGGTCGGTGGTGCTGGATCGCACCGGGTTCTACTCGGTGGATTACCGCCTGGCGCCGCTGGCGGCAGTGGCAGGCAAGACCCGGCACATGCCGGACGAATTCATTAATGCGGCTGGCAATCATGTCACGGATGCATTCAAGTTTTATGTACGCCCACTGTTAGGCTCGGGGCTTGGTTCAGCAACGCAATTGCGTGCGCCGCGGGCAGAAAAAATTCTGCACAAGAACAAATAGCTCAAGCATAGAGGATAAAAACGAAACAATGAAAAAAAGCAGGGGATTGGGTTGCGTAAGCAACTGTCCTCTGCTTTTTAATTTGCCTGTCGGATGGGGGCTTATTCGATTTTCTTGCGCAGAGCCCCGAGGGCTTGTTGGGTTTCACGCAGCCTGGCCTGAGCCTGGGCCGAATATTCCTGCGAGCGGCCGACCCAGTCCGGGTTTGGCGGGGCCAGCGACAATTTTCCTTCCAGATAGTCTGACATGATGGCTGATGATTTGCCAAGCAAGGTGAGGGTTTCCTTGAGCGGAACCAATACTAGGCCGGCCTCAGCAATCGTGTCCGGCGGGATAGTCAACTCACCCAGCAGTGCATCGCATTTTCGCTGGATCGACCGATAATTGGCGGCAGTTCGCAGTGGTTCGCCAGGGATATTGACCTTTTTGGCGTCTTCCAATAAAGCGGTGGCTTTTTGCAAGCCGATGGAAAGCTGATTATAGGTGGTCTTCAGGGTTGCCATCGGAGCCGCCGCGCCGACTGTCGGTTTAGGCTGTGTAGACGGAGCGGTTTGCTGCGCCGGTGCGCCAGAACGATTAAACCAGGCTTGTATCGCTGGCGATGAGTAATAAGTGTAGGACAAACCAAAAGCCAAAACGACAGCGACCAAATATAACACGATCCATTTGGTCAGCGAAGCAGCCGTATTTACCGAACGTCGCGGATGCGGCTCGACCGGGACTGGCGGCAATGCACAAAGATATTCGATTTGCGTTCCGCAATTCGGGCAAAATTTTTCCCGACGCGGGATTTCATGACCACATTGACAACAATAGTGCAAATAAATCCCTCCAGAAAACAAACGACAAATCAACGACTCTTATTTTAACACGGAAACGCCTGCGAGAAAAGCAGACCTGTTAGATAGACGGCTATCGATCGACTCGCAAACATTACTTTACATAATATATATTATCGGACGTAAAATATGGAGCTGGAAATATTCCTGACAACAATGTATTCAGGACCATCACAACTCCAATACTGGGCCATCTTCGGTTCCAATTTGTGACACTAACGGATATTAAACGTGAGCTTGTAATCCTCGATATTTACTCTTGCTATAGGGATCTGTATTACTTGCCCGGGAATCAAAGCTTGTGCTGAGTTGATCTTGTTAAGCTTCTGAATGGCAATAATTTTATCGCGAACATCCTCGTCTGCGGTGACCGCCTTATTGGCGATTTGCCACAGTGTATCTCCGGAGCCGATTTTGTAACTTATCAATTGCTCTGTTTTCGTGCCACTTAATACATTAAACTGTTCGAACAAATGATTTGAAGCTGTATAGGCAAAAACAGATATTATAATCAGGAGACAAAGCAATAGATTGGCTTTATACAGGCTGTTATGCCAGCTGTATTGTCTTTTATCCCGTAAGATTCTTGTTGTCATGATACGCGCACCTCCGAACATTTGTTTCTAACACAACAATAACACAAAACAAATGTTCGTGCAATACTTTGCGAACAAATGTTTTATTTTTATTAGTTGTGTGATATAATTTGTTCAAACCTGATGAAGATTGGAGGTGCGTGATGAAAAAGGATACGTCCATTTCTCTGAAGCAGCAACAAATATTGGCTGTTATACAATCTGCGATCAAGGCCAAAGGATATCCGCCGAGTGTCCGGGAAATCGGTGAAGCTGTCGGCCTCAAATCCCCTTCCACCGTTCATATGCATTTGAATAAGCTGGAGCAGTTAGGGGCGATTCGACGCGAATC
This sequence comes from uncultured Veillonellaceae bacterium, assembly GCA_964647865.1. Classification (GTDB taxonomy): domain Bacteria; phylum Bacillota; class Negativicutes; order UBA1444; family UBA1444; genus UBA1444. The sequence continues at coordinate 7,679 of CAZYJK010000042.1, read as the reverse complement.
AGAAAAAAATCGGGCGATTGATGTCGTAGGGTCTTCTACTCTTCGCAATGCGCCCATGACTATGGTACCGCTTGTAGGACGCGTGACCGCAGGGCAACCGATCCTGGCCACGGAAAACATCGAGGATAGTTACCCATTTCCTGCTGATTTGGTCGGACAGGAAGATGTCTTCATGTTGAAAGTTGATGGCGAAAGCATGATCCAGGCAGGGATTTTTGATGGGGACTATTTGATTGTGCGTGATCAGGATTCCGCCCGTAACGGCGATATTGTCGTTGCTTTGGTTGATGGCGAAGAAGCTACCGTAAAGCGGTTTTTTCATGAAAAGGACCGGGTGCGACTTCAACCGGAAAATGATCGCATGGACCCTATTTATTCGCGCGATGTCGCCGTTCTGGGAAAAGTCATCGGCGTATATCGAAAAATGTAGTATACCTGTAATACCATTATATATAGTATAGTGTCATAGTATCGGAAAAAAACAGCCAGGCAGCGCAGAAGACTTACCTCAATAAGTTCTTCTGCGCTGCCTAGCTGTTTTTCTGTTGCTTGTTGCTTAAAGTCCGTTTGAATTGACCGGTTTATAATCCTTGGAACTTAAACGGCTCTGTCGGCTGGAATCGCTGTGAAGTATCTCCTGCATAAGGGTGATTTTTGTGAATCGTCAACTTGCGTACAGGCGCTGTCGGTGAAAAATCGAGTTTTTTCAACTCGACCCAAAAGATATTCGGCATCTGGGTTGATTCGAAGAAATAAATTTTGTTTTTGTGGTCTGAAACCGTTCGCCAGCGGGTTGCCGAGACATTGGGGCGAATCGGGTCCTTGATGCCAAACGGAGCCGAAATATTGCGGATTACGCTGAAAGTCGCCGCCAGTGCAAATTCCATGTCGTCAACCTTGGGCAATGAATTGATATAGAAAGAGCCACGTACGAAACGGTCTGCGGCTCGATTGGTGCCTGGTAGCATCACGGTTCCGCCTATTTCTTCCCAATACTCCGCCAGTGCAAGTTGTTTGGCAAATGTGGGTGAATTGGTCATCACCGTGAAGGCGCGATCATGATGGATCACCAATTTGCCATCGATGTATTCGAAAATCGCGCTATCCCCTGCTGCATCAGAAATCGATAGGTGCATAGTTGCCAATCCGCTTGTGCCGACTGCCGAATCAGTCACGACCGCAAATTTTTCTTGCCGCAATTCGTTGACTGCTTCCGATACTGTAGAAAAATTATCAAGCACGTATTGCGGCCAGGCTGCAATGCTCAACCCCGGTCTGTCGGGGTTTTTCGGTTCCCACTGGGGATACACGGATTCAGCCAGCCAAAGCACATTGGCTGCCAACCCTTTTTCATTCAAGCCATCCGCTGTCGCCAAATCATAAGAGGCCGCGATGACACTGCCATATTTCGCTGTCCATTCCAACGAATGAGGACCGACCATTCCATTGCGCTTCATTCCCTGTGGAAAAGCCCAAAGATGGGTATGCATCTCTTCCTTCCAATCCATGTTGCGTCCTGTCAATACGATGTTGTCGAGACCATGATACACGACCCGTGAACAGGCAAGGGCTGAAAGCGTTCCTGTCAGCAGGGTCGCAATAATTCCCAGGACGAGCGCCACTGCATAACGTTTGCCAATTTTCATGACTACAGTCCCCTTTCCTTGTTTTTTGTTTCAATATCGAAGCGTTATGTCGTTTCTAACGATTCTTGTTAAAGACGCCAAGCAGCTTGCGGACAAAGCCGCCCATCGTATTTGCCTCTTTCGTCTGTGGCAGACCGACGATCTTGTCGGCGATACGACTGATGCTACGGGCCGGTGTGCAATTGGGTTCCAGCAATACTAGCGGGCATTGTTTGCGCAAAGACCGCGAGATGGCCTTGTCTTCTTCGACGCCGCCGAGAAACTCCAATTCTTCATTCAGGTATTGCGATACAACACTGCGTAGGCGCGAGGCGATGATTCCCGCCTCCAGTTCACTGTCCACCTTGTTGATGATGAGACGCTTTTTGGCGCTGGTTCCTAGTGTGTGCATGACCTTGATGATGGCATAGGCGTCGGTCATCGCGTGCGGTTCGGGTGTCGTGACGATGATCACTTCGTCCGCTGCCAGCAAAAAATTGGATACATCGCGCGATATTCCCGCGCCGGTATCCAACAACAAGATGTCCGCCATGCCGTCCAATTCATTAAAGCTGGTGATTACGCGGGTAAATTGCGATTCGCTGAGTTGCGTCAATTCCTGCAGGCCGGATCCGCCGGGAATCACGACAAAACCGCCGGGCGCAGTCAGGGCGATTTCCCGCAGACTTTTTTGACCGCTGATTAAATGGCCCAAATGATGGTTTGCCTTTAGTCCAAGTACGACATCGACATTGGCGGTGCCTAGGTCAGTATCGATGACCACGACTTTTTGCCCCAACGCCGTGAAAGCAACTGCCAGGTTGGTGGACAAAGTCGTTTTGCCGACGCCGCCCTTGCCGCTGGTAACCGCAATCACACGCAGCGATTTTGGGGCGTGTGATAAGCGTGCGACGCGGGAAACCGCCGTCGGGCGCATGCAGGTGTAAGCGCGCGAACCAGTTAGGTCACGGCCGATTATTTCTGCGGTAAAGACAACTGATCCGTGATTGGCGGACGGCAGCGAAAGTTCAAGTTTGGCGCCGACCGGCCATAACAAAATTTTGCCGCTGTCATAAGGCATGGCAAAAGAAAAGGAGTGCTGCGTCACTTCAACGATGCGGGAGGAAAACGTCGACAAACCGTTCGCGTTAACCGGGCGAACGGAAACAGGAACACCAACTGTAAACGGATTGTCTGCTGCCTGATTCATCGTTTCAACTGCCCTTCAGATACTGTTCGGTCTTATCGCTGCGGCTTGGTAATCTGGCCTTGCAGCGTGATCGTTCCCTGCGTTGCTCCGGCGTTTGTTGCAGCAGGTGGTTTTTTTGCTTCAACCGGAGCCGGGGTCTTGGCATCTTTGGGCTTAGTGCCTATTTTTACAATCCGGTTCACCGGGTCGTAATCGTCTGTTGCCAACAGTTGCCGTTCTTCTTTGCCGTTAATTGTCCGGATACGATAAGTCGACACGCGGAAGCCGCGTTGCGGCGATTCATCGACGACTTCTTTGCCGACCTCCAGCGTAGGATCGTTCTGCTTCACTTCCACCGGTTCGATAACCCGATGGACGACATAATCCAGTTCGATCGGCGGCGGCATATCCCTGACGTCGCCCAGGATTGCAAAATACAATTCATTGTCAGTAACAACGGAGTATAACAGGATTGGATTCGCCAGATTATTCTTGAATTTAAAATCAATATAGCCGTCCACTACAGTCGCGTCAAACCCTAATGGCACATAACCGATTGCCCGACCGTGATTGCTTCGATCGACAATTTCGAGATTGGCCAAAAGCGCCGAATTGTAGAGTGTGCTGCTGACCTGGCAAACTCCGCCGCCCCAGTCGGGTACCAGTTTGCCGTCGAGAATGACCGGCGCCATCCGGAAACCTTGTTGCTGCGTACGGTTACCGACAATGCTGTTGTAAGAAAAGATTTCGCCAGACTTTAACCTTGTGCCGTGAATTCTTTGGGTGGCAAGCCTGAGATTGGCGTTGCGGTCATAGTCCCAGGGCTTGAAATGAGTCGAGTACAAGGCGAGGATCGAGTTGATGCCGGAAAAATCTGCATCGCTGATTTTCGGTGGTTGTTTGTTGAATTTGAGGTCAACCACAAACGCCAGTTGCATTTGCGGTTCCTTGAACGCCGTGGCAACCGTTTCTGCTATGTTTAGGGTTCTGCCTTCTACGGCCGGAATCAGCGCGACATTCTTTGATTTCACCAGTACCAAAAGAGCAGCGTCACGCGCCAGGCGGTCCGTTTGCGGCGCCAGTCCGCTTAAGATAAGGGAAAGTTTTTCCTTATTCAAATCAAGCTGAATCGGTAGATGCAATTCGTGTTCCCGTGCTGCCAGACGGTCATGCCAGCGCTGCATAAAGTCGCCGCCGCGACCGAATTGCATACAGGAATCCACTGTCTTCTTCACATCGATTTTAAAATCAATCTCGGCTGTAGGGACAAACCATACTTCGCGCTGGTCTGTCAGCATCACCGGCGTTCCTGACGTTGAGTGCAAGGCCTGTTGGATTTTGATCTCGGCTTCTTCGCGGGTCATGCCGCCAACGTCGATATAGGCGACGAAAACATTCGGCAGAATCCGCGAATCACGCAAGATTGCCTGATCGGCCGCCACGACGCCGACGGCAGCGAGCAGCAACAAGATGCCAAATAGCAGCCACAACTGTTGTTTGCGCGAATTCAGACCCCAAAGCACCACAAGACACTTCCTATCGCAATATCCAATATTTATCGTGAATCATCATGCTGATGATACGCCAATATCCAGGAAAAAATAACAGCGACCAAAATGGTGAACAAGATGCGAATCTTTGTGTCGGCGGAAGGCCAGATCATAATGCGCGGCAGGCCAAGCAATAATAGATATGAAAAACCTCCGCACCAATATAGGGTGCGGAGACGAAACGGCCAACGAACCCAGCGTTTGGTTACCGAAAACACGACAACCAAACTTATGATGATGACGAGGCCCAACCATTCAAACTTCATACAATTATTCTATCATTCGACAACCAACTGTCAAATCCCTTTTAGTCTCGGGCAGACTGCCCCATCTCCGTCGCCGCGCCCAACAAAGCCAGCAACGAATGTTCGAAAGTCAATCCGCCCTGCAAATAGACAGCGTACGGCTCGCGCAGCGGTCCATCGGCGCTTAGCTCAATCGAAGAACCTTGCACAAAGGTCCCGCCTGCCATCACGACTGGATCAGGATATCCTGGCATCGGTGCGGGAATCGGCTTTAAATGGGAATCGACCGGCGAGTATTTTTGCAATCCCCGGCAAAATGCGGTCAGTTTATCAGCTGATCCGAGTTCGATTGCCTGGATGATGTCATAGCGGGAGGCGTCAACCGACGGATGGACGTTATATCCCAGGGCGGCGAAAAAGGCCGCAGCGAACAAAGCGCTCTTGATTGCCTGAGAAGTCGTATGTGGAGCAAGAAACAGCCCCTGATAATACAACCGGTAGCCATCCTGACAGGAACCGACTTCCGAGCCGATGCCGGGCGCGGTCAAGCGGCTCGCCGCCAGTTCGATCAGGTCGGCGCGTCCTGCAATATAAGCTCCGGTCGGTGCAATTCCGCCGCCAGGATTTTTGATCAGCGAGCCGACGGCCAGATCAGCGCCGACAGCAGTCGGTTCACTAGTTTCGGTGAATTCGCCGTAGCAGTTGTCGACCATGACCACGCAATCAGGCCGTACAGCTTTGATCGCCAGACAAATGGCTTCGATGTGTGCGATCGAAAGCGTTTGCCGCAAACTGTAGCCGCAGGAACGTTGAATCAGCACGAGTCGCGTTTCCCGGCGCAATGCAGCGCCGATCGATTCGGGGCTTAGCGCTTGGCTGAACGGCGTTTCACGGTAAGTGACGCCGAACTCCTTCAGGCAGCCGGGAACCGGCTCGGGGTGACCGATTACCGTGCACAGGGTATCATAAGGCGTGCCGGTCAGCGCCAATAGTTCGTCGCCAGGTCGCAAAACGCCGAATAAAGCGGTAGCCAGTGCGTGAGTGCCAGACGCGAACTGCGGTCGGACCAGCGCTGCTTCGGCGGCAAAAATATCCGCCCAGACGGCTGCCAGCTTGTCTCGGCCCTGGTCGCCATAGCCATAACCAGTGGTCTGGCGAAAATCATAGTCGGAGACCTGATGTTTGCGATAGGCGTCGAGAATCCGGGCCGTATTTTGCAGCGAAGTCGCTTCGATTTGCACGAACCGGGGTTGTAATTCTTCCAGGATGCGGTTTTTGAGTGTTATCAGCGATGCAGGAAATCGATTCACAAACACTAGTCCTTTCTTTCTGCGATATATGCTGACAATTGTCCGGCTAGTGAAGCCGGCGCCAGGGTTCTGACCCATACGCCTTCCGGAGCGTATTCCTTTTCCTGGACCACCGCCTGTTCATGCAACAGATTCAATATTCCCGATTCTTCATAAGGGATCAGTAATTGCAGCGATCGGTCGAGTTGGCTAAGCATCGCATCAAGGGATTCCAGCAAATGGTCGAGGCCTTCGCCTGCCGCAGCGGAAATCGCTATGGCGCCGGGCTTCCACAATAACCGGCGAAACTTAGCCGGACCGTTCAAACAATCGACCTTGTTCATCACCGTGAGGACTTTTTTGTCAGACGCCCCTAGTTCCTTGAGCACTTCATATACGGAGCGGCTCTGGTCTTCCCACTCCTCTGAGCTTGCATCGATAACATGGATCAATAGGTCCGCGTAAACAACCTCCTCCAGAGTCGCGCGAAACGCAGCAATCAGCGCGTGAGGCAATTTACGGATGAACCCGACGGTATCTGCCAATAGCACCTTGCGTCCTGACGGCAGGATCAACATGCGAATCGTCGGGTCCAGCGTGGCAAACAATTTGTCCTCGACCAACACCCCGGCATCAGTCAGACGGTTAAGCAAAGTCGATTTACCGGCATTGGTGTAACCGACAATCGCCACACAGGGCAAGCCAGACTGCACGCGGCGGTTCCGCTGCAGCGCCCGCTGGGCCGACACTGTTTTCAGCGATTCTTCAATATCATGGATTTTGTCGCGGATCGTGCGACGATCCACTTCCAGTTTGGTTTCGCCGGGGCCGCGGGTGCCGATGCCGCCGCCAAGCCGTGACATGACCAGACCTTTACCGCCCAGGCGAGGCAACAGATAACGCATTTGGGCCAGCTCGACCTGAAGTTTACCTTCGTAGGAATTGGCGCGTTGGGCGAAAATATCCAGAATCAGCGCCGTGCGGTCAATGACTTTTACTTCCATGATTTTTTCGATATTGCGTTGCTGGGCTGGTGACAGCTGATCATCAAACACGACCGTTGTCGCATGTGTTTCCTGCTGCAGGGCCTTTAGCTCCTCCAGCTTGCCTTTGCCGATATAAGTGGCGATATCGGGGCGTTCCCGGCGCTGGATGATCGTACCCACGGCTTCACCGCCGGCAGTCTCGACCAATCGCTCAAGTTCGGCCAAAGTTTCGCTGAGATTTTGTTCTTTGTCGATATCTGTGCCAACCAAGATCACTGTTTCCTGCGGCGCGGCACTGGTGAAAATTTCTTTCATCGATTCACATAAAAAGCCCCAGGCGGTGAACCCGGGGCTTATCCTTTCGAATATTATTGGCTCGCCGGTTCTTCACGTTTTTCTGAAAATAGCGCCTGCAACGGCCGAATCGGCGTGATGGTCGAGATGGCGTGTTTGTAAACCAACTGGTGCTTACCATCATTCTCCAGAATCACCGTGAAGTTGTCGAAACCCTTCACTGCTCCCCGCAGTTGAAAGCCATTCGCCAGATAAATGATTACCGGGATGTTTTCTTTACGGATCTGATTGAGAAAGCTATCCTGTAGATTCAACAACTTTGTGTTCATGACACACCTCCCGTCGCTTGCTTACACAGTAATTCTACTTGATTGCATATCTTTCCGCAACCCGCCTTAGTATCAGAACCAGCGCCATATCCATCGTCGTTGTCTCACCAATTTCGATCCATTCCAAATAGGACATCCGACGAAACCAGGTCAACTGCCGTTTGGCATAGCG
>CAZYJK010000041.1:0-14880 GCA_964647865.1 uncultured Veillonellaceae bacterium | reverse complement strand
GGCTGGCGGTCGGCCCGCAGGTCTTCGTCGCGGAAACAGCGCACGATCTGGAAGTAACGTTCGTAACCGGCCACCATCAGGATTTGTTTGAAAATCTGCGGCGATTGCGGCAATGCATAAAACTTGCCAGGATTGACCCGGCTGGGAACCAGATAGTCGCGCGCGCCTTCCGGCGTGCTTTTGGTCAGCATCGGCGTTTCGACTTCGATAAAGTCGCGACTGTCAAAGAAGTCGCGCATCGTCTTGGCGACGCGGTGGCGCAAAATCAGATTGTGCTGCATTTCCGGCCGACGCAGGTCCAGATAGCGGTATTTCAGCCGAACGGTTTCATCGACGTCCACATTGTCCTGAATGTAGAACGGCGGTGTCTTGGCTGGATTGAGAATGCGGATCTCTTCGCCGCACACTTCGATCGCACCGGTTTCCATCGCCGGATTCACCGTTTCCGGCGAGCGCAGGCGAACCGCACCGCGCACGCTGAGGACATATTCGGTCCGGACGCCGTCCGCTTTGAGCAGCGCCGCCTGATTGATTTCCGGTGAAAAGACCAGTTGTACGGTCCCGGACCGGTCGCGCAAATCGATAAAAATCAGTCCGCCATGGTCGCGTTGCCGCGAAACCCAGCCGCACAAGATGACTTCCGTACCGGCATCCGCAGCTGTAAGCGCGCCGCACGAGTGAGTCCGTTTCATTCCTGCCAATGTATCCATTTACCCGTTCAACTCCTGTTTCAATTGATTGAGGGCCGTTGCCACCGGCAGCATCGTCTGTTCACCGGTTGTCATATTCTTTAGCGTCACCTGATCGGTCTGGAGCTCTATTTCACCAAATATCGCCACATATTTCGCATTGACCCGATTGGCCTGCTTCATCTGCGACTTCATGCTGCGGCCACTGTGATCCATATCGGCGCAAATCCCCATTCCGCGCAGTTGGTTCAGCAAACCGAACGCAGGCAGCGTCGCTTCCGGCCCCATCGGGATGACCCATACCGGCACTTCCTCCTGCGCCGGCGGTAACAGTTGCTGTTTTTCCATCGCCAATAGCACGCGTTCCATGCCGATGGCAAAACCGATACCCGGGGTAGCCGGACCGCCGCATTCCTCAATCAACCCGTCATAGCGACCTCCGCCGCAGACGGCGCTTTGCGCGCCAAGCAGCGGGTACTGGATTTCGAAGGCGGTCTTGGTGTAATAGTCAAGCCCGCGCACCAAGCGAGGATTCAGCGTGTATTCAATACCGGCAGCCTGCAAGAATTGCTGCAACCCGGCGAAATGCGCGGTGCATTCATCGCAAAGGCACTCCACCATTTGCGGCGCACCGGCTGAAAGTCGGTTGCATTTTTCTTCTTTACAGTCGAGAATCCGCATCGGATTGCGGTCAAACCTTGATTGACAATCATGGCATAAATCCGGCTGTTTGTCCCGCAAAAAGTCCTGCAGCACCACTCGATACTGCGGTCTGCATTTCGGACAGCCGACCGAATTGATCATCAGCTTCAGATTGGAAAGGCCCAAACTTTCAAAGTACCGTACCGCCAATGCAATGATTTCCGCATCGACCGACGGGCCAGCCGGGCCGATCGCTTCGATGCCGAACTGATGAAATTGGCGCAGGCGGCCGGCCTGCGGCCGGTCATAGCGGAACATCGGTCCAATATAAAACAGTTTGGCCGTTTGCCCGTCGGCGCCCAGCTTTTGCTCCAGATAGGAACGCACGACAGCAGCCGTGTTTTCCGGCCTCAGCGTCACACTGCGGCCGCCGCGGTCAGTAAAGGTATACATCTCTTTTTGCACTACGTCGGTGGTTTCGCCGATGCCGCGCAAAAACAACTCCGTATGCTCAAAAATCGGCGTGCGGATCTCGCCGTAATGATAACGACTGCAGATCGTCCGCGCCGCCGCCTCAATCCTTAACCAGTTTTTCGCCTCAGTAGGCGTGATGTCATGTGTACCGCGCGGTCCAGAAGTCAACATGCGGTTCCCCCCGTTTTTTTCGGCACTATTCGGCCGAAAACAGCGTCTTGATCAATTGTTCCCGTTTAGCGGCAAGTTCGGTGATTCTACGGATGTAGGTCGCAATATCCTTAGGAAAAAAGCAGCCGTCCAGTCGCCAGTCCGGCATGCGAATCGCCTTGCTGGTAGCCGATGGTCCCATCCCGAGGATGGTTCGCCGCTCTTCGATAATGTCAACATTATAAATACACTCGGTTCCCGGCTTGGCATAACCTACGTTTTCCCGGTTGCCAGGCGAGTTCTTTTGCCGGTACAGGTAGTACGGCAACAAGCCGGCTGCACGAATCTCGCGAGCAGACGCATCCACCATTTGGCAGACGACCGCATTATTCTGGCAGGTCGCGGCATCTGCGGTTTCCATCAGCGCTGCCCCTCGTTTCAAGGCCAGCGTGTGCACGGTGATATTTTCCGGTTTCAGCGCCAGAACCTGAGCCAATGACCCCTGCATATCCGGCAGCGTTTCATCAGGCAATCCGGCGATCAAGTCCATGTTGATCCGGGAAAAGCCTGCCGCACGGGCCATGTCAAACGCGCGCACCGCCTGTTCGGCCGAATGGTTGCGCCCGATCCGGTCAAGCGTCAGTTGGCGCATCGTCTGCGGATTGACGCTGATCCGGTTGACTCCGGCTTGCCGAAGCAATCGGAGTTTTTCCGGCGTAATGCTGTCCGGCCGGCCTGCTTCCACCGTGAACTCTTGCATGGCCGGAATATCAAACGCACTCGACAGCCAACCCAATAAACGGGCCAAAAATTCTTCCGGCAGGCAAGTCGGCGTGCCGCCGCCAATATAGAGCGCTCGCACCGTCAGGCCATAAGCACTCAACAATTTTACCACAGCTTGTATGTCCTGTCCAATCGCCGTGAGCAGGCAAACAATCTGCTCCTTGTCCGTCGGCAGCAAGGCCGAGGGAAAGGAGCAGTACACGCAGCGCGAAGCACAGTACGGGATTCCCAGATACAGTGAAACCGACCGTTTTTCCTGGTCCGCCGTCTCCGGCGTCGGTATCAGGCGGCGGTTGCGACTGGCAACTTCCACCAGCAGGCCGGCATTCTCGACCGCAACCCCGTAGCGGTCTGTCAAAAACCGTTCGATATCTTGCGGCGACTCGCCCAAATCAAGCCGGCGATGCACGATTTTGGCCGGACGCACACCCGTCAGGCTGCCCCAGGGTCTGTCGCTATTCATCCCGTTTGCGGCACTCGCTGCAATATCCGTAGAATTTGACCTGGTGATCGGTGATCTCAAAATCCGCCGTGCGGGAAACAAAGCTTTCCAGCGTTTCCATCAGGTCATCGCCGAATTCAAGCACTGCGCCGCAGGAAAGACAGATCAGATGGTGATGCGCATGGCTCGAATCGCCGGTTGCCAGTTCATAGCGGCTCTTGCCGTCGCCAAACTCGATCCGGTGCAAAAACCCCAGCTTTTCCAGCATCTCCAGGCTTCGATATACCGTCGCCAGGCCGATGTCGGGCGAATCCGCCTGTAGCAGCGAATATACATCTTCCGCACTGAGGTGCTTTTCCTGATTGTCGATAAAGGTCTGCAGAATCTTTTGCCGCTGCGGCGTCACTTTATACTGCTTTTCACGAAATCTGCGCCGTAAATCAGCCATATCGATGGACATTTCACTTCACCTGACTTTCCTGTCGTCGTTTTGTCTATTATTGGATGAATGGATTTTGCCGCCGTTCCCAGCCGATCGTCGTAGCCGGTCCATGACCAGGGTACGCTTTGACTTCGTCATCTAACACCATCAGTTTTTCCTTGATGCTGTTGATCAGCTGGCTGTAAGATCCGCCGGGGAAATCAGTCCGGCCGATTGATTCGGCAAACAACGTATCACCGACAAACACCGTCTTGCCTGTCAGCAGGCTGATGCCGCCGGGAGTATGCCCCGGTGTATGCAACACCGTCAATGAAAAATCGCCCACTGGCAAAACCTCGCCGTCAGACAGCAACCGATCGGCTTTGCCGCAGCTGGTGGCGCCACCGAGAAACGCCGACAGATTACGCGAGCCGCTACCCAGCATGTCGGCATCGCCGCCATGAATCCACAGCGGAGCGCCGGTTGCTTCCTGCACTTTGACATTGGCCAGCACATGATCCGCATGCCCATGCGTATTGATGATCGCTTCAACAGATAACTTTTCCCGCGAAACCGCCGCCAGAATTTTCGACGCATCGCCGCCGGGATCGATGATCACCGCTTTTTTCGTATTTTCGCAATAAGCAATATAGCAATTCGTCCCCAGGCTGCCAACTTCCATTTGAATAATCTTCATCTTCGATCCCCCTGCTAAAAGCTTTTTCCACTATCGATCAACAGCGTCACCGGGCCCTGGTTTTCCAGCGTGACCTTCATTGTAGCCTGAAACTGTCCGCAGGCAACCACGATCCCTTTGGCGCGGAGCTGTTCGACAAATTTTTCATAAAGAACTTTGGCCTGTTCCGCCGGCGCCGCCTGATCAAATCCGGGTCGTCTTCCTTTGCGGCAGTCTCCGTATAAAGTGAACTGCGATATCGCCAAAATCTGACCTGACACATCGAGAACCGAACGGTTCATTTTGCCTGCGTCATCTTCAAATATCCGCAGATTGGCGATTTTGTCAGCCATGTAGTTAACGTCAGTTTCAGTATCTTCAAGGCCCACTCCCAGCAGCACCGTCAGGCCAGCTGCTGCGCGACCCACGCAATCGCCGTTTACGCTTACTTCGGACCAGCCGGTCCGTTGCACCACCGCCCGCATCAGTTCAGCCCCGTGGATGCAGCGCGGTGAACGGCGTAAACATCACGCACCCGTTTCATTTTTGCCATGATATTCTCCAGTTGGTTGGTATTGCGCGTATCAATGCACAAACTGATCGTGGCCCGCTTGTCCTTGAACGTCTTGGCATTGACCGTGCTGGCGTTGATCTTGTGCTCCGACAACACCATCATGATATCGGTCAGCATACCAGGTCGATCCATCGCTGTTATCTCGATCGTCACTTTGTATAAATCGTCGGTGGAGGTATCCCACTCGACTTCTATCATCCGTTCATATTCGTCCGGTTCGGCCGAAATATTGGGGCAATCGACCCGATGCACCGAAACGCCGCGGCCACGCGTAATATAACCGACAATCACATCGCCCGGCACCGGATTGCAGCAGCGGGCCAACCGAACCATCAGTCCGCCTTCGCCTTTGACCAATATGCCGTGACTGCCTTTACTTTTCGACCGCTTCGGCTTCAGCTCGGCCAGCACTTGGCTCATGTCCGGCGGGGCCGTCAGTTTCTGCTCTTTTTTGTATTGCTCGATCAGTTTTACCATGATCGCATGCACGGTGATGCCGCCGTAACCCAGTGAAGCGTACAGATCCTCTTCATTGGTAAAATTCATCCGCCGGGAAATCTCGTCCAGCCGGCCGACTTTGGCCAGCTCTTTCCACTCGTAGCCGAGGCGTTTACTGTCTTTCTCCAGTGCTTCGCGGCCTTTGACGATATTTTCGTCGCGTTTCTCTTTTTTGAACCAGTTGCGGATCTTGTTGCGGGTTTCCGGCGAAGCAACGATATTCAGCCAATCACGGCTGGGGGTTCCCTGTTTCGAAGTGATGACCTCGACAATATCGCCGTTGGACAGTTTGGTTTCAAGCGGCACCATCCGGCCGTTCACCCGGGCGCCCACACAACGGTGTCCGACATCGGTGTGGACCCGGTAGGCAAAGTCAAGCGGCACCGAACCGGCCGGCAAATCGATCACATCGCCCTTCGGCGTGAACACGAACACCTCGTCGGCAAACACATCGAGTTTCACCGACTCGACAAATTCATGCGGATCGCGCAAATCCTGATGCCATTCCAACAATTGCCGCATCCAGGACAATTTCTGATCGAAACCCTTGTTGGGACCTTTGGTGCCTTCCTTGTACTTCCAATGCGCCGCAATGCCGACTTCGGCGATGCGATGCATTTCATAGGTCCGGATCTGGATTTCCAGCGGTTGCCCCTGCGTACCGATCACCGTGGTATGCAGCGATTGATACATATTGGATTTCGGTACGGCGATAAAATCCTTGAACCGGTTCGGAATCGGCTTCCACAGCGTGTGCACGATCCCCAGCGCACCATAGCAGTCCTTGACCGAGTCGACCAAAATGCGGACCGCCGACAGATCATAGATTTCGCTCAGTTCTTTGCGGTCTTTCTGCATTTTTTTGTAAATGCTATAAAAATGCTTGGGCCGGCCATCGATTTCGGCATGAATTTCGACTTCCTGCAATTTGTCCCGCAGTACCAGCATGGCTTCGGCGATGATCGCTTCGCGTTCCTGCCGCTTCTGGCGGACCTGGTCCACCAGTTCGTAGTAGCGTTCCGGTTCTAGGTAGCGAAATGACAGGTCCTCAAGTTCCCATTTGATGTTCGATATCCCCAGCCGGTTTGCCAGTGGCGCAAAGATTTCCAGCGTCTCGCGGGCGATTCGTTTTTGCTTCTCCGGCGCCATCGGCTTCAAGGTGCGCATATTGTGCAGGCGATCAGCCAGTTTGATCAATACCACCCGAATGTCCTTGGCCATCGCCAGGAACATCTTGCGATAGTTTTCCATCTGTTGCTCTTCTTTGGACTTGTATTCAATCCGGCTTAGCTTGGTGACGCCATCGACCAGGATCGCGATTTCCTTGCCAAACTCTTTTTCCAGTTGTTCCAGGGTGATCGTCGTGTCTTCGACGACATCATGCAATAACGCAGCGGCGATCGAGTCCGCGTCAATCTGGAGGTCGGCCAGAATCCGGGCCACCCCTAACGGATGATGAATATAATCCTCGCCGGAAATCCGGTGCTGCCCGTCATGCGCCTTTACCGCCGTGGCAAAAGCCTTTTCCAACACAGGCACCGCGGATTCGGACTGATAGCTGCGAACCCGCTCGATAATATCGGCTATGTCGGGAATCTTTTCACTGGTCATTCGCGACCCTCACCCTGTCCTGTTTTTGTTCACGCCACTTCTTGTTCACGCCAGCCCAATCGCCCGGAACTGCATCGCCCGCTGATAATCGTTGTATTCCCAGCAACCGATGAAATTCCTCTCTTCGCCGATTTCAACCTGATCGGCATTGTCCCACATCGCAAACGGATAGTTGCGTCCGCCAACGCTAAGCGTACCTACCTTGGGACTGCCCGGGCGTTCCAAAACCCGTCCCTTGGTCAAAGTCCCGGTCAGCTCCCAGACAAAAGGGGGGAATTTCTCACCGTGCGGTTCCAAAGCCATCAGATTGGCAAAGAAGGCTTCTGTCAGCTCTTGCGGCGTCAGTCGACCGTCAACCCAGCGGACTTTCTCCCAGGTCTGCGCCGGCATGGCAGCAAGCTCGGCATCAATCGCCCGGAAAAAGCGTTCCATGTTCTCCTGCTCGATATTCAGTCCCGCCGCCATCGCATGGCCACCCCACTGAACCAGTAAATGCTGGTGCCTTTCTATCAGCGAAAACAGGTCGACGCCGGGGATGCTGCGGGCAGAGCCGCGCATCACTCCTGTAGTCGAAGTTTCTTCAGTGTTGGCCATGACAAAGGCCGGTCGAAAGAATTTTTCCGCCAGTTTGGAAGCAACAATGCCGACCACGCCTTCGTGAAAATCGCCGCGCACCACCGACAGTCGCTCAAATCCGGCTTCGGATTCATCCGACAACTGGCGCAATCCGGCCTGAATCGACTCTTCCTGTTCCTGGCGGCGCTCGCTGTTGAACTGTTCCAACTGTGCGGCAATTTCCGCACAACGCTGTTTATCCTGCGCCAACAGCCATTCCACCACCGGCTCAGCGCCATTCGCTTTGTTCATCCGACCGGCGGCATTGATCCGCGGACCGATGACAAATCCCAACGTATAGGTATTGACCCTGCGCCAACCACAGGCCTGCCGCATCACCTGGAAGGCGGTTCTGCCGCCCTGCTCGATCTGGCGCATGCCTTCACGGACAAAATAGCGGTTTTCCGGCTCATTCAGCGGCATGATATCACACACGGCGCCGAGCGCCACCAGGTCAAGCGAATCCTGCATCAGCCAGTCGGGACTTTTCTTGCCATTGATTTCCCACAACCCGCGCATCAGCTGCCAGGCTACGCAACATCCTGACACCGTAGCAAGCGAGCCTTGCGACGACAGTCCAGGATGCACGACCGCGACTGCAGCGTCTGGATAGTCGCCCTTTAGTCCGTGGTGGTCGGTGATGACAACATCGATGCCCAGGGTTTTTAGCCGGGCAATCTCCGCGCCGCTTGACACGCCGCAGTCCACGGTGACGACCAGATTGGGCTGCATGGCAATCAAACGGTCGAGATTTTTCATATTCAGTCCGTAGCCTTCGGTGAAGCGGTCCGATAGCATCACTGCCGACGAAAATCCATAATGGGGGGCCAACCGCTGGAACACTTCCTGCATCAAGGCAGCGCCGCTCGTTCCATCTACATCGTAATCGCCAAAAATGACGATTTTCTCTTGACGTTCGAAAGCCTGCCGCAAGCGGGTCACCGCTTTTTTCATTTCACTGCCCAGCATGGCCGGAGCCAGTAAACTGTCGGAGTCGGCACGAAAAAAACGTTCCAGACGCTCTTGGCTCTGCAGGCCGCGATTCCACAAACCGGCGGCTAATAGGGGCGAAAAGCCTATCTGA
Source organism: uncultured Veillonellaceae bacterium (assembly GCA_964647865.1). Classification (GTDB taxonomy): domain Bacteria; phylum Bacillota; class Negativicutes; order UBA1444; family UBA1444; genus UBA1444. Next base: position 6,221 of record CAZYJK010000041.1, on the reverse strand, counting down.
TCAAGCCACTTGTCGATGTTTGGTTCGGGGGGCGGTTCACGATAAATCCATTTCATAAAAGATATATATTCTCGCTAACCCAGCAATACTCCTTTTCCTTTTCGACACAAACCGACGTCCTTCCATCCGGTTACAAAAAACTCCGGCAGAAACTGCCGGAGTTCAAAATAGCTGAGCAGACTATTTGCGTTTCATCCATTCCGGGATTTCCAGGGTTGGTCCCTTGAATTTAGGAATCGGAGCGATTTCCGGCTGGATGACCGCATTGCGGGTCGCCGGTTTGGCGCGTTTGGGTTCAAAGCCGGTTGCAATGATCGTCACCCGGATTTCATCAGTCATCTTGTCGTCAATAACGGCGCCAAAGATGATGTTCGCTTCCGGGTCGGCCATATCGGCAACCATGCTGGCGGCTTCGTTGACTTCCAGCAGTCCCATGTCCGGACCACCGCAGAAACTGAGCAACACACCTTTGGCCCCTTCGATCGAAGCATCGAGCAATGGGCTTTTGACAGCCTGTTCCGTCGCCATCATCGCCCGGTTTTCGCCCCGACCGACACCAACGCCCATCAGCGCCGAGCCGGCGTCTTCCATGATTGTCTTCACGTCAGCAAAGTCGAGGTTGATCAAACCGGGAATAACGATAAGGTCGGACATGCCCTGCACACCCTGACGTAAAACGTCATCGGCAATCCGGAACGCATCCATGATCGACGCGCTCTTCTGCACGATCTGCAACAAACGGTCATTGGAAATCGTTATCAAAGCATCCACCTGGTCACGCATGCGGCCTACGCCCCACTCGGACTGGCTTTGACGCCGCCGCGCCTCAAACATGAACGGACGGGTGACCACGCCTACAGTCAATGCCCCCAGTTCCTTCGCAATCTCTGCAACCACCGGCGCCGCGCCGGTACCGGTCCCGCCGCCCATTCCCGCCGTAATGAACACCATGTCGGCGCCGCGTAGCGCTTTCATGATTTCGTCGCGGCTTTCTTCAGCAGCTTTTTGGCCGACCTCCGGATTTGCACCGGCCCCCAGGCCTTTGGTCAATTTTTCGCCGATTTGAATGCGGTAAGGCGCCAACGAAGATAGAAGCGCCTGGGCATCCGTATTGATCGCGATAAATTCGACTCCTTTGACCGAAGAATTAATCATCCGATTCACCGCATTGTTGCCAGCGCCGCCGACACCAACAACTTTTATCGCGGCAAATGGTTCAGTATCGATTTCCAGTTCAAGTCCTGGCATAAACATAGCCCCTCCTGTATCCTTGGCATTTTAAAACTATATTCCACACAAAACCGATTATTCCTGCAGCAAAAACTAATCTGCGGCTATTTTTGTCCTATAAACAAACTGGCCGCTGCGGATTTCCTGCACAACTGCGCTGCGATTTTGCGGACTGTTTGTCAGCGGATCGATGCTTAATCGTCCGGTCAATACTTGCGTATCCTTCAGTGCCGCCAATTGCCGGGCGATTTTCACCGGATCGGTCCCGTCGGCCTTTTTGATCGCCTCGATCAACATCATTAATCCGTCCACCGCCAGCGCGGCGTTCGGCAATACCGGGTCCTGGCCGAACTTACTGCGGTATTCCGCAACAAATGATCCGATCGCCGGGTCGCCCAAGCCGGTCTGGGCGATAAAATATGTCCCTTCGAGCGCCGCTCCGCCCAATGTGAGAATCTCCGGATTACTCCAGCCGTCGCCACCGATGATTTTAGCTTTCATGCCAAGGTCGCGGGCTTGCTTGACCAACAGCGCCGCTTCTTTGTGCAAGGTCGGGACAAAAATCACCGCCGGTTCATCCTGGTCCACTTTGGTCAGCAACGGCCGAAAGTCAGTGTCATTGGCCCGAAAAGCTTCATTGGCCAAAACCTTGCCGCCCTGTTTCACAAACTGTTTGGCAAAAAACGCCGCTAAGACCGTCGAATACTCCGAACCGGCGTCATACAGCACCGCTGCCGTTTTCGCCTTGAGTTCCCGTCCGGCGAACTGCGCCGCCACGCTTCCCTGATAAGAATCGATAAAGCCGGCGCGGAAAGCATAGCCACGCACGGTATTGGCAACCGGATCGAACGTTGCCTTGGGACTGGTCGCGGCGGTGGCGATAAACGGCGTCTTTGCAGGTTCCGTCACCGCGCTCATCACGATGGCGCTACTGCTCTGGGCCGGACCGATGATTGCGACGACCCTGTCGTGAACCAGCAGCCGTTGGGCGGCTTTAGCGGTCTCCGCGGCATCGCCGCGTGTGTCATAACTGATGATTTTCAGTTGTTTGCCTGCCACTCCGCCAGCTGCATTGATTTTTTCCACCGTTAACGTCAGCGCGTTCTTTTCCGCCTGACCCCATAGCGCCAAATCACCGCTCAGAGCCGCAACATGACCGACGGCAACGACGTTCTCCGTATTCGGTTTGGCGCTGGAACAACCTGCGGCAAGCAACGTCAGCAACAGTGCAATCGTCCAGAAAACGCCGGATTTCTTCATGTCAGTTCTCACCTTTATGCGTTAATCAATCCGCTGGTCATTTTTTCAGGAAAAACCGCCGGATAATCGCCAGATTCTGAAAGATACGCAAGCCAAAAGCCAATGACGCAACATAATAAAGATCGATTCCCAGACGGTCGCCAACAAACACCAGCACGACCGCCAGCAGTGCATTGACAAAAAAACCGCTGATGAATACGGCATTATCGAACTTTTCTTCCAACGCCGAGCGCAAGCCGCCGAACACCGAATCCAGCGAAGCCAACAGCGCCACCGCTAGGAACTTTCCGTATTCCACCGGCATGCTGAGCGGAAAAAGCAGGCCGATCGCAATCCCGAGCAAAACCCCGACAATCGGCAACATCATTTTGCGGCTTCCTCCTTGAGCGGCTTGGCATACTGATATTTATGCGCTCCTTTAAAAGACACGATCTTCACCTTGGGCTGCGTCTTCACCGAGACCTGTATCCCCCAGAACTGAAGGGTCTCAATCACGCCACCCCTCATTTTCAGTGAGGCTTCAAGCGTTTTGGGGTCGCCGATCGCCCGGATTTCATAGGGCGGAGTATGGCGCATATTATTCACTGAGATCGTCGGCCCGGTACAGCGGATCTCAGAGCCCACCACCAGGCGCTGGTCGTTGATCGAGATCGCTTCGGCTCCGGCCGCCCACAGTTCATTAATCACTTTCAACATATCATCATCATGAATTAAGTATAAGTTCGGATTCTCGCCTGGTTTCATCGGTCTTTTGCTATCATCGATCGTCACGACTACACCGGGGCCTTCGACAGACAGATACCCGGCAGCCATGCGGAACAGTTCCGCTTCCTTGGCCACCGACTCGCTGATCGTCGAGTTCTGCAATTCCTGTAGTTGACGCAGTGCGTTGTCGCGCTCCCTTTCGGCCTGCCGCAGACGCAGCGACAGGTCTTCGGCGCGCTGGAACGGGATTGTCGAGCGGATATCCTGGGTTGTTCGAAACTGCACAGCCAGCATGATCCCCAATACCACACAGACAAACGCCAGGGCCACTCGCCCCTGTTTCAGGGCACTCAAACAAACTCCCCCTTATTCACTTTTATTACAACCGAAACCGCAATACCGGTTTTTCGTGTACCAGATCGATCGATTCCACCGGCACGCCCTTGGCCAGGACTTCCTGCAATATATCCTGGGTTAGTCTGGCCTTTTCACGCACCCGTTCCAACGGACCGAGCCGAATCTTGATATTGTCGAGCGTGATCACGGTGACGCTTTGTTGGGGATTGATGTGGACTTCGGAAATTTTATCCCGTGTTTCCTTGTTGAGTGAGACCAAATATTCCAGCACACCATGCACGCCGGAGTCGCCGAGCTGCATTCCCGGATAGACGCGCCCAGCCTTGAAACCAGTGATAAGCGGTGCTTCCATGCTCTTAAGGTTGCGCGAAATGGCGGTCACCGTACCGGTAGCGTCAATGTCGAGAAAACCATGCCGGCTGGCCAGGTAAGCCAACGAACGGCGTTCCTTGATCTGAATGGCCAAAGATGCCGGCCACTCAAAACTGGAGCTCACTTCCTCCACCCGCAGGTCGTCGCGCAACAAAGCGAAAAATCGTTTGGCGTCCCAAAACCAGAGCGAACCCTGATCGGAAGCTACGCCAGCCATCTGGTGGATTTCTTCCGTCGTGATTTTCTGATTGCCGACCACCGTGACGGTCTGCAGGTAGATGTAAATCGGCCGGCTGTAACACTGCCAGGCAAAAACCAAGCCGGCAATGAGAAAAAACAGCATCCATTCAAAGAACCAGCGGGAACGTTTCCTTTTTCGCGGGCTGCTTTCCATCGGTTACTGCTCCAGTGTGAGCAGTAAAATCCGTTCGCACAACTCGGGGAAAGACATGCCGACAGCCGCAGCCGCCTTAGGTACCAGGCTGGTCGCGGTCATGCCGGGAATCGTGTTGACTTCCAGCACGTAAGGGTGGTTGGATGGGTCTAGCCGCACATCGACACGGGCGATCCCCGAGCAACCGAGGATTTTGAAAGCAGCCAGCGCCACCTCCTGAGTCAGGCGGGTCGTCGCTTCATCGACGCGCGCCGGCACGAAGTATTCGGTCGCCCCCTTGGTATATTTGGCGTGGTAATCGTAAATTCCGGAGTAAGGAACGATTTCCACGATCGGCAACGCTTCCGGCTGCAGTCCGCCGAGAATGCCCACGGTTAATTCACTGCCATCGACAAATTCTTCGACCAATACTTCACTGTCGTAGTTAAACGCCTTTTCCAGCGCCGCCGCCAGTTCTTCCGGTTCCTGCACGATGGTCAGACCGATTGTGGAACCCTGAGTCGACGGTTTGACGACAAACGGTACTTCGAATTCATCGAGAATGCCGTTCAGTATCGCTTCTCCCATTCCTTCGCGCCGTTTCAACAGCTGATAACGCGGTGTCGGAATGCCGGCGGACTGAAACAACCGTTTGGAAACCGCCTTATCCATCGCCATCGCACTTGCCAGCACGCCGGAACCTGTATAGGGGATCCCCAGCATTTCCAGCGCTCCCTGCAGTTTGCCGTCTTCGCCGTACAGGCCGTGCAATGCGTTAAACACGATGTCGATCTGGTGTTCCTGCAGTTGTTGGACAAAATGGGCCGGGTCAAGGTCAATGCCAACCACGTTGTAGTTTTTCTCCTGCAACGCCGCGACAATTGCCTTGCCGGTGTTCAGGGAAACTTCCCGCTCGGCTGACGGTCCGCCCATCAATACACCGATTTTTTTCCGTTGCATATGGATCACCTCCAATGAATGCTGGGTCAGCCGTTCGACAATCCGCTCGCCGGTCTGATAAATATTGCCTGCGCCCATCGTAATCAGCAGGTCGCCCGGTTTCAGCAACGGGAAAATACACTCTTCCAGCGACTGCTGCGACTGGCAGTAGTGAACAATCTGACCGGGACGGACCTGCAGCTCGCGCAATATCGTTTCCCCGTCGATTCCAGGAATCGGCGTTTCTCCGGCAGCATAGACATCGGTCAGTACTACGACGTCAGCCGGCGCAAAGGCCGTACCGAACTCGCGGGCCAATAGCTGCGTGCGGGAAAACCGGTGCGGCTGAAAAACGCAGACTACCCGGCCATCGGTCGCTGCCTTGGCACCATACAGCGTGGTCAGGATTTCTGTCGGATGATGTCCATAGTCGTCGACAACCCAAATGCCATGCGCTCTGCCTTTGGTCTGAAACCGGCGTTTGACGCCGCCAAACCCGGGCATGATCGCGGCAATCTGCTCAAACGGAACCCCCAGCTGCATGCCTACGACAACGCAGGCCAGGCAGTTCATCACATTGTGCCGGCCAGGCACGCTGATCCGCATCGTCCCCAGCGATTCACCATAGCGATAAACTTCAAAGGATGTCTCCATCCCTTGCGAAACCAGCTGGCGCGCCGTAAAATCGGCCACCTGGTCTACAGCATAAGTGATGCAATGGCTGCCGGCTTGCGCCGCCAGGGTCCGCACCGCGGCGCTGTCAATGCCGAGCACGGCCGCCCCGCCGGGTTTGACCTGGCTGACAAACTGGACAAACGCCCGATAGATTTCCGCTTCACTGCCATAATGGTCCAGATGGTCGTTTTCGATATTCGTCACCACAGCAATCTGCGGCAAAAATTTAAGGAACGAACCGTCGCTCTCATCGGCTTCGGCAACCATCCAAGAACTAGAACCTACTTTGGCATTGCCGCCGATCGCATCC
>CAZYJK010000040.1:0-14948 GCA_964647865.1 uncultured Veillonellaceae bacterium | reverse complement strand
CATCCGCCTGGCCAGGCAGTCGGTCAGCATCGAGCGGGGGTTGTTCCAGCAGGTGGAGGCGGCGATCCGCGAGCGTCGGCAGCTGCGGCTGCGCTACTATACGAAAAGCCGCGAGACCTGGACGGAGCGGATCCTCGATCCCTACGTCATCGTGTTTCGCGGCCGGGCCTGGTATGTGGTGGGGTTCTGCCACCTGCGGGGCGGCGTGAAGCTGTTTCGCCTCGACCGGATGGAGGCAGTGGAGGTGCTGCTGACGACGTTCGAGCTGCCGAAGAACTTCTCGCCGGATGCGTTTTTTGCCGGTAGCTGGCTGATCGAGCAGGGGGAGACGGTGCGGGTGCAGCTGCGGTTTGCGCCGGAAGCGGCCCGCTGGGTGCGCGACGAGCAGTTCCATGAGTCGCAGCAGACCGAAGACCTGGAAGACGGCTCGATCCTGTATAGCGTGTGCGTGCAGGGGACGCGTGAGATCACTCGCTGGATTCTCGGCTACGGCGGTGAGGTCGAGGTGCTGGAGCCGGAGTCGCTGCGCGAGGCGGTGGCGGCGGCGGGGCGACGGATGGCGGCGCTGTACGGATGATGCAGCGTGAAGAACCCGTCACCCATCCCTGTTCGCTGCGCGAAAAGAGTGCATACAAGATTCCGAAAACGGTGTAAAATACGAGTAGATGGTGCCATCGGCGCAGCACCGAAAAGGAAAGGCAGGCGAGAAATAGAATGGCAACGAATGCCGAGAAGTATTGTGAAGAGCTATACACGCGTGTCGTCGACCGCAATCCACATGAGCCGGAGTTTCACCAAGCAGTGCAGGAAGTGCTGGAATCGTTGGTCTGTGTCCTGGAAAAATACCCGGAGTACATCGCGCTGGGGATTGTCGAACGCATGATGGAGCCGGAACGGCAGATCATCTTCCGCGTGCCCTGGACGGACGATACAGGAAAGATTCAGATAAACCGCGGTTTCCGCATCCAGTTCAACAGTGCCATCGGTCCCTACAAGGGCGGCATCAGGTTTCACCCGTCGGTGTACAGCGGAATCATGAAATTTCTCGGGTTTGAACAGGTATTCAAAAACTCACTGACAGGGTTGCCGATCGGCGGCGGCAAAGGCGGCGCGGATTTTGAACCCAAAGGCAAGTCGGATGCCGAAGTCATGCGGTTCTGCCAAAGCTTCATGACCGAGCTGTACCGTCATATCGGCCAGGATGTCGATGTGCCTGCCGGGGATATGGGCGTGGGCGGGCGAGAGATCGGCTACATGTTCGGCCAATACAAGCGGATCAAAAACGCTTATGAAGCAGGCGTGCTGACAGGCAAGGGCCTGACCTACGGCGGCAGTCTGGCCCGGACCCAGGCGACCGGCTACGGCCTGGTCTACTTTGTTGACGAGATGATCCGGGCCAAGGGGATGTCGTTAGCCGGCAAGACGGTCTTGGTGTCCGGTTCCGGCAACGTGGCGCTGTATGCGACGCAAAAGGCGCAGCAACTTGGCGGCAAGGTGGTGGCGATGAGCGATTCCGATGGCTACGTTTACGATCCGGACGGCATCTGTTTTGACACGATAAAGCAACTCAAGGAAGTGGAACGCGGACGGATTGCAGAGTATGTTCAGCGGCGTCCGAATGCCCGGTACCACAAAGGCTGCTCCGGCATCTGGACGATTCCCTGCGATATCGCATTGCCCTGCGCCACCCAGAACGAGATCACTGAAGCAGATGCGCGGATTCTGGTGCAAAATGGCTGTAAGGCCGTGGCCGAAGGGTCCAACATGCCGACGGACCTGGCAGGCACCAAAGTCTTTATTGAAGCCGGGGTGCTATTTGCGCCGGGCAAAGCGTCCAACGCCGGCGGCGTGGCGACCTCGGCCCTGGAAATGACCCAGAACAGCATGCGACTGGCCTGGACTTTCGAAGAAGTCGATGCCAAACTGAAGAATATCATGGTCAATATCTACAAGAACGCCAGCAAGGCTGCCGAAGATTACGGCCACAAGGACAATCTGGTGGTGGGAGCCAATATCGCCGGGTTCCTGAAGGTTGCCGAAGCGATGAAGGCGCAAGGGCTGGTATAAAGCCGGTTCTTACGGTTTTACTCAAGGCCGGCGACGTATTTCTCCACGTCACGGCGTGAGGGTTTGTCCGGCTTGTGTATCGCGCGGCTGTTCATGTCGTTGAGAATCCGGATCTGCATCTTTTCGCCGCGGCTGCAGCGGCTGCGTGACAGGAAGCCGGCCCGGCAGCCGGAGAAAGTCTGCCCATACGACATGCAGATCGGCAGATTGTGGCAGTCGTGCTTGTAGACTTCACGCCCTTCGCTGTTGGTTTCCAGATCATCGTTCAGTGAAGGGGCAAGCAGCGGATTCAGGTATTCCATCCCGATCCCTCCTTTGAAAACTGTGTGAAAAGAGGTTGCGGCGAACCGTTGGTTTCACCGCAACCTCTTATTTGTCGTTCGCTATCTGTTGCGGGCAACGGCCAGGGCTTCGTCGCGAGGCAGCGGCATGCTGAACAAGTAGCCCTGGTAGTAATCGCAGTCGTCTGCGGATAGCGCATCCCGCTGCTCTTGTGTTTCCACGCCTTCCGCCACCACGTGGTAGCCGAAATGGTGGGCGATCTGGATCAGATTGTGAATCATGAACTGCGGATTCTTTTCTGAGGCTGTACCGAGGCTTTCGACGAATCCCTTGTCGAGTTTCAGCACGCTGATCGGCAGCTGTTGCAGATAGGTGAGCGAGGAAAACCCGCTGCCAAAGTCGTCGAGCGAGATTCCGACGCCCAGCTTGCGCAGTTCATGCAGCCTCTCTACCCCGGTTTTCACATCGTGCATCAACAGGCTTTCGGTGATTTCCAGCTGCAACTTGGCGGCAGGCAGGCCGGTTTCCTGCAAGGTGCGCCGCACCGTAGCGATGAATTCGTCGTGCAGCAGTTGCCGCACCGAGACGTTGACCGAAATCGTCGGGACCCCTTGTTCGGGGTGTTCGGCATCGACGGCGAACAGGCAGGCTTCGCGCAGCACCCAGGCGCCGATGCTGACGATGAGGTCGCTTTCTTCGGCCACGGGAATGAACTCGGCCGGCGAGACAAGGCCCAGCTTGGGGCTGTTCCAGCGCAGCAACGCTTCAAATCCGTGCACTTTCGGCCTGCTGGCGGACAGTTCGTAGATCGGCTGAAAGACCAGGCCCAGATGCTGATCCGGCAAGGCGCGCTTGAGACCGTCAACAATAGCGTGACGGCGTTGCACCGGCTCCTGCATGCTGTCGTCATAGCAGAGGCATTGCTGTTTGCCGGCGCGTTTGGCCTGGTTGAGCGCCAAATCGGCTTTTCGCAGCAACACGTCCAGCATCTCGCCGTGTTCGGGGTAACTGGCCATGCCGCCGCTGAGCTGGAGCATGAAAGAACTGCTGTGCGTGTCGATGGCCTGGTCGGCAAGACAAAGCGCCGACAGGAGTCCGGCGGCATTCATCTCGCTGTCCGGCAGGCAGATTAAAAATTCATCGCCGCCCTGCCGGGCGATCACCGCCGTAGCATCCAGCGAACCACGCAAATACTGGCCGAATTTGCGCAAGATTTCATCGCCGGTGGTTTGACCGTGCACATCGTTGATCAGTTTGAAATCGTCAAAATCGAGCAGCGCAATCAGATGACGCTCATTCGCTGCGGTTTCAAGCAAACGGGCGGCTTCCTTCTGAAATCCGCGCCGGTTGAGCAGGCCGGTCAGGTGATCGTGGTAGGCGAGGTGCTCGATTTCCCTTTCGCGTTTCTTGATGTCGGAGATGTTGGTCAACGCACCGATCAGGCGAAGCGGTTTGCCGTCATCGTCGCGCACCACCCTGCCGCGGGCCAGCACCCAGATATATTCGCCAGACAGCGACCGCACCCGGTATTCTTTGGCGTAGGAGTCCTGCTGCGGCGTGATATTGGCTGCGACGGGACCGGCCCGACCGGCCAGGTCGTCGGGATGGACCAGCGCGGCAAAATCGGCCAACTTCGATACTTCCGGGATGTTCAGGTTTTTGCCCCAGTTGGGCGGCACGATATAACGCATCGTCTGCAGATCCAGGTCGAAAATCGCGTTTTCTGCCGCCTCGATCGCGAACTCAAAACGATCTTCACTGCGTTGCAGCGCCTGTTCCTTTTGCTTCAGCTCCTTGACCTGGAGCTCCAGGTCCTGTTCGGTGGCGGCGATTTGCGAATACAGCGCCTTGATTTCATCGTTGTTGGCGAGCAGTTCTTCGTTGGACTGGGTCAGTGCTTCGATCGAATCGGCCAGTTTCAGCCGCATCCGGTTGATGTTGTCAGCCAGGTTGGCCAGTTCATCGCGGCTTTGCACCTGGACCGGGTTGCTGAAATTGCCGGCGGCGATCTCCTGGACACGGGCGACGATTTCATGGACCGGGGCGGCGGTTTTGCGTCCGAGCGCCAGCGCGGTCAGGCTTGACAGCAACAGGCATAACAGGCCGATCGCCAGACTGGCGATGATGTTTTGCCGCAACTGCTCGTTTTTTTCCCTGGCTTTCGCCGCCAGCAGCTTTTCGATATCGTCGGTCCAGTTACCGGTGCCGATGACCCAGCCATAGGGTTCGAACAGCAGGGAGTAGCTGCGTTTGCCGACCGCCTCGGTCTGGTTGGGTTTCGGGAAATGATAGTCGCTGAAGCCGCCGCCTGGTTTCAGGCCGCTCTGGATGATTTCCCGGATCAGCTTTTTGCCGGTCGGGTCAACGTCCTCGAGGCGGCTTTTGCCTTCGCTGTCGCGGCCGAGCAGGACGACGTTCACGCCGTCCACGGTATCGATCCAGAAGTAATTGTCGTCCTCAAACCGCAGGTTGCGGACGAGGTCTGCCGCCTGCTTCTTGGCGGCGGCCTCGCTGAGCAGTCCGGCCTGCTGCTGGCGGTAGATGTCGCCGACCAGGCTGTGCGCGGTTTGCACCTGCGATTTGATCCGGATATCAAACAGTTCGTACAAAGCGCGGCGATATTCCTGCTGGTCACGTTCGTTGTCCTGCAGGGTCGCATAGACATGAAAGGCCGACAACAATGCCAGCGAGACGAAACTGATCGCGACCAGCAGCAAAACTAGCTTGTGCTTAAAACTGACCATCATTTCCTCAAACAATCATTCTTAATTAACCTGGATAGTTGGTTATTTCCGCCTCCACCAGCAAAACTCCTGCAATTATCTGGCGACAACCTGCAAAGTCTGGCCGGGGTCGGCGGAAAATGCGATGAAACTGCCGGCCGGGGCAACGATTTCCCCCTGATCGACCGCGCTGTCAAACAAGACGGCTTCCGCCGGTGAAAAGACGATGATCCGTCCGCTGGCCGGGACCGTAAAGGCCAAAATGGCGTCGCGGTCCAGTTTGCGCCACTCGTTGATGCCGGACCGACTGATGGTGACCGCGTGACTGCCGGCCGGCAGCAGCAGCGTCTGTTCGATCGGTGAGTACAGCAGGCCGGACAGCCAGGCCCAGCTCTGCTTGTTTTCGCTAAACAGGATCAATTCGCTGGCATCGCGGACACTGGCCAGCGCCACGCCGGCGGTCGTGGGCGAAGTGATCCGCTTGAGGCCGCCGAAGTCGATGTAGCCGGGCAGTTCCGGCAGCAACCGGGCGTTGCCGATATAGCCGGACAGCGACATCCTCGCTTCGTAGGGGCTGGCGTTGCGGCGCAGCCAGCGAGTGCCGTCGATGTTTTGACCCAGCGACTGCGGATTTGCCAGCGGCTCGATTTTTTGGAACTGGACGATGTCAGCCAGTTTGGTGCTGTTGACGAAGAAGCGGTTGCCGTCCACATTGGCCAGGTAGTATTTTTTGCCGTCCTTGTCATGGAAGAAGCCGCCGTTATAGGTCGCGACCATCAGCGGCGACGGTTGGTCGGGCTCGCTGCTGGCAACCGTCAGGCTGCCTCCCGCCATATCAAGCGTCAGTTTGAAGATGGAGCCGCCATCACCGGCATAATAGCCTTGATAGGCAAGCAGGCTTTCCGGGATCGGTTCGGCGGCAGGCGGCAGGCTGAGCGGCTGCTGCAGGGCCGAGCTGGCCAGGATGCCTTTCTGCAGCAGGTAGGCGTCCAGCACTTTTAAGGAGATTTCCATCGCCCGGCCCGATTTGCCGGCGCCGATCACCGCCACGGAGATGCGTTTGTCCGGCACGGTGAACACCATCGAAGTATAGTTGCCGGTGCCGCCGCTCTTGCCCAGCACGTTGACGCCGGCTGCGGCGAAGTTGGGCAGCGAGGTGAAGTCCCAGCCGAGCCCCAGGCTGATCGTCGGACCGGGCAGTTTGCCCCAGAACGCCGAAGGCTGGTTCTTGTGCATCTCGGCCAGAGCGCGCGACGACAGGATTTGCCGGCCATGTCCGGAGAAACTGTCGACGAACCGGCACAGTTCTTCGGCGGTGGACGACAGGCCGCCGGAGGCGAGGAAAGAGACTGCTTCCGGCGGGTCGATCCGGCCGGCGGCGTCATAGAAACGGGCGATCGTCACACCGGACTGTGGCGGCAGCTGTCCGACGCCGAGGCCGGTGCGGCTGAGGGCGAGCGGCGTGAAGACACGCTCCTGCAAAAAGGCGGCGAATTTTTTGCCGGAGACTTTTTCGACGATCATTTCGGCCAGACTGAACCCATCGTTGCAATAGACCGCCATCGCGCCGGGGTCATGTTTCAGATGCGATTTGGCCAGCGTGTTCAGGGTTTCCGGCAGGAAGTCGTTGTAATAATGAAAACCGAAGCTGTTGGCATAGCTGCCGCCAGGCAGGCCGGAGCTGTGGTTGAGCAGCATCCGCACGGTGATTTGACGGTACCGCTCGTCCGCCATGCGGAACTCCGGTAGATAGGCGGTGACCGGTTTGTCGAGATCGACTTTTGCTTCGTCGACCAGCAGCATGATTGCGGTGGTGACATAGACTTTGCTGATCGAACCGATATTGAAGCGGGTGTCCTTGTCGACCGGGATGTTTTGCAGCCGGTCGGCCACACCGAAGCCTTCGGCGTAAACCAGGCGTCCGTGGTCGGTGATGGCGATGGTCGCGCTGCCATCCTGACCGGCGGTGATCGACTTCCAGATCTCGCTGCGGGCAACCGACACGGCGTCGACCGCCGGCGGCGGAGCGGAGTAGGCTGCCGCGACGGCAGGCAGGACCAGCAGGCAGACGGAGCAAATCAGGATCAGGGGGAAGCGGAACAAGCGGTTCATCGTTTCAACCCTCCTTCATTTAGCTGCTTCAAAAGCAATAGCCTGTTCGTAGTCGTACTTATGGAGCAGAACATATCTTGAGTAGCACTTCTACAGCAGGCTGCAGAGTCCTGCAAAGAATGTCCAGGCGACAAAATCTTCTCAGGCGGACTATGCAGGAACCAAGACTCTGATAAAATGAATAGGTAGGTAGGTAGCGCTGAATAATGAAGATTGCCTTGGAATTTAAAAAAATCGCGTTACGGGGGATCTATGAGCCGGATTGTATTTATCTCTCCCTATCGGGACCTGTCCGAGCTGGGTCGTCAGGAAGCGGCGAAGCTCGGCATCCAGGTCGAGTTTTACGAAGCGTCGATGGATGAGGCGGGACGGGTGATTGACACGCTGGGCGAACCGGCGGTCGACATCTTTGTCAGTCGCGGCGGCACCGCCGACTGGATCGCCCAGCACTACCCGGCGCCGGTGGTGCGGGTCAACACCGGTCCGTTTGACTTGCTGGAGTGTCTTTACGAAGCGCGCCAGGCCAGCCGCCATGTCGCGCTGACCTCGTTCGCCCAGCCCTATGTGGGAACCGAGATGATCGCCCGCATCCTGGACCTGACGATCACCAACGTGGTGTTCCGTGATTTGGCGGAGCTGGAGCGCAAAATCAGCCTGCTGGCCGAAACGGAGCATTGCTGCGTGGTCGGCGGCGGCCCTTCGGTGCGGTTTGCCGCGCGGGCGGCGCTGCCGAGCGTGTTTTTGCGGACCAGTCCGGCCACGATCTGCGAAGCGCTGCAGCGAGCCCAGGAACTGGCCGAGCTCAGTCGCGAGGAGAAGCGCAAAGCCTCGCGGCTCAATGCGATTCTGGCCTCTGTGTTTGACGGCATCATCGCCGTGGACGCCAAAGGCAAGGTGGAGCTGGTCAACGAAGCGGCGGCCCGGATGCTCGATTTGCAGGGGACCCGGCTGATTGGCCGCGATGTGACGGAGGTCGTGCCCAACTCGCGGCTGCGCGATGTACTGGACAGCGGCGAGTCGCAGATCGGCGAGCTTCAGGACGCCGGTTCGGTTCGCATCATCACCAACCGGGTGCCGATCAAATCGGGCGATGAAGTGGTCGGCGCGGTGGCGACTTTTCAGGAAGTGTCGCGGATCGTGCAGGCGGAGCGCCGGATGCGGCGGGAGCTGGCTGACAACCGTTTTGCGCCGCGATTCCGCTTTGCCGATATCGTCGGCGACTCGGCGGTGATGGTCTCCAAAAAGCGCCTGGCGGCCGATTTTGCCAAGTCCGACCTCACCGTACTGATTTACGGAGAATCCGGCACCGGCAAGGAGCTGTTCGCGCAGAGCATCCACTCGGCAAGCAAGCGGCGGTTTCAGCCGTTCGTGGCGGTCAACCTGGGCGCGTTGCCCAACAGTCTGCTGGAGAGCGAGCTGTTCGGCTATGAGGAAGGCGCTTTCACCGGCGCCCGGCGCAAAGGCAAGATGGGCTTTTTTGAAATGGCTCATGGCGGGACCTTGTTCCTCGATGAAATCGATGCGCTGCCGATCGAACTGCAGGGGCGGCTGTTGCGGGTGCTGCAGGAAAAGGAAGTGCTGCGGGTCGGCGGCGAGGCGCTGATTCCCGTCGATATCCGGATCATCGCCGCGACGAACCGGTTGCCGCGACAATTGCTGGCCAGCAAACTGATCCGCGAGGATTTGTTTTACCGGCTGGATGTGCTGTATCTTGAGCTGCCGCCGCTGCGGGAACGCAAAGAAGACATCGCGCTACTGCTGCAGCGTTTTCTGCCGCCGTCGGTCAGTGCGGAAGCCGCCGCGGTACTATCCGGGATGATTCCGCTGCTGCAACAGTATTCCTGGCCCGGCAACGTGCGCGAACTGTTCAATTTTTCGCAGCGGTTGCAGTTTTATCATCATGATTACGCTGCACACGGCAATGCCAAACAGTTTCTGGCCGAGATCCTGCCCAATGCCGCGCAGGAATGGGACATCGCTACCCGGCAGTCGGCCGGCTGGCTCGACCAGATGGCCCAAATCGAGAAGCAGACGATCGAGGAGGTGCTGAGGCAAAGCGCCAATTCGGCGGAAGCGGCGACCAAACTGGGCATGAGCCGGGCCACGTTGTGGCGGAAAATCAGACGCCTGAAACTGGATGACCAGCCGCGAAGCTAACGAAAGCGCTTTCTTAAAATTTGTCATTGAAATCAAACGGGATAGTCTCATATTCGAGACTGTCCCGTTTAATTTATGAGACTGTTAGCGCGAGCGGAGTTTGAATTGTCAGACTATAGGTGGACAAAACCGGCGCTGCTGGGCGGTTTTTCGGCGATAGCGGCAGGATGTTGTCGTTTGGCACGGAATATGCAATGGATTCATAGCGATGACCATTTTGAAATCAGCAATGGAGGGAAAAAATATGTCAGGTAACGGAGCATTGGCCGGACTCGTGGTCCTGGATATGACCCGGGTGTTGGCCGGTCCATTCGCCGGCATGATGTTGGCGGATCTGGGCGCGGACGTGATCAAGGTGGAGGAGGCTGGAAAAGGAGCGGATGAAAGGCATCTCGGCCCGTTCAAGAACGGCGAGAGCGCCTATTTCATGAACCTGAACCGGAATAAGAAAGGGGTTACCGTCAACCTCAAGTCGGCCAAAGGCAAAGAGCTGTTTCGCGCGCTGGTCAAAACGGCGGATGTCGTGCTGGAGAATTACCGGCCGGGAACGATGGAAAAACTGGGTCTGGGCTATGAAGAGCTGCGCCAGCTGAATCCCCGCCTGGTCTATGCCGCCGTGTCCGGGTTCGGCCACTATGGACCGTACAAGGACCGACCGGGCTACGACATCATTTCCCAGGCGATGAGCGGCCTGATGAGTACGACCGGCTGGGCCGACGGCGAACCGACCCGTACCGGCACCGCGATGGGCGATGTGCTGGGCGGTTTGTCGGTGGCCATCGGGATTCTGGCGGCGCTGCGCCATCGCGACGCGACCGGCCAGGGGCAAAAAGTCGACGTCGCGTTGGTGGACTCGGCAGTAGCCAGTCTGGAGATCATCAACATGATTTACCTGGTCGAGGGCCGGATTCCTCAGCGCATCGGCAACCGCTACGAATCGACCTACCCCTATGATTCGTTCAAGGCGACCGATGGCAGCCTGGTGATCGGCACCGCCAACGACAAGCTCTGGCAGATTCTCTGCAAGGAGATGGATCGCCCCGATCTGGCGACCAAGGAAGAGTGGGCGCGGGTGCGCGACCGGGTGCGGGAACATGCCGCAGTGAAAATCGAGGTGGAAAACTGGACGAAGCAGCATCCGGTGGCAGAGTTGGTCGACCGTCTGCTGGCAGCCGGAGTGCCGGCGGCGCCGATCTACGATATCGCGCAGGTGGTGGCGGACCCGCATATCGGCGGAGCGCGCGAGATGTTCGTCGATATCGAGCATCCGGTGGCAGGCAAAATGAAGATCACCGGCTCGCATATCAAACTGTCGGAAACGCCGACCAGTATCCGCAAACCCTCGCCGGCCCTCGGCGAGAACAACAGCGAGATCTATGGCGGCAGGCTGGGGCTGAGCGAGGCAGAGCTGCAAGTGCTGAAAGATGAAAAGGTGATTTGATATGCGTTTGCCCAAACAGGTCGAAATCATCGAAGTCGGGCCGCGCGACGGGTTCCAGAACGTCCGCGACTTCATCGAGACACCGCAGAAGATTGCCATCGTCGATGCGCTGGCCGAAGCCGGGTTTGGCACGATGGAAGTGACCTCGTTCGTTCATCCCAAGGCGATTCCGCAAATGGCTGACGCCGAGGCAGTGCTGACGCATGCGCGGCGCAAGTATGCCGGCCGGATGAAGCTGGCGGTACTGGTGCCCAATCTGTTCGGCGCCCGCAAGGCGGTCAGTCTGGCGGTCGATGAAATGAGCTATGTGATCAGCGCCAGCGAGCGGCACAACCTGGAAAACACCCGTCAGACGGTCGATCAGTCGCTGCAGGCGCTAAAAGAAGTGCTGGCGGAAAAAGGCCAGGTCAAGCTGCGTTTGTCGGTCGCCACCGCGTTTGCCTGCCCGTTCCTCGGCAAAACTCCGCTGGAATCGGTGGCGCGGATCATTGATGCGGGGCTGGAGATGGGCGTCGACGACATCATGATCGCCGATACGATCGGTACCGCCAATCCGCTGCATGTCGAGGAATTGCTGACTTATCTGCAGCAGCGTTATCCGGGCCAGGCCTTTGTCATGCATGTCCATGACACGCGGGGCATGGGGCTGGCGAACTGCCTGAAAGCGCTCGAGATGGGGATCCACCGGTTCGAGTCCTCGGCCGGCGGGCTGGGCGGTTGCCCGTTTGCGCCGGGAGCCGCCGGCAACATCGCGACCGAAGACCTGGTCAACATGCTGCACGAAATGAAGCTGTCCACCGGAATCGATGCCGACAAACTGCTGGAAGCGGTGCGCCTGATCGCCGACACGGTCAGGTTTCCGCTGGAGAGCCACACCGCAAAGACCCGACAGATTCAACACAATCATTAAAATTAAAAATAGGAGAGGTGCGTAATGAACAAAAAGATGCTTTCGCTGTTAGCCCTGCTAGTCCTGGTGCTGTTCTCGATGAGTCTGCTGGCCGGTTGCGGCTCCAGCAAAAAGGAAGCGCCGAAAGTCGACCCGGCGAAGAAATTCGTGTTCAAGCTGGGCCATACCGCTTCGCCGGACCATCATTACCAGGTCGGTTCGTTGAAATTTGCCGAACTGGTGGCCAAAAAGACCAATGGCAATGTCGAAATCAAAGTGTTTCCGGCCGACCAGCTCGGCAAGCAGCGACAACTGGTCGAAGGCGCTCAGCTGGGAACCGTTGACATGGTGCTGACCTCCGACGTGCTGCTGTCCGGCTTCGAGCCGACGGTCGGCGTGCTGAACCTGCCGTTCCTGTTCAAAGACATGGAGCAGGTGGCCAAGGTGCTGGAAGGTCCGGTCGGCAAGAAGCTCGACGCCGCCCTGGCGAAGAAGAACCTGGTGGTCGTCGGCTGGTGGGAAAACGGCTTCCGTCACATCACCAACTCGCGCAAGCCGATCAATGTGCCGGATGATCTGAAAGGGCTTAAAATCCGCGTGCCGGAAGGCAACGTGTTTGTCGAGACCTTCAATTCGTACGGCGCCAGCGCCACTCCGATGTCCTTCGGCGAACTGTATTCGGCCCTGCAGCTGAAAACCGTCGACGGGCAGGAAAATCCGACAACGCACGTGCTGACCCAGAAATACTACGAAGTGCAGAAATATCTGTCGATCACCAACCACATCCATGTTGCCGAGCCGCTTTTGATGAGTGCCAAAGTCTACAAGACGCTGCCGGCGGAATACCAAAAGGCATTGCATGAAGCAGGCAAGGAAGTGGCTGTCTGGATGATGAAGGAAATCGGCAGCCAGGAAGCCAAAGAAATCGAAGAAATCAAGAAACGCGGCATGCTGATCAACACCGCCGATGTCAATGCATTCAAGGAAGCCTCGAAAAAAGTCTATGCGAAATTTGAACCGGTGTTTGGCAAAGACCTGATTGCGGAGATCACGTCAGGCAAATAACGGACAAAACGCAGCAAATAGAATGGTTGGGTGGTGAGAGGGCTTGAGTTTGTTACGTCGATTCAACGCCGTGGTCAATCGCGCGCTGGAAGGGTTCCTGATCGTTGGCTTTGTCGCGATGACGCTGGTGATTTTCCTGCAGGTTATTTTCCGCTACTTTTTGTTGCAATCCCTGTCCTGGTCGGAAGAGGTAGCTCGCTACCTCTTCGTCTGGCTGACGTTTCTCGGCGCCAGCGTGGTGGCGCGCAGCCGTTCCCATATCACGGTCGAGTCGGTTGTCAACAGAATCAAACCTGAATCCTTGCGCAAAGGCGTACAAACGCTGGCGGCGCTGCTGACGCTGACATTCGTGTATGTGTTGATGACAGAAGGCTTCGACGCATCGATTGAGATCGTCGAACTGGAGCAGGTTTCGCCTTCCCTGCCGTGGCTGTCGCTGGGCTGGATCTACTTTGCGATCCCACTGGGCAGTTTGTTCATGGGGCTGAACATTGTGGAGCAGACCATCGACCTGTGGCGGGAAAAAAACTGCGGAAAGGAACACGGAAATGGCTGAGGCGTTATTTTTCTCGTTCGCACTGTTTGTGATCCTGGGGGTGCCGATCGCCGTGGCGCTGGGCCTGGCCGGCCTGGTCGCGATGACCTTCTTTGGCCATGTGCCGCTGATGGTGGCAGTCCAAAAGGTATTCAGCGGCGTCGATTCGTTCACCCTGATGGCGATTCCCTTCTTTATCCTGGCCGGTAACATCATGTCCGCCGGCGGTGTTTCCAGCCGGTTGGTCGATTTGGCGGGGACCTTCCTCGGCCGCGCTTCCGGCGGGTTGGCGCTTGTTTCCACCGCGGCCTGCACCTTCTTCGGCGCGATTTCCGGCTCGGCGCCGGCAACTACCGCCGCCATCGGCTCGATCATGATCAAACCGATGGTCGAGCGCGGCTACTCGCGGCCGTTTGCGGCGGCGACCGTCGCGGCGTCCGGCACGATCGGCCTGTTGATCCCGCCGAGTATCACCGCAGTCATCTATGGGGTCATCGCCAATGTCTCGATCGCCAAGCTGTTCATGGGCGGCGTGGTGCCGGGCCTGATCATGGCGGTGGCGCTGATGGGCGTCGAGTACGTCATTTCGAAAAAACGCGGCTACCATGGACAGGAGCCGGTGTCGATGGCCAAGATGATCCAGGCGCTGAACCGGGCGATTCTGGCCCTGTTCATGCCGGTGATCATTCTGGGCGGCATTTACGGCGGGGTGTTCACGCCGACCGAAGCCGCCGTGGTGGCGGTGGTGTACGGCCTGATCGTCGGTCTCTATGTTTACAAGGAACTGGATTATAAGACGACAGTCAAGGTTTTCCTGAGCTCGGCCAAGAGTACGGCTGTCATCATGTACCTGGTGGCGACCGCCCATATCTTCAGCTATATCCTGGCCAGCGAAGAAATCCCGCAGAAGATCACCAGCGCGATGCTGGGAATCTCCAGCGACCCGATCATCGTCCTGATGCTGATCAACCTGGCCCTGCTGGTGGTGGGGACCTTCCTGGACAACGCGGTAGCGATGGTGCTGCTGACGCCGATCTTCTATCCGGTCATCAGCAGTATCGGCATCGACCCGGTATTCTTCGGCGTCATCATGGTGCTGGGCCTGGCAATCGGCCAGATCACACCGCCGGTAGGACTGTGTCTGTTTGTCGCCTGTGACATCGGCAAGGTGACGATAGAAGAGATCTCCAAGGAAGTCGTTCCCTGGCTGATTGTGCTGATTCTGGTACTGATCCTGGTGACCTTCTCGCCTGGTATGGTGATGTGGATCCCGAATGCGATGATGTAGCGATACAAGCAGACTCTGACCGCCCGGCGGATGTCCGGGCGGTTTTTTCTGCCTGATGTCAGGCAGGATTTGTCGCAGAAAACCCGAAACATAATAAGGAAGTATATTTGGAAGCGAGGGATCTCCATGCGATCGACCCGTATTCTGCTGCTCTGCTCAATGCTGCTGTTGCTGCTTTGCCTGCCGGTTTCGGCGGCCTCGTTCGGACCTAACACGATCACCATATCCATAGAAGATGGATTCTGGCAAAAATATCATCTCGCCAATCCCGCTTCGGTTAGCGGCGATGTGGAGAAGATTTACAAGGTGAAAAAGGTCGAGGTCCGTCTGTTGGCCGGCGAACGGGAATTCGGCTCTCATACCTTCACACCGGAAGATAGCGCGCCGCG
>CAZYJK010000039.1:0-15015 GCA_964647865.1 uncultured Veillonellaceae bacterium | reverse complement strand
GGCGGATCGTAGATAGTTTCTGCCTCGCCTCATTAGATATCCCTGACACCGCCTCGTACTCGAGATCCTGTGGAATCATTCGGTTCTCTAAACTAGCCGACCGCTGCACTTGCTCAATTTGTTTCTTGATATATCCTTCGTACTTAATGATGATCTCGACCTGTGCCTCGACTTCATTTGCCAGTTCGGGCAAACCGAAGTGGTCCCGAATAACCTGATAAGTAACTGTTGGACGTTTCAACAAATCGAACAGACTGCTTCCTGTCCGCAGCTCGCTTGTCCCAAGCTCTCTCAATAATTGCTGAACCTCCGGCGTCGGTGCTACATTCTCCCGTTTAAGAAGTTCAAGCGTCTCGGAAATCGACTGCTGTTTTTGCTCTACCTTGACAAGCCGCTCCCTGCTAGCCAGGCCTATCTCACAGCCTCGCCTGGTCAGACGGATGTCCGCATTATCGTGCCGCAACAACAGGCGATACTCAGCACGAGAGGTCATGATCCGATAAGGTTCATTGGTACCCTTGGTCACCAGGTCGTCAATCAGGACGCCGATGTAAGCTTCGGCCCGACTCAAAACAAAAGCGGGCAACTTTTGCACATATCGTGCCGCATTGATCCCTGCGATCAGCCCCTGCGCAGCCGCTTCTTCGTAGCCTGAGGAACCATTGATCTGCCCCGCCGAATAAAGCCCCGGGTATTGCTTGAACGCCAACGTCAATTCAAGCTGGGTTGGGTCGATGCAGTCATATTCAATTGCGTAACCGTATCGCATGACACGAGCGTTCTCCAGACCGGGAATCGACTGCAACATCTTAAGTTGGACATCTGTCGGCAAACTGGTCGACATGCCCTGAACATACATCTCGTTCGTGGTCCGGCCTTCTGGCTCGATAAAGACCTGGTGCGATTCCTTATCCGGAAAATTGACGATCTTCACTTCGATCGAAGGGCAGTAGCGTGGACCCGTCCCTTCAATATTGCCGCTATATAAGGGAGCACGATGCAAATTGTCGCGAATCGCCCGGTGAGTATTTTCACTCGTGTATGTCAACCAACAGGGCATTTGCGTTCTTTGCGAAATTTCGCTGATAAAAGAAAAATTGTGAATGTTGTCATCGCCGGGCTGAATCTTCATCCGCTCAAAGTCAACCGTACGGCGGTCAATTCGGGCCGGTGTCCCTGTCTTGAATCGTCGCAGCCTTATTCCTGCATGCGTTAGTGCGCCAGAAAGCGCAACAGCTGCTCGCTGACCGCATGGTCCACCAACAAAGCTTGTATCACCGATGATAATGCGGCCGCGCAAATAGGTGCCGGTCGCCAACACCAACGCATCGCAAGCAATCCGTTCACCATTCTCTGTGATGACGCCCCGAACGGAAGTGCCCTCCCAGATAATATCTTCCACCAACAGTTGTCTGACTTCCAGATTATCTTCATGATAAAGCGCCTGGCGCATCATTTCTTGATATTCTAATTTGTCAGCCTGCGCTCGCAATGAATGGACCGCCGGGCCCTTAGCCGTATTAAGCATTCGCATCTGTAAGCTGGCTCGGTCAGTAGCTAATGCCATTTCACCGCCCAGTGCGTCGATTTCACGAACCAGATGCCCTTTGGCAGGCCCGCCTACAGAAGGATTGCATGGCATCATGGCAATATTATCAATGTTAAGTGTTACCAACAAAGTTTTGCAGCCCATACGCGCCGAAGCCAAGGCAGCTTCACAGCCGGCATGGCCAGCACCCAGAACGACAACTTGATACTGCGAGGAAAAACACATCTTCGTCGGCCTACTTTCCCAAACAAAACTTGGCAAATATTTCACGAACAACTTCGTCAGACACAGTCTCGCCAGTAATTTGACCCAAAGCACTGACTGCAGCACGCAGATCGATCGCAACGCAATCTAGCGGCATTTCATCAGCAATCGCCGTGAGTGCTGATGCCAAGCTGCGTTTTGCCGCAATCAGGCACTCGATTTGCCGGCCATTATCTAGGGAAACGTCAATTGACACGTGCGCCGTATCCTCAAAGACCAACTGCTCAATCAAACTCTCAAGCGTTTCCATCCCCGTCTTTTCCTTCGCTGATAAGGACACCACAGGATATTTTCGGGACAAGCCCTGCCAACCACTGAAATCCGCCAATTGCGGCAAGTCAATTTTATTGACGACAATAATCACCGGCACTGTCGGCAAACTCTTAAGAATTGCCAAGTCCGATTCACTAATCGGTGCTGAAGCATCAATCATCAACAGAATCAATCCGGCAGAGTCCATGGACGCGCGCGTTCGTTGCATCCCCAAAAGCTCAACCCTATCAGCGCTCTCCCGCAACCCTGCCGTATCGATGATTTGTAAGGGAATGCCGCGAATATTGATGTATTCTTCAATAGAGTCCCGCGTCGTACCCGGGATGTCGGTGACCAAGGCGCGCTCTTCACCGATCAGCGCATTCAAAAGTGTTGATTTACCTACATTGGGCCGTCCAATGATGACGGTTCGCAGTCCTTCGCGTAAAACCCTTCCCGCCTGAGCCGACGCCAATAACTTGTCAAAATCCTGTTGCGTTTGTTGCAAGAATGAAGCCATGTTGACAGCAACCGGCGAACCGATATCTTCCTCCGGATAATCCAGGCTGGCCTCAATATGCGCCAATTCATTCAACAGCGCCTGTCGATGCAACCCAATTCGCCGGGATAATTCTCCCGCCATTTGTTGTGTGGCATTTCGCAGCGCAGCCTCTGTTTTGGCCTGAATCACACCCATTACCGCTTCCGCCTGCATCAGGTCGATCCGTCCGTTTAAAAAAGCGCGCTGCGTGAATTCGCCAGGCATCGCCATCCGCGCTCCCTGATCGAGAACCACACGCAAAACTTGCCGGAGGACCAACGGTCCTCCATGGGTTTGGAGTTCGATGACATCCTCGCTCGTATAAGAATTGGGCCCCGGCATAAAGACACAGAGGGCCTCATCAATCTTTTGATCCGTTTGCGGATTAATGACCATCCCATAAATCATGCGCCGCGGTTCAAATGCAGAAAGTGCCTGTTGACGACTATTGCGAAAAACGGTCCGGGCAATCTCACAAGATGCCGGACCGCTGACCCTAACAATCCCGATGCCGGCATGTCCCACAGAGGTCGCTATCGCCGCTATGGTATCCGCTTCCATCATCTTTTCCTCCAACTTGTATAAAAGCCCAGTACGGTATTACCTTACTGGGCCCGAAGTTTAACCTCGTTTGCTGACAATCACGACGCGGCGATAAGGTTCCTCGCCTTCACTGTACGTCTCGACCCGCTCGTCGTTCTGCAAGCTCATGTGAATGATCTTTCGTTCGTGCGGAGTCATCGGTTCGAGTGCGACCCGGTCGCCGGTGCGTCTTGCCCGCTCCGCCAACCGCAACGCCAATTGCTCCAGCGTATCCGCCCGACGTTTACGATAGTCCTCGACATCGATGATAAAGCGTATCCGCTCACGCCCTTCACGATTTGCAGCCAAATTCGTCAGATATTGGAGTGCATCCAATGTCTGTCCATGTTTACCAATCAAGATCCCCAAGTCTTCGCCATGCAGATTCAACGTGACAGATTCTTCGGCTGAAACAGGCGAAATAGAAACACTAAGGCCCATTGAAGCTGTGACTTTTTCAAGGAATTTCTGTGCGCGTTCAACCGGTTCGACTTTCTTGAGCGTCACCTCAACCTTTGCCTCGCGACCGCCGAGCAGTCCAAACAATGCTTTGCTTGGCGCCTCGATCACCCGATAGTCGACTTGATCCCTGTCAACGCCCAATTCTGCCAAGGCCGCCTCAAGCGCGTCCTCAACCGTTTTTCCCGTTTTTTCGATCATTTTTTTACTTCCCTCCTCAAACAGCGGCAGTATTTCGATACATAAACCACTGTTGAGCGATTTGCACCAGATTGCTGACAACCCAATAAATCCCGAGGCCTGCTGGGAAGGTAATCGTGATATAACCGATAAATACAGGCATAAATATCAACATCATCTTGTTTTGTTGAGTCATCTCCGTAGTCGTTTGCTTTTGCTGAACATAAGTCGTCAGCGCGCAAAGCAGCGGAATGATGAAGTATGGATCACTTGGGTCGGTCAAAGAAGTTCCTTGTTGCAGATTTGCAATCCAGAGAAAACCCGTCGGTCCCTGGTAGGTATATTCTTTGATTGCGAAAAAAATCCCCATCAGGATCGGCATCTGGACAATCAGCGGCAAACAACCGGACAAGGGGTTTACCTTGTTTTCCTTATAAAGAGACGCAATCTCCGTCTGTAAGCGCTCTTTATTATCTTTATATTTCTCCTGCAGCGCCTTGACCTTCGGCTGCATCTCCTGAACGGCCTTCATTGACTTGACCTGTTTAACCGTAAGCGGGTACATCAACAGTTTGATTGCCACAGTCAGCAGGATGATTGCCAGGCCGTAACTTGGGTATCCCGCTTTTTGCGTCATCAGATAAAAAAACGTGAGCGCCTCCTGCATGGGATGGGTAACAAAAGTATCAAACAAGAATTTTCACTCCTTATTCATGTTCCACTTAAATAAGACTAAACGGGGTCATAACCACCGGAATGAAAAGGATGACATTTCAGAAGTCGCTTCAATCCAAGCCATACACCCTTGCTTACTCCATACTTTTCAATAGCAAGAATCGCATATTCCGAGCAAGTTGGCACAAATCTGCAACACGGCGTTTTCCATGGAGAAATTGCCAATTGATAAAATTTTATCAGCCAAATGCAAATCTGCTTCATCGCGTTACCTTTTAGTCGCCAGAATGTGTTGGGTCCGGCGCATGAGTTCGCGGAACGCGGCGACAATCTTAGCCCAATCGGCTGCAACCATCCCTTTTCTGGCGACAACGATTATATCGATGCCGCTGGGCGTTTCGTCGCGATATAGACGATAACATTCTTTCAGCCGACGTTTACAGCGATTGCGCGTCACCGCGCTACCCAGCCTTTTACCGGCTGTAAACCCAATCCGGTGCTCCCCGTCTATCCGAGGATAATAATGCAGAGAAATCAATGCGTTTGACAAAAACCGACCCTGTTCATAAACCTGTTTGAATACAGTCCGATTGCGTAATCGCAATCTCCGGGGAAAATCAAGCCTCATTTACACACCCTCACAAAAGGAAAAAAGGCCACTATCTGTAGCGGCCAATTATGCGGACAAAACTTTTCTTCCCTTTGCACGCCGTCTCTTAAGGACAAGCCGTCCACCGATAGTTTTCATCCGCTCGCGAAAACCATGCGTCTTCTTTTTCCACAATACATTCGGTTGATAAGTACGTTTCACTCTTTCCACACCTCCTCGATGCCAGAACATGTCCCTGTGGATATACTGACTATTAA
The DNA here is from genome assembly GCA_964647865.1 of uncultured Veillonellaceae bacterium. Lineage (GTDB taxonomy): Bacteria > Bacillota > Negativicutes > UBA1444 > UBA1444 > UBA1444. Next base: position 9,646 of record CAZYJK010000039.1, on the reverse strand, counting down.
AGATTATAGTGCACGCTTGGTCGAGTGTCAATAAAAACCGCAAAGGATACCCTGTTGATAACTTTGGTTCATTTTGCTATTATTATAAGCGGTGCTACGCAAGATACGTTAAGCAATAATTCACCCTTGCCAAAGCTTTCCTTGCGATTTTTCAATTATTCCCCCGGTTGATTGTTTTTCGCATTGCTTTATACACACCTGTTGATAACTCTGTGGATATTTAAAAAAGAAAGGGTTGACTTTTTTGTCTACGCAAAATATGGATCTGCTCTGGCAAAATACCCTTTCGTTGCTGGAACAGGATATGATTCGGCCAAGTTTTGAAACGTGGATCAAGGTGCTTCAGCCTGTTTCTTATGAAAACGGCTGTTTTGTTCTGGGTACAACCCGTCAAATCGTGAAGGAGTGGGTGGAGACACGCTATCTTTCGCTCATCCGAAAATCGCTGGAAGCAGTCATTGATCAACCGGTCTTGGTCTCTTTGAGTCTGCTCGCCTCCGAACCGGCCAATACACCGACAACCAACGATTCAATCCTGACAAAAGCGATGAAGGACCCCGCTATCGTAGAAGTTAAATCTTCTTATACCCCCACTTCTCACCGAAGCCTGGAGGAAAATATTTCTCCGCTAAATCCCAAATATACATTTGACTCCTTTGTCATCGGCAATTCCAACCGGTTTGCACACGCAGCAGCCTTAGCGGTAGCCGAGGTTCCCGCTAAAGTTTATAATCCCTTCTTTATATACGGTGGTGTCGGCCTGGGTAAAACCCATTTGATGCATGCGATCGGACATCGTATCTTGCAAATTCATCCGGAAAGCAAAGTCTTATATATATCGAGTGAAAAATTCACCAACGACTTCATCAATGCCATCATGAGCGGTCATCCTGACAGTTTCCGCAATCGATATCGAAATATCGACGTTTTATTGATTGACGATATTCAATTCTTAGCAAAAAAAGAACAAACACAGGAAGAATTTTTTCACACATTCAACGCCCTGCATGAAGCGAACAAACAAATCATCATTTCCAGCGACCGTCCGCCTAAAGACATCCCTACACTAGAAGACCGCCTCCGCTCAAGATTTGAATGGGGTCTTACCACAGATATCCAATCACCGGACCTTGAAACACGTATCGCTATATTACGCAAAAAGGCTTTGCTGGAAAATATCAGCATGCCGAATGATGTGATTGTTTATATTTCTTCCCGAATAGACAATAATATTCGAGAACTCGAAGGCGCGTTCAACCGTGTCAATGCTTACGCCTTTTTGAACCGTAGCCCGATTAACATCGATTTGGCGATGGATGCGTTAAAAGACTTGTTCCCGAAAGAAAAAGCCAGTCAAGTAACCCCGATAAAAATCCAGGAAGCGGTTGCCAATCATTTTAAGATAAAAATCGATGATCTGAATTCAAAACGACGTACACGTAACGTGACCGTTCCTAGACAACTTGCCATGTATCTCTGCCGAGAATTGACGGATCTTTCTTTACCTAAGATTGGAGAGCTATTCGGAGGGCGGGACCATACAACTGTGATTCATGCCTACGAAAAGGTAAATAGGGAACGACAGGAAGATAGTCGACTATCCGCTTTAATTGCCGAAATCAGCGCAAGAATCAATAACAGCTAAAAGCTGTATCATTTGTTGATAAAAAGAACGCGATGGCTCATTCTGTTTCTTTATAAATAAATACCCCCATGCTTTATCAAGTTATCAACAAAGTCCTCACAGTCGTTCTGCCTTGATTTTCCTATAGTTATCCGCCTTATCCACAAAAACAACAGGTCTTACTATGATTATTAACTCTTAAAGGAGGACAAAATGAGGATACGTTGCGAAAAAGAACAGTTGCTTTCCGCCTTGCAAATCGTACAAAAAGCAACAGCAACCAAAACCACGTTACCGATTCTAACAGGTATTTATTTGTCGGCTGACTCTGGGCGGCTTGAATTGCAGGCGACCGACTATGAAATGGGAATCAGCATCGTGATCCCTGTTGATGTAATTGAACCAGGCAAAGCAGTTTTGTCAGGAAAAATCTTTCCTGACATTATTCGCAAAATTCCGGGAAAATTGATAGAGATATCTTCGTCGTCCAATCATAGCATGATTAATATTACTGCAGAAAAAGCGGAGTTCAAGGTATTATCGTTCCCAGCCGAAGAATTTCCAACGATAAAGAAATTTGAAAGCAATAATCAGATGATTATCAAAGACGATGTATTAAAGGAAATGGTCCGCAAAACGGTTTTCGCCTGTTCGACAGATGAGAGCAGACCCTTGTTTACCGGTGCGTTGCTGGAGGTGAGTGATCAGGAATTGGCGATGGTTGCAACGAATACACATCGCTTGGCAGTAAAAAAGATATCGCTTCCAGCGGCAAGTGTTGCGCTAAAGATGATCATTCCCGGCAAGCTGTTGTCGGAAGTCGCCAAGGTGCTTAATTCTGAGCATCCGTTAGATGTCTGCGTGTATTGGTTAAAAAACCAAGTTGCCTTTTCATTTGAAAATATTTATATCATGTCTCGGATCATCGAAGGACAGTTTCCTGATTACAAAAAAGTTATTCCCCATGATTTTCTCGCTGAATGCTCGATCGATGCGGAGATTCTGTTTGAAGCAGTAGAAAGGGTTTCCCTGTTGGCGAAAGATGGAGAATATAGCATCATCAAAATTAAATTCAACCAAGCGATAATGGAGTTATCTGGAAATAATCCTGACGCAGGAAGTGCAACGGAGAACTTGGATGCGGAATTTGTCGGCGAACCATTGGAAATTGCCTTCAATGCAAAATATTTGATGGACTTCTTGCGTGTTGCCGGAACCAATATGATCAAATTCCATCTGAAATCCTCGCTAAGTCCAGTTATGGTCGAGATGAATGATGATAAGACGTATACATATATTTTGACGCCGATCAGAACCAATTGATAATAATGAGACAGATAGTAAAAATTGCTTCGCCTGTGATTCAATTGAACCAATTGCTAAAATGGATCGGTCTGCTTGAAACAGGCGGTCAGACGAATTTTCTTCTGGAGGATCGAAAAATATTGTTAAACGGGGTTCTTGTGCATGAAAAAAGGAAGAAGATTTACCCCGGCGATACCGTCACAATAAGCGGCGATGATTTCTTCATTGTGCAAGATGAATCTATGAACGATGAATGTTGAACGGATAAAACTGCAAAATTTCCGGAACTACCGCGAATTTGATTTTACTTTTTCGCCGGGTGTCCATATATTTACCGGGAACAATGCCCAAGGAAAGACAAATTTATTGGAAGCGTTATTTTTGGCAGTGTTAGGAAAATCGTTTCGTGCCGGAAATGATGATGAGCTCATTCACTGGGGGCTGCAATCGGCAAAAATCGACGTTGATTTTTGCAATTTGGTAGCGTCACATTCTTTGAAATTAGATTTGTTTCGTGATGGGACTCGAAAAAATCTGTTAGACGGACAGTCCATCAAGAAACGCGATATTGTGGGGTATTTGAATGCGGTGTTATTTTTTCCCGAGGATCTCTGGCTAATAAAGGGTAGTCCCGCAGGACGACGAAGATTTATTGATTTTATGATTTCCCAGGTTGACCGGAAGTACTATCTGGATTTCATTAAATTTAATCGGATTGTATTGCAGCGAAATCACTTGTTAAAGAAAATTAATCAACAAGCAGCCAAAGGGAAATTATTGGACCTTTGGGATGAACAATTAATTACGTTGGCGGATATAATTTTTCAACGCAGAAATGAAGTATTACGACGAGTTTCCGAGTTAGCTGGGCAAATTTATGCAAAGATAACCAGCGGCGTGGAGAAATTTTCGGCGTATTACAGCGTTTATGGTCAAGAAACGACGGAGGGCCAATCGTATCATCATTGGTATGCGAAAAGGGTCTTAGAGAGACGCGAATATGATATCCGACGGGGAACTACGGAACTCGGTCCGCATAAAGACGATATTGTTTTTCTAATTGATGAACACGAGGCAAAGTTCTTTGCATCACAAGGGCAACAGCGTACAGCAGTATTATCGCTTAAACTTGCAGAAATTGAGATGATGAAACAAGTGACCGGAGAATACCCGATATTGCTGTTGGATGATGTATTGAGCGAATTGGATGGCTTGCGCCGAGAAAGGTTGATACAGGCGATTGATGGAAAGATTCAAACATTCATGACAGGCACGGAAAAAACTATCGGTCTGGAAAAATTCTCCGCAACCTATTATACGGTTTCAGCCGGCGCAATTGAGAGAGTCTAGGAGAAAATAATCGTGACGGCAATTAGTGAAATCATAAAAAAGATCTGTGAAAAACTGAGTAGACAGGAAGGGTACCAACGGGCTTGGTTGGCAAAGCATTGGGAGGAGATCGTTGGCAAACCGGCCGATAGGCATTCTATACCGCGCATAGTGCGTAATCAGGTCCTTTATGTCAATGTTGACAGCTCGACCTGGAATCAGGCGTTGTTCATCGAAAAGCGACGGCTGATTCAGCGAATAAATCAGTGCTTTTCAACAAGAATCATCCTTGACCTGAAGTTGCAGCTGGGGAATGACGCCGATTTCTTGATCAGGGAAGAGAAGAATCCGATTGATGGCATTGGTGTGACGCCTGTAACGCGGCAAAGCAAGCTGGAAACAAAGATAATTGCTGCATTGCATAAAAAAAAGACCAATACAGAAGGATAGGGAGTAAACATGTATCTTCATATAGGATCCGACGTAGTCGTGCGTGAAAAAGAGGTCATAGCGATAATTGGCAGAAGAGGAGATGCGGATAAAAGCAAAATTAACCGTAATTTTTTGGAGAAAAAAAAACAGGCAGATATGATAATAAATATTGCATCTAATAATGAAAAAAGTTTTGTTCTGACTGAGGTTGATAAAGTTTACATATCGCCTATTTCACCGCATACGCTAAAAAAGCGCAGTTTAAATCGGGATTTTCGGGAGGGTTAAGATAAATTGAGTGAAGAAAAAGAACTGAACGAGAGTATTGTGAACGGAAATTATAGTGCGGAACAGATTCAGGTTCTCGAAGGGTTAGAGGCCGTTCGAAAACGTCCGGGTATGTATATCGGCAGTACTTCCGCACGCGGCCTCCATCATTTAGTTTATGAAGTCGTTGATAATAGCATTGATGAAGCGTTGGCTGGATATTGCACCCGGGTCGACGTAACAATCCATCAGGATAATTCGATTTCCGTGCTGGATAATGGACGGGGGATTCCTGTCGATATGCATGAAACAGGCAAGCCGGCCGTCGAAGTTGTCTTGACCATATTGCATGCAGGCGGCAAATTTGGTGGCTCCGGCTATAAAGTGTCTGGCGGGTTGCATGGTGTTGGGGTTTCGGTAGTCAATGCCTTGAGTGAACGAATGCAGGTTCAGGTCAAACGTGACGGAAAAATCCATGAGATTGTGTTTGAACGGGGCAAAACCTTTGTTCCGCTGACAGTTATTGGCGAAACCGATACTACAGGGACTAAGGTTTGGTTCAAACCGGATGCGGATATTTTTGAGGAACTGGACTATAGTTTTGACACCCTCAAACAACGACTGCGTGAATTAGCCTATTTGAACAAAGGGTTAATGATAACGCTTAGTGACGAACGGACCGGCGATATCAAAGAGTACCATTTTGAGGGGGGTATCATTTCTTTTGTCGAACACCTGAATCGCAATAAGGATGTACTACATGCCAAACCGATATTCATCGCCGGAACAAAAGATACAACGATGGTTGAAGTGGCGATCCAATATAATGACAGTTATATTGAAAACATGCTGACCTTTGTCAACAATATCAATACCCAGGAAGGCGGCACCCATCTCAGTGGATTCAAATCGGCATTGACCCGGACCATCAACGACTACTCACGGAAAATGAATATCCTGAAAGAAGCCGATGATAATCTAAGCGGCGAAGATACGCGAGAAGGCCTGACCGCGGTGATCAGCCTGAAAATTCAGGAGCCGCAGTTTGAAGGCCAGACAAAGTCAAAGCTTGGTAACAGCGAAGTCCGCGGTATCGTCGATACCATGGTGTTCGAGAAACTAAGCGAATTCTTTGAAGAAAACCCTGGAGTTGCCCGAAAAATAATTGAAAAGACGATTCTTGCCGCCAGAGCCCGCGATGCTGCAAGAAAAGCCCGCGAACTCACCCGTCGCAAAAGTGCGCTGGAAATCAGTTCGTTGCCGGGAAAACTTGCGGATTGCTCGATTCGTGATCCGATGCAGACAGAAATTTATCTGGTCGAGGGCGATTCGGCCGGCGGTTCGGCTAAACAAGGCCGGGATCGAAGGTTTCAGGCTATTTTGCCACTAAGGGGAAAAATCCTCAATGTGGAAAAAGCCCGCTTGGATAAAATTTTAAATAATGAAGAGATCCGCTCGATGGTCACTGCTTTTGGCAGCGGAATCGGCGCTGATTTCGACATTGAAAAATCCCGTTATGGCAAAATCATCATCATGACTGACGCCGACGTGGATGGCGCGCACATCAGAACCTTGTTGTTGACTTTCTTTTACCGTTATATGAAACCGTTGGTGGAAAACGGACGTGTATATATCGCACAACCACCGTTATACCTTGCCAAAAAGGGCAAGGAACACTGGTATCTATACAATGATGCGGCACTGGAGCAATTGGCGCAGCAGATCGGACGGCAGGATTTTACGCTGCAACGCTACAAAGGTCTCGGTGAAATGAATCCTGAACAATTATGGCAGACGACGATGAATCCTGCGGAACGGACGTTGCTGCGGGTTGCGCTCGAGGACGCGATGGCGGCCGATGATATGTTCTCGGTGCTTATGGGCGACAAAGTTGAGCCGCGGCGCAAATTTATTGAAGATAATGCCCATCTGGTAAGAAATCTTGACATTTAAACAGAGTGTCTTCGAGGAGATGAATCATGGATATTAGTCACGGCAAAATGCTTCCGATCCGCATTGAAGATGAAATGCAGAAATCTTATATCGATTATGCGATGAGCGTTATCGTCAGCCGGGCGTTGCCAGATGTGCGCGACGGATTAAAACCGGTGCATCGGCGAATTCTTTATGCGATGCACGAAGCAGGCATGGCCTCAAACAAGCCGCACAAGAAATCGGCCCGTATCGTCGGTGAAGTTCTTGGTAAATACCACCCGCACGGAGACTCATCGGTCTATGACGCAACGGTTCGGATGGCGCAGGATTTTTCAATCCGCTATATGATGGTCGATGGACACGGCAACTTTGGTTCGGTTGATGGCGACTCCGCTGCGGCAATGCGGTATACCGAAGTCCGCATGTCGAAAATCGCCGAAGAAATGCTTGATGATATTGAAAAAGAAACCGTTGATTTCGTTCCCAACTATGACGAATCGTTAAAAGAACCTTCCGTTTTGCCATCTAAAGTCCCCAACCTGTTAATAAATGGTGCGACAGGCATTGCCGTCGGCATGGCGACCAATATTCCGCCACATAATCTTGGCGAAGTGGTTGACGGCCTGGTCAAAATGATCGATTGCCCCGATGTGACATTGGAAGAGTTGATTCAAGTCATCCCTGGCCCTGACTTCCCCACCGGCGCGATGATCATGGGCAGCGAAGGAATCCGTTCGGCTTATGCAACCGGCCGCGGTTCGGTGAGAATGCGCGCCTGTACACGGATTGAACGGATGAGTAATGGAAAACAGCGGATTCTGGTAAATGAAATCCCCTATCAGGTCAATAAAGCCCGCTTGATTGAAACGATTGCCGAACTGGTCCGCGATAAAGTGATTGAAGGCATCACCGACCTGCGCGACGAGAGCGACCGCAACGGGATGCGGATCGTGATGGAACTGCGCAAAGACACCAATCCGGAAGTGCTGTTGAACCAACTTTATAAGCACACACAACTGCAAGATACCTTTGGCGTCAACATGCTGGCTCTTGTGGACGGACGGCCGCGCACGCTGGGCTTGCGGGATATTTTGTCGCACTATCTGGCCCACCAGAAAGAAATCATCGTGCGGCGGACGCAGTTCGATTTGAAAAAAGCCCGCGACAAGGCGCATATTTTAGAAGGCCTGCGGATTGCCCTCGACCATATCGACTCGGTGATCAACACGATTCGCGAAGCGCCAACAGTGGATACAGCCAGAACCGCGCTGATGGAGACCTTCTCCTTGTCGGAACGACAGGCCCAGGCGATTCTTGAACTCCGCCTGCAACGACTGACCGGCCTGGAGCGCGACAAAATCGATCAAGATTATCGCGATACGATCGATTTGATTCATTATCTGGAATCGGTGCTGTCTGACGATCATATGGTTTTTGGCATCATCCGCGAAAATCTATTGGAAATGAAACGCAAATTCGGCGACAAACGCCGCACGCAGATTATTCAGCAGATGCAGGACTTCACCAATGAGGACCTGATTGCCGAAGAAGACATCGTAATCACAATTACCCATTCCGGTTATGTCAAACGGCAACCGATCGACACCTACCGCAGCCAAAAGCGGGGCGGGCGTGGCATCCAGGGTGCCGGCACCAAGGAAGAAGATTTCGTCGAGCACTTGTTTACCTCGACAACGCATCATCATGTATTCTTCTTTACCAGTCGCGGTCGGGTCTTTGTTTTAAAAGGCTACGAGTTGCCGGAAGCCAGCCGGACGGCGCGCGGCACCGCGATTATCAACCTGTTGTCCTTGCAGCCGGATGAAAAAGTGACGACAGTCATTCCAATTCGGGAATTTGTCGAAGGGGCCTTCCTATTTATGGGAACCCGCAACGGCATTGTCAAAAAGACCAACTTACTGGAATTTGATTCGGTTCGCAAGAATGGACTGATTGCGATCGGACTGGATGACGACGACGATTTGATCGGCGTCAAGTTGACTGACGGTTGCCAGACCATCATCATGGGAACACGCGACGGAATGGCGATCACCTTCTCGGAAGAAGATGTCCGTCCGGTCGGCAGGTCGGCTCGCGGCGTTAAAGGCATCAATCTGCAGGAAATGGATGCGATTGTCGGCATGGAAATCATGACGCCGAACAGTCAGGTGCTGGTTGTTTCGGAGCAAGGCTTCGGTAAGCGGACCGCAGTCGATCAATATCGCAGCCAGACGCGTGGCGGAAAAGGCTTGATTAACTTAAAAGTCACGGAAAAAACCGGCGCCGTTGTAGGCTTGCGTGTTGTGAAACCGGAACAAGACCTGCTGCTGATCAATAATGACGGCATCATCATCCGTATGGATGTAGGGCAGATCCGCGTCATCGGCCGCAACACGCAGGGCGTGGCATTGATGAGGATGGTCGACAACCAGAGGATCGTGGCGCTGGCCATGGTGGATAAAGCGAGTGAAGACGCCGACAAACCGGCAGTCGTAATCGAACCGCTGAACACTGAAATACCCGAAGAATAATTGCGTAAACAATTTAGACGACTCGTTGACAAGTCAATAAAACCGTGGTAACATTAAAATCCCAGTAGTCAATTATTGATGGGGAAAACGCAATCCGTTTTCCCCATCCTTATCCGTAGCACCCATTGTAAAAACTTTTTGTAAGGGTGTTGACAGCCTCTGGGGCCTGTGCTAATATATAAAAGCGTCGTGAGACGGGGTTCCTTGAAAACTGAACAAAGAG